>NZ_JAYFQK010000054.1:0-50726 GCF_034927245.1 Desulfitobacterium sp.
AGGTGTGAAAGCTTTGGGCATTGCTAAAGAAGAGGTTAATAGCTATGGCAAAGGTGTCATTGTGGGCGAAAAAGGTGAACTGGAACATGCCGCAGCCATTCTTCACCCGCGTCTTGGCAAACCGTTCCGTGCAGAAGTCGGTGGAGGAAAGGCGATTATTCCTTCCGCTAAAAAGTTGGGTGGAATAGGCACAGGGTTAGATGTTCCCGTCCATTTCAAGGACGCAGCTTTTGTGCGTACCCATTATGATGCGATGGAAGTTAGAATTCCTGATGCTCCTCGCGCGGATGAACTTGTTGTAGCCATCGTTGTTACTGCGTCAGGTCGTCCTCATCCTCGTATTGGCGGGCTGCAAAAGAATGAAATTAAGGGAGAAGATGGATTAAGATAATCCACTTTGACATTTAATATTGGGGTAGCGGGATAACCGCTACCCCCCACTGTCAAGAGTAGGAGGGTACACTTTCTCAAGAAATTGAGGAGGCTGTACCTTTTTTCGTACATTGCGGATTGTGATTTTCAACCGGAGTATGGGAAAGGGAGTGTCACCAACCCCTTTAAAAAGTAGTTTCGCGATACTCCCTTTCGGCTATACCACATGCTAAGGTTTTATGATAACCGGCGTACCTATCCCTACCTGGTGATAGAGGGCTTCAACGTGGTGATTATGCATACGAATGCATCCCTTAGAAGCCATTGTTCCAATACTTGCAGGGTTGCTTGTGCCGTGAATTCCGTAATGAGGGATCGAGAGTCCTAACCAGCGGCTGCCAAAGACTCCGCCGGGGTTCACATATTTACTGGCTACAGAGAAATGGCCGGTAGGAGTGGGTGTGTTCGATTTTCCAATAGCGATTGGATAACGGGCAATCACTCTGTTTCCATCAAGAAGTTCAAGTTGACGACTGGAACGATGAATGACAATTTGATGTTGGGGCATATAAAGTCCTCCCTTCTTAAAAATAATATATGGCGCAGAATGGAAAATGTTTAATTCTGCATAATGTGAGGCCCTTTTTGCGGAAAATAAATAAAGGAGGGAGGTTTTTCATGAGTGAGTATATTGATGGCAAGCTATTAATTATTGGCGGGGCAGAGGATAAAGAGGGAGAGTGCAAAATCCTAAAACGTTTTATTAGGGAAGCGGGCGGGCGTGATAGCGTTATAACCGTTCTAACTGTAGCAACCGAGCTTCCCGAACAAGTCGGAGCAGAGTACCGGGAGCTGTTTGAGAAATTAGGCGGCGGGGATGTTCAAGTGCTGGATGTTGCCGAACGCGGCGGGGCCAATCACGAAAATATCGTTCGTCAATTACAAAAATCATCCGGAGTTTTTTTTACGGGGGGAGATCAGCTCCGCATTACCGGGCTTATCGGGGGAACTAAGCTGGGCAAAGCATTGCATCAGCTTTATGAGAGAGGGGTAATCATCGCCGGGACAAGTGCCGGGGCTTCTGTCATGTCGGACACCATGATCGTTGGCGGCGAAGCGGGCACAGCGAAGAAAAATACCCTGACGATGGCTCCGGGGTTGGGACTTTTGCATTCGGTTGTTGTTGACCAGCATTTTGCACAGCGGGGAAGAATTGGCCGCTTGCTAACGGCCGTTTCTCAAAATCCTTATGTTTTGGGTGTAGGAATTGACGAGGATACGGCAATATTGGTCCATACCGACGGGCGATTTTCCGTGGTAGGGGAAAATACGGTAACAGTGGTCGATGCCTCACCGACTATTGCGAGTAATGTTTCAGAAGTTTCGCCCGGGCAAGCTTTAGTCTTGACACCGGTACTCATGCACGTTTTATCTGAAGGATACGGCTTCGACCTTAAACGTCGGGTTGCTCATGATCAATCCTAAGAATCGATAACGAGAATATTAAGAATAAAAAGGGTAAAACTAATTAATGTGTACTTTTCCCGCGGTCAAAGGAGGACAAATATCGCAATGGAGATAAAAAGTATCCAGGCGATTCAGGGTGCTAACGTCTATAGTTATCGGCCAATCATCCGAACCGTTGTGGATCTCCAGGAATGGGCAGAAATAGAAAGCAATACACTCGGGGATTTTAATTCGCGCCTCATCCAGAGCCTTCCCAATCTTTATGATCATTATTGTTCACGGGGCAAACCGGGGGGGTTTATCGAGCGCCTTCAGGAGGGAACCCTGATCGGACATGTGATTGAACATGTGACCATTGAACTTTTAACCCTAACGGGGCAAACCATTCCTTACGGCAAAACGATGTCGATTATTGAAGCTCCGGGAGAGTATGAAATCATTTTCACCTATGATTCGCTGGAGGCGGGGATTGAAGGATTTAGGCAGGGGTTTAAGGTTGTTGAAGAGCTTCTTGCGGGAAGGCTTCCCGATATTCAAACATCGCTTGAACGCATACGCCAAGTTTATGAGAAATTTGAACTGGGGGCTTCAACCAAAGCAATCTTGGAAGCGGCACAGGAAAGGGGAATACCCGTTCAGCGCTTAAATCAAGACAGTCTTCTCCAGCTGGGGTACGGTCGGAATCAGAGACGGATTCAAGCGGCAATGACGGATCAGACAAGTAGTATTGGGGTCGATATTTCCTGTGATAAGGAGTTGACGAAACAGCTTCTCTATGAAGGAGGAGTTCCTACCCCAAGAGGAGACAGCACCCAAAGTGAGGAGGAAGCCGTTGAGATTTTTAATTGGTTAGGCAAGTCCGTCGTCGTCAAGCCTTATAATGGAAACCAAGGAAAAGGTGTCAGCCTGAGATTAGAGACTGAGTCTGAAGTTCGTGCTGCCTTTCGCTTGGCGCAAAACTATAGTGAACGTGTTTTAATCGAAGAGTATATTGAGGGACGAAATTATCGACTCCTCGTGGTTGGCAATCAGCTTATTGCTGCAGCTGAACGGATCCCGGCAAGCGTGCTTGGGGATGGAGTCTCAACAATAGAACAATTGGTCCGGAAAATCAATGAAAACCCGCTGCGGGGTGAAGATCACGAAAAAGTCCTGACTAAAATTAAAATTGACCCTGTTGTAACGATGTCCCTGGCGCAGAAGAAGTTAACCATAGATTCTGTACCAGCCGAGGGGGAAACCGTTTATCTCCGGGATAGTGCTAACTTAAGCACAGGCGGGGTCGCCGAAGATGTGACTTCATTCGTCCATCCGGAAAATGCGGATTTAGCGGTCTATGCTGCACGGATTATTGGGTTGGATATCGCCGGCGTTGATTTGGTCCTTGAGGATATCGGTGTTTCCTACCGGGAACAAAAGGGAGCGATTATCGAGATCAATGCCGCACCGGGGATTAGAATGCATCATTATCCCACATTCGGAAAACCCACCGATGTAGGCCAAAGAATTATGGATCATATGTTTCCCGCCGGTAATGGAAGAATTCCGATCGTTTCGATAACGGGAACAAACGGCAAAACGACAACGACCCGTATGATCGGGAAAATGCTTGCTGATCGGCATCTCAATGTGGGAATGACCACTTCGGATGGGGTTTATATCGGGGGCAAACTTCTTTTGAGCGGTGACACGACAGGCCCGGAAAGTGCTCGTATGATCTTACGCCATCCGGATGCCCAGGTTGCTGTTTTGGAAACAGCCCGCGGAGGAATTTTACGATCAGGGTTAGCCTATGATTATGCCGATGTCGCAGTGGTAACCAACGTTGCCAAGGATCATTTAGGACAATACGGAGTGGAGACGCTTGGGGATATTGCCCATGTCAAAGGCCTTGTGGCAGAGGTGGTCAAGCCGCATAGCTATGTTGTATTAAATGCGGACGATCCCCTGGTTGTCCAGATGGCGCATAAAACCAAAGGAAGGGTTATTTTTTTCAGCAAGGAAAAGGATAACCTGACGGTTCGTAAACATTTAGCCTGCGGGGGTACAGCCGTTATTGTTCGCCGAGGGGTAATTTTACTTTGCCAAGGGGATCAGAGTCATAAAATCTGCACCGTCAAACAGCTTCCGATTACTTGGGAGGGAAAGGCTGCCCACAATCTTCAAAATGCTTTGGCGGCGATTGCTTCAGGCTGGGCTTTAGGATTAACAGCAGAGGATATTAATTTATCATTAAGGGAGTTTGCCTCCGATCCGGTATATAATCGAGGACGTCTCAATCTTTATAAAATTGGCGGAGTAAATGTCTTTATCGATTATGGCCATAACGCAGCCGGAATTCGAGAAGTGGTCAAGACGCTCAAGAAATTTAAAGCGAGTTCGCTTGTGGGCTGTGTTACCGTACCCGGAGATCGATCTGATGAGTCGATTCGGGAAGTTGCCCGGGTCGCCGCACAGGGATTTAATCGTTTGATTATCCGCGAGGATAAGGATCTGCGGGGACGAAAACCGGGGGAAATTGCCGGGATTATGCTTGAGGAAGCACGCGCTGCGGGTATGGATCTTAAGCAAATCTCAGTTGTATTACCGGAGCGCGAAGCCTTTCAATATGGTCTTGATCATTGTCACCCCGGTGAAATATTTGTGATGTTCTACGAAAACCTTGAGCCGATCGAAGAGGAAATTCGCCTTCGCCTGAATCAAAAAGTGCTGACCGAACTTGCTATTGCCCAAGAAGCAGCAACAGGTGAGGTCGGTTAAAAGGAAATATAGAGATACAAAGACCTCTTTGCTAAGGAGGTCTTTTCTTTATTTTAGCGAACATTATAGACGGTCTGACCCCGGGGGGACGTATACCGGAAATATATCAACATTTGGAAAAATACGATATAATATCGGTGGTTTACTCTGTACAAGTTTAGGAGGGATAGAATTGAAGAAGGCTTTGGTGGTTGACGATACAAAATCCAGTAGAATATTACTGACCAAATGCCTTGAACACGAAGGGTATTTGGTCACAACGGCAGGAAAAGGCAAGCAGGCTTTGGAGTTACTGAGGACTGATCATTATAATATTGTATTTCTGGATGTAAAAATGCCTTTTATGAGCGGTACGGAAGTTTACAAATGGATGAAGCAAAACGGTATTCAAACACCTGTGGTAATCACAACAGCATATGCAACCGTAAAAAATGCCGTAGAGTGTACTCAAATGGGTGCTGTTGCTTATCTCCAAAAGCCATTCACCATGGAAAAGTTTAAGGAATTACTGAGTGAAATTGAGCAACGGGTATTTTATGAAGATTGGAAAGGATTTTCTGATATTAATGAACAAAGTGATTTGCAGAAGGCAAAAAAAGAACTGGAATGCGGTAGAACGGAGGCAGCGTTAATGCACTTAAAACAAGCATTATCCATTGACCCTGTAAACTCGGAAATATACCTTTTATTAAGCAAGGTATATTCTTTAATAGGTAACGAGGAGTATACAGAAAAATTTATGAAAGCATATGAAGCTTTTAAATGAATTTCTTGGGGAGTTGATCGATGATGGCTAATGATATTGTAAATTACGAGACTCAATTTGCACCTGGTGCACGTTTAACAGACGAAGCAATATTATCTCAAGCAAAGCAAATTAAAAATCAAAATCTAATACCTAACCTTTTCAACATCGTGCCCTACATTCTGCTGGTTTTAAACAAACAAAGGCAAATTATATATTCAAACAATGCTTTATTTGAAACGTTGGGACTTTCATCACAAGTGGAACTTCTGGGTCTGCGCCCCGGTGAGGTTCTGAATTGTGTTCATTCTGACGAGATGCCGGGAGGCTTTGGAACTACGGAACACTGTAGTGTTTGTGGAGCGATCCTTGCGATATTGGAATCTCAGAAAACCAAAGCACCTGTAAAAAAAGAATGCCTATTTACAGCAAAAAGCGATAACGGAGTAAAGTCCTGTGAGCTTTTGGTTTATGCAGTTCCTGCGGAAGCTGTCAACGATGAATACACAATTTTCAATGTAAGGGATATCAGTGAGGAGAAGAGAAGGCAGGTCGTTGAACAAGTCTTTTTCCATGATCTGCTGAATACATCCGGAGCGGTAAAAGGACTTGTGGAAATAATGAGCCAAACGATGAACCTCAATGAAGCTAAGGAATTATCGGTGAATGCCGGTGAAGCGATAGATATTTTGATAGATGAAATTAATAGTCAAAAGGACTTGCTAGCCGCTGAAAATGGAGAGCTTAAGCTCAGTTTGTCAAGCTTTTCGGCAAAGGACCTGGCTGTTAAACTCGTTGAGTTTTATCGAAAAGATGATACAGTACTTTGTCCTATCAATATTAATTGCGATGAAGATGTGATGATTACAAGTGACATTGTCCTTGTAAGGCGTATCGTTAACAATATGTTAAAAAACGCTGTAGAAGCCTCCGACAAGGATGCAATAAGCATCGGATTTTTAAAAAAAGAGGGTTTTGTCGAGTTCCGGGTACATAATAACCAGTGCATGGAGAGAGAGGCCCAATTGCAAATATTCAAGCGCTCCTATTCCAGCAAGGGCAGTGGACGTGGAATTGGAACTTATAGTATGAAGCTTCTCGGAGAAAAGTATTTGGGAGGATATGTTTATTTTACTTCAGAAGCCAATTCGGGAACAACGTTCGTTTTTGGAGTACCGGTACAACAGTGACGCAGCACAAGATGGATATATATGTAAACGGCGAGGTTTGATATGATAAATAAAGAAAAACAACGAATATTGCAGAGAAAATTACCCAATTGTAAATAAACAATGGGGCAATTTTATTAAGGTGTTGTTGATCAATTTTAGATTTTCACTTAGAAAAGATATAATTGTAGTAACAATTAATTTATTGCGACTTTGCATATTCGGTCAATGACATTATGGTTGGAGATAGGGAATTTTGGATAAGAACGAGCTTGCGCGTAATAACACAGTTGAACAGGACAGGCTATCAAGCATAATTGAAGACTATTCCGCCAAAATTAACGGGACAGATATTGCGGGGCTAAAAAGGGCCTATGAAGTAAGCCGGGATATGCTACAAGAGTTGCAGCAGTTAAATAAGACGAAATCGATGAACGGGTGATTGATTTGGTTTTTTGTTAAATATAATAGCATGTGGTTTTGCTGTGAATTACTTCAATCTTTATAATAAATGATTGAAGTAATTTTATAAGTAGTTGGAAATATCAAGGTAATATCTAATGATTGGGTAGCGGGAGTTGAAGTGTTATGGCTTTGCTGTTCGCGCGGCAGCCGATTTTTGGTAAAAATAATAATTTGTATGGCTATGAACTTCTTTATAGAGAAGAAGGAGGTACCGAATATAACTGCAATAACGGTGACATTGCGACATCAAGTGTGATGGCAGCCGGTTTTTTGTCAATGGGTGTCAGTGAAATATCGGGTAAGAAAAAGGCCTTTATTAATTTTACCGAAAACATGCTTTTACATGGTGTTGCAACGTTATTTCCAAAAGAACAAATCGTAGTCGAGGTACTCGAAAACATTGAACCAAGCGGAGATGTAGTTTCTGCATGTAAAAATCTCAAAGCTGAAGGGTATACTATTGCTTTGGACGACTTTGTGTTCAGACCGGGTTATGAGGCGCTTATTGAAATAGCCGATATAATCAAGGTTGATTTTATGTTGACCAAAACTGAATATGAAAGAACATATGTCGTTAAGCAATTCAAAAATAAAAGAATAAAGTTTCTTGCCGAGAAGATTGAAAACAATGATGACTTTCAAATGGCTGTTAAAGCCGGATATAGCTTTTTCCAGGGATACTATTTTGCCAAGCCGGTAATTAAGCATTCTAAAGGAATCCCACCGTCAAAAATGAACCACATTAATTTGATCAAAGCACTTGAAAATAAAGAATCCGAATTTAAAGACATATCAGGAGTCATCGAGAGGGATGTCTCCTTTTCCTATGAGATTTTAAGGATTGCAAATACCACTTATTATTACCGTGGGAGAAAAATAACTTCAGTCAAACAGGCAGCAATCCGAATGGGACTGGAAGAGCTGAAAAAATGGGCCTATATAACAGCGCTTCGTAAGATTGGTGGCGACAGCCAGGACACCATCGTTAGTCTTTGTGCACAAAGGGCAAAAATCCTTGAGATTCTCTGCGGTAAAATAGGTTTGGATGAACGAAAGATGGAATTCTTTACCCTTGGGATTTTCTCAATGATAGACGTCTTGACAGGTTGCCCGATGGAGTTGCTTCTTCCTGAACTACCGATATCTGAAGAGTCTAAGAAGTTACTTTCCGGGAAGCTTGATGAAGGAAAAATGTCTAATTGCTACAAACTTACGCTGGCATACGAAAAAGGTGAATGGGCACAAATATTTACCTTAGCAGAGAAGCTGGCCATTGATGTGGAGGACATTGCGAAAGCTTATTATGAAGCGGTTGCTTGGGCAAACAACTTTGAATTGAATTAAGGCATTAGAATGTGTAAATTGGGGGGATTGATTGTGAATATATTCCAATATAAAAAACTTCCGTTATTTTATAAATTGATGTTAGGGTTAATTTTTACAGCTATCCTTGTTATTGCGAGCACAACCTTTTTATATTATAAAATCTCAAAAGCACAAGTAATGTCCGAAGACTCTAATTCTAAATACATTCAAATTATCAAAGAAAATGATGTTATTAAGTCTATTATCATTAAACAGCAGACTATGGCTTTGGAGTTTGTGTCAACAACCGATGAAAAAAGGCATGATGAAATTATTAACGACTTCCGCTATTACGACCGAAGCTTTAATCAAGAATTCAATCGTTTAAAGCTGTTTCTAGGAAGTCAACAAACGGATTTACTGGAAAACGTTCAATATAAACATGATAGTTTTAGTTATTTAGTCAACAACTTGTTTACCCAATATATCAATGGGAATAAGATAATTGTGGGTCAAATCGTTCCCAATACGGGCGCTTCAGCGAATCAAATCATTCAGGCAAGTTCCGATCTATCCACGGCTATTCTTGATCTCGTGGCTGCCGTTCAAGAACAAAATAATCATAATGTTCTAAATTCTACGTTGTCCTCAGTCGGTTTAATCATTCTGGGGCTAATTCTCTCGAGTATCGTAACGTATTTTGTAGCTTTAGGGATTAAAAAATCTATTACTGAATTGATCACAGCAACGAATAAAGTAGCCGGTGGCGACCTTCGACATAGGGTATATACGGATAGCCAAGACGAACTCGGTCTCTTTGCCCAATCGTTTAACTCTATGATAGAAGATCTTTCTGGTTTAATCCAAGAAACGACGGACAAAGGAAAAAAACTCTTGACTTCAAGTGAAAAAATTACTGAGTCAACAATCCAATCCGAAAAGATATCTCAGGAAATTAATGAAACGTTCGAGAATACTGCACAGAACGCTAAACTCAACATGAAAAACCTGAAACAAATGGCCGAGATCATTGAACAAAACAGCATGAGTATCAATCAAATCGCTATTTCCAGTCAGCATATTACCGAAGCCGCAAAACTTTCATCCCTTAAGGCCGAAGAAGGGGGACGAAAACTTCAAGCCGCGATCGATCAATTAGAAGAAATGAAACATAACTCCGAGGAGGCTAATAACATCGTTAAAGAACTCTCTACCTTATTCCAGGAAGTTGCCGATATAACCGATATTACCAAACAGTTTGCGAGTTCTACAAGTTTATTGGCCTTAAATGCAGAAATTGAGGCAGCGAGAAATGGTGAGCATGGTCGCGGCTTTTCAGTAATCGCTAATCAAATACGTCAATTAGCTCAGGCCAGTGCAGATAATAATACGAAAGTCTCTGAACGTATTAACAATATGCTAAGTTTCTCGAAAAGGGCACTTAGCGTCCTCGAGGATGGAAATAAATCTGTTGTTAATACAAGAGACATCGTTTTTAACATGACGGATGATTTTCGGGAAATTATCGCAAACACGCAAAAGCAAGCGGACGAAATGCAGGACGTTTATTCAACCATCGAGGAACTTACAGCCGCAAGCGAGATGATGAATGCTCAATCTCGTAATTTAGAGCAGTTCACCGAGAGTACAGTAGCGCAGACCATTCAAGTAGAGGCCAATGTTTCGGAACAAACAGAATCTACCAAAGAGTTGAAGCATCAAGCGGAGGCCTTAACATCTTTGGCTGAGGAACTGCATTATTCTGTTAAACGATTTGTGGTTTAATTTAGTAAGGGGGTTTTAAAATGAAATTTAAGTATTCAAGAGGAATACAGGTAGTTTTGATCCTATTCATTGTTGTGCTTCTTGTGACACTACTACCCAAATTCTTCCTAACCATCAAAACTGCCGTAGCACCCAATCCCTCAGGATTAGGTGCAGAGACTCACTCAACCAAGGTGAAATTGCCCGATCCGGAACCCGAAACGGATATCTTTACTCCCATTCGGCAGCAGTATGACAAAAGCGCACATAATCAGTCTTTGAAAGTACTTAATGAGCAAAAGCAGACTCCGGGCAACCATGTCACGGATAGTTGCTATCAATGCCACTCTTACGAGTATGGTATAGCTTTAGATAACAATAAACCGCCAATTCAATCTTTAACTACATCCATAACGTGTGGAACATGCCATACCTTTGATGCCAAAGGTTATATTGCTCTCAGAAATGCCAGTAATCCTACAGAGTTATGTTCAACCTGCCATGTAGCAACAGATATCAAACCGGGAATGGCTGCTCATAATTCCCAATCCAATATGTTTAAGGGAACAGGGGCGATTGGAATACCAACTATGCCAGATAATAGATATACAGAAGGAATTTCCTGCGCGGATTGCCATATGACGAATCAAAATCATACGTTTGTTGCCATAATCCCTTCTCAAGCGATAAAAGATAAAGTAATCACTTCATGTTATTTATGCCACGCTACTGAGGACGAACAGGAATTTGCAAACCATGTTGACCAAATTCAAACAGATTTTAAAGATCAAACAAAAACGTTTGATGATCGTCTCGCTAATATTAGAAAAAAACTAGATAGTTCGAAAAGTGCTCCTAATTATAACCAAGCTAAACAATTACTTGATATCGTTATTACTAACCTGAGTTTTGTTGAAAACGATAAAAGTTGGGGTGTCCATAATCTAAATTACACGAAAACTATCTTGGAAGATATCGATAATAAGTTAGCGCTAGCTGAACAATTGATCAACTGAAGTCAGCGTATAAAAATAAAATAACTGGGGGTTTAACATGAATAGTATTTTCGCTCCGTCGATCAAATTGATGAATAAAATAAAGTATGGCAGAAAATTCATCTTTATGTTTGTGCTTTTTTTGATACCCTTGAGTGTCTTTTTGACAATGCAATTATTGGATGCTCAAAAGGTTTATGATATCAAGACAGAACAAAGTAAAGGGATAGAAACTAATATTTTGATTAGAAATTTGATTAAGCATACGCAAGAACGAAGAGGGATATCCTCTTCATATTTAAACGGCGATAGCGGTTTCAAAAAAGATTTACAGCAGAAGGATATAGAACTTGAAAACGATATAGATCTGATTGATAAAATAATCGCGGACAATCCGTTTATTATTAAAGATATTGCTGGTTGGGAGTCCATTAAAAGTGATCTAAAGAAAATTCAAAATGAGTTAGACCAAATGTTACCTGGCGAATCATTTACGGCTCATACAGATTTAGTGAGTAAGGAACTTGATTTAACGCATAAGGTGTCATTTGAAACAAAATTGCAGCTGCAGGATGATTCCGCCTCATATTTATTGGTTGATCTTACAATGAATAACTTACCGACTATGGCGGAAAAGATGGGTCAAAGCCGTGCCAAAGGCTCCGGAATTGCGACAAAGAAAAATATGTCTGCGGAAGAAAGGCAGCAGTTACTGAGTTTATTGGAGAGCATTGCTATGAATAACAATGAAGTCAGGAAAAACACTTCATTATTATTTGCTGAAGAAGCTGCAAGTAAGGGACTTGAAACCGGTTACGAAACGGCAGCCAATTCTGTTGATATATTGGTGAATACCATAACAAAAGAGTTTATATCAAGTGATCAGATTCAAATGGATTCCAAACAATACTTTGATTTAGCAACTTCATCCATTAATAGTGTCTATGCTTTTTTGAATGATTCTTCAAGCTATCTGGATCAAAAGGCAAGAAGCGAAGTAAAGGCTGCGGAAAAAACAAGGAATCTCCTGATTTTTATGAGTGCATTTTTTAGTTTAATAATTGTGTATTTATTTATTGGCCTTTATCTATCCATAAAAGAAACAATCTCTTCAATCGATGACGTAGCTGTTAAGGTTTCCAATGGAGACTTAAGGCCAAGAATCAACCTTAAAACGAAGGATGAAATGCAACAGATTGCGGTTGCTTTTAACGAAGTCATTGCAGCCTTCTATCAGTTGACAAACGAAGGGAAGAATATGGCTGATAGTGTAAGCGACTCAGCAGAGGGTCTTCAGAAGGTTACAGAACAAACGACGGAATCGGCTCAAAAAATTGCGGAATCAATGGCCTTGATTATGGATCAAACCAACCTGCAATTAAAAAGCACAACCGGGGTTTCGGAAGCAATGAATCAAATCGCCATAGGTGTACAAGAGATCGCTGTGAATTCTTCGGAAGTGGCCAAGGCATCCAATGAGATGGGAGCGGCTGTTGATAATGGTTATACGAGTTTAAAGCTCCTGTCTGAAAAGATGGCCATTGTACAAAGTGAAGTCGATGAATCAAGTAGGGTCATTAATCAATTAGGGGAGCGCTCAAATAATATCGGTGAGATTATTGAAACAATTGGAGCGATCGCCGCACAGACGAACTTGTTGTCTTTGAATGCGGCAATAGAAGCGGCAAGGGCAGGGGAACATGGGAGAGGTTTTTCGATTGTGGCCGATGAAGTTAGAAAGCTTGCCGATCTATCGAAAGTTTCAACAGAAAAGATAACAGTCTTGATCAAGAATATAAAAGAGGATGTTGATCAGTCTGTAACTAAAATGAGACTTGTAAAAGAGGGAACATTAGAAGGAATAGAGCAAATTCAGGAAACGGAAAACATCTTTAAGAAAATCAATGAGTCAACAAGCCATGTTACGGAACAGATTGAAGAGATTTCGGCATCGACGCAAGAAATTTCCGCAAGTACAGAAGAAATCACATCAGCTTTGATAGAAGTCGGCACAATGGCAGAAAAAAATGCGGAAGAGTTAAAGCTTATTTCCGATTCAACTCATGAACAACTTGGTTCAATGGAGGAGGCGGCAGCATCAGCCATTGATTTAAGTGAAAATGCGGCTGAACTTGACAATATGACAAAACAATACATTATTTAGTAGATTAAAATATGTTTTGACGTGAGAGGATTCTTTCACGTCTTTTCTTTTTAGTAGTATATAGAAATATAAAGTTGTATGCATTTTCTGAGTTCAAATAAATATTTCGTAGACACCAATAAGTATAAGTAACAATCCCGATAAAATCTGAGCCCACTTTTCAAAACGGTTTGAAGCTGTCCGCCACCCCGTCCAATATCCCTGGCTGATACTCACCATACTAAAAAAAATGCATAAGCAACCTCCCCTTATTCATAAGCTTTTGATACCATCTCAGTCTATGCAAGGGGGAGGTTGCTTGTTCTTCGTCCATGAAAATGCCCCACCCAAATTATCTCTTGCTGATTTTGTTAATATTAGCTGGAATTGTCAGTGAATCATTGTAGCATTTTGAATTATTTCACGTATTCTAATTTCAAAATCAACCTTTTAGTTAGCTCAGGCTAACCCATTCAATAATAATTGCAAGGAGGTACATGTTAGTCCATATCATCTAAAAAATCCATAAAGGCATGTTGGAAAGAGGGATTGTTTTTCATAAACTCCACCAGGTTTCTAATCGCATCAATCGTCGCCGCTGAGAGGTAATGCTCCATCGCTTCGGCCTCTGCAGCAAAGTTACATTTGCTACATATTAGGTCAAGAAACTCCTGTAATAATTGGTTTCTTGTGACTAAGTACTGACCATACTCGTTTCCTTTATCCGTGAGCCGAATTTCCCCATATCGTTCGTAATTGATGTAATTCTGGTCTCTCAATTTGTAAAGCGCTTTGGTTACAGACGGCAAAGCAACTTTTAGCCGATTACTAATGTCTGTTACTCTTACGGTGTCAAGGGATAACGAAAACCGATATATTTCCTCTAAGTAGTCTTCTAGGCTGGGTGACAGCATATGTATCACTTCCTTTGCTTCACCTTAAAACGGCCGTTTCAATCAGGATTGCTTAGCTAAGGTATCAAGGGTAAAAATCTTTCTTCTATAAATATACTGATTCGTTATATCAGTATATTCCTTCAACATGCTTTATGACTCTAGTTAAAAAATGGGGGGGATTAAAATGAGTGAAGGTATTAACTTAACCAAAACCGCGCTGACAATGCCATTACCAAAGGATACTTGGCTGGAAAAACTTAAAGGTTTACTCAAGTATATCGGTCCGGCGTTTATCGTGAGTGTTGCCTACATCGATCCCGGTAATTTTGCGACGAACATCAGTGGCGGCTCTATATTCAACTACAATTTAGTATGGGTCATTCTCTGGAGTAACCTCATGGCGATCTTTCTCCAGAGCATGTCAGCTAAACTTGGGATAGCTACAGGACATAATTTGCCGGAGATGTGCTCGAAGGTTTTCTCAAAAAAGACCAACTGGTTTTTCTGGATTGAGGCTGAATTTGCGGCTATGGCTACAGATTTAGCCGAGTTTCTTGGCGGAACCTTAGGATTGTATTTACTGTTCCATATTCCTATGATCTATGCAGGCTTCATTACCGGGGTATTGACGTTCTTAATCGTCTACATGGAGAAGTATGGGCAAAAGGTCGTAGAGTGGATCATTGGTACATTAGTAGCGGTCATAACCATTGGTTACACGATAGAACTTTTTTTAGCAAAGCCGGATTGGACACAGGCAGGCATACACACCCTCATTCCATCTCTTCCCAATGGTGAAGCTGTACTATTAGCCGCCGGAATGCTCGGAGCGACGGTAATGCCACATGTTATCTATCTTCACTCGCAGTTAGTTCAGGCCAGAAACAAAAAGAATTTTACGGATGAACAAAAACGTAAGCATTTACGCATGGAACGAATCGATATTGCCATTGCTATGAATATTGCCTTTATCGTCAATGCCGCCATGGTTATCGTCTCTGCCGCAGTATTTTTCAGAAATGGTATGGTTGTAGATACGATTGAACAAGCTCACCAATCCTTAACACCTCTGCTCGGGCCACTCTCCAGCGGGGCATTTGGTATCGCTTTATTAGCCTCCGGCCTGTCATCTTCTGCAGTCGGGACTATGGCTGGGCAAACGATTATGAAAGGCTTCGTCGGTTTAAGCATCCCCATTAATCTCCGAAGATTGATTACGATGGCCCCGGCTCTGATTATCATTGCCCTAGGCATTAACCCCATGAATGCTTTAGTCATAAGCCAAGTGGTATTAAGCTTCGCCCTTCCGTTTGCCATTATACCCATGTTATGGATCACCAGTCGCAAGGACTTAATGGGGAGTTTAGTCAATAAGCCTGTAACCAAGGTCGTCGGTTGGATCATTACAAGCATCGTTGTCGGTTTAAATGCCGTGCTCCTTTATCTGACTTTCACCGGTAACGTATAAAATTCGGCTTTAAGGTAGTAAGAAAGCGCATAGTACAACAAAGCCGGGGCAATACCCCGGCTTTACTAAAGAACATTGAATATCGGGGGAATATTGAATGGCTGAACATAGCATTTATCAAAGTCAAAAGAAGATCTTAATTTCAATAGGTTTAGTGGGTTTAATACTCGGCGTAAAATTGAGTTTTGCTTTAATAACGAATAGCCTTGCTCTTCTTAGTGACTCTTGGCATCTCGTCACTGATTTTGCCGCCCTGATTATCAGCTGGTGGGGGCTAAAAGTGACAACAAAAAAGGCGGATTACAAAAACACGTATGGATATTATCGTTATAGTGTGCTTTCGGCTTTGATCAATAATGTATCCCTCATCACCATTTCTCTCTTTATATTCTATAAAGCAATTGATCGTTTTCTGCACCCCGTCATCGTGGAGCCCCAAGGGATGATCTTCGTAGCTATTGCCGGGATGATCGTCAATCTGCTAATTGTTCTTAATCTGAGGCAAAACACGAACAACTTGAATGTAAAAAGTGCTTTCCTCCACTTCGCGGGTGATGCGCTCGCTGATTTGGGAGTGCTTATAGGCGGCATCGTGATTTACTTTACAGGGTGGTCTAAAATTGATACGTTACTCAGTGCGATCCTTGCCTGTCTTATCTTAAGAAATGCCTTTAAAATGACTTGGGAATGTCTGCGTATATTTCTGGAATCCGTGCCGGGCAATATTTCTATCGAAGATCTACGCTCAACAGTTTTAGCTCATGATGGGGTCCGGGGAGTAAGTGATATTCATGTTTGGGCGATTTCCCAAGAAGTAATAGCGATGACAGCTCATGTTTGGGTTAAGGAATTAAGCAGGGAGCAAACGGCCGATCTCTTACACACCTTTCAACATACGATCTACGATAACTTTGGAATAGCACATACAACCATTCAATTTGAGCATTGCTCGTGCAGCAGCTGTTTCCACAGTAAGATTGACCACAAAAATCAATGTTCGTTATGTATTGATATGTGTCCTACAGGATAGTACATTATTTAGAATAGGGGGGCCGCCATGGCCGGCGGCTTCTTAAAGTTAGTTTAACCATGGTCGAGAATCAAAAACTATACTTCCATCCTCCGCTATTTCTTGAATAAGGTTATAGATACTTTAGTATATCTAAATAAATAGGATATTTCCAGATACTGAAGGATTCTCCTTTTTTCTGTCGAAGCTTATTATTATAAAATCAAGATTTTGGAGAATTTATGGAGAAAAATTCGAATAGTTATGCTATAGTAGGAGTTCTTCAAGAAAAGTTTACTTCATTACTAAATTTGTCATTACCAGATGGAAATATTTATATGGCTCCAGGTGTAAAGAAGCATGTAAAGAAAAAACATAAAGATTTTCTAAAATACTTAGACAATATTTCTGATATAATTAATAGTCCGGATTACATCGGAGTAAATCCTAATGAACCGAATAGCGTTGAATTTATTAAGATATTTGATGATATAATACTCGTTTCTGTAAATTTATGCACTAATACCGAACAGCAGTATTTATATGTTTCAAGCTTATACGATATATCTAATGGGAAGCTACAAAACAGAATAAATAGCGGAAGGTTAAAGAAAATTGAATAATTGACTTCATAAATTTATTTAGGTATACTTATGTTGTAAATAACATAAGTTCATAAAGGATTGTTGAGGATCGGAAATGGCTCCCGACACGCTACCGTAAAGGTAGTTAACAGGTATGCAGGATACGCCGCCCTGCCTTCAATCCATAATACAATGCAGACCTTCGAGCAATCGGAGGTCTTTTCTCATTCCCTCCACTCTCTCCTGATATCCATAATCCTCGTGCTACTAATTCGATTATCCTCTTTAATGTTGCTTCTTTCATAATTGTTGCCATAAACATCACCTTTCTAACAGGAATAACCTTTTATTCTCTCCAAGGCATGGTATTTCCTCCTAGAAATATACTTTACTGGTTCATTATTACGTTTTCCTTAAAGAGAAAAGACGTCTATTCTATGTTGGAATGATGCGGGCTTAAAACTGGTAACTTTATGTACAATGGATTATTATCATAATAAACGGGTCCGTTTTCAAGACGGTTCACAGCGTTCCTTTATGAAAGATTTCTGTGAAAAACAGAAGTTGATCTGGGCTGATTAGAACGCTTAGAATAGATATCTATTAAGCAAAAGAGAAAGGCGGTAAAGTCATGGACATAATTAGGAATAGGAGAAGTATTCGCAAATATACGAATCAGGCAGTATCGAAGGAAACATTGCATGATCTTTTAGAAGCGGGAATGTGTGCGCCATCGGCAGGGAATGAGAGGCCTTGGCACTTTATCGTGGTTGAGGAGCGAGCTCAATTGGAAGAAATTATGAAGGTACATCAATATTCTCGAATGTTAAGTGAGGCCCGCTTAGCCATCGTTGTCTGTGCTGATCTCGCGACAGATAAATATCCGGGAAACAACTTCTGGATTCAGGATTGTTCCGCTGCCACAGAAAACATTTTATTAGCGGCGCAGGAAAAAGGACTGGGAACCTGCTGGTTGGGTGTTTATCCCGTTCAGGTTCGGGTGGATGGATTAAAGAAAATCCTGAATCTGCCGGAGAATGTCGTGCCCGTTTCGGCTATTGCAGTGGGTTATCCTGCGGAAAGCAAGAAGCCGATGGATCGTTATGATGAGTCAAGGGTTCATCGCGATCGCTGGTAAGCATAAAAAGAAAGGACCGGATTAATAACGGGTTCCGTTAAGGAATTCGATGATATTGGGTCGTACCCCCTCAAAATTCACAGAAAACGGAAGTTTTTCAAAAAATGACTTGACAGATTGAAAATGGACATTTATCATAAATGATAATTTAAGTCAAACTAAATACAAACAAACCTGTGATTAGGAGTAGTAGGTACGAGATTGGATTTTCAGAGAGCCGCAGGAGGTGGGATTGCGGCATGACGGTCTGTACTGAATGGACTTATGAGGGCAGCCCGAAAATTTTTGATCATGGCGATGAGCCGATGATCAAACGTGACTAGGAACTGACGGGATCTTCGCCTGTTACAAAGGAAGCGTGTATGATAGTACATGATATGAGCGGGCTTTTTTAGCCAATTTAGGTGGTACCGCAGGAGATATTTACAACTCTTGTCCTTTAGTTAGGACGAGAGTTTTTTATTTTCTAGCTATAGCTAAAATCCGAATTTTAATGTTTTTAAGAAAGTAAAAACGCGTAGCTCAAAAAACAAAAAGTAAAAAAGTAAGAGCAAAGGAGAGAACTACGATGATGATTAATAAGGCAGTCAAACAGATCATTGCCGGGAAAAACCTGACTGAAAAAGAGGCATTCGACGCGATGAATCAGATTATGGAGGGAAAAGCGACCGACGCCCAGATTGCGGCCTTCCTGATCGGGCTGAGAGTCAAAGGGGAGACGGTGGAGGAGATCACCGGGTGTGTCCGCTCCCTGAGCGAAAAGGCGAACCGGATCATCCCCCGGACCGAATTCTGCGTTGATCCGGTGGGCACGGGCGGGGATGGAACGAACACCTTCAACATCTCCTCGACTTCGGCGATCGTGGCCGCGGCAGCCGGAGCCTGTGTGGCTAAGCACGGCAACCGTTCCGTTTCCAGCCGGAGCGGCAGCGCCGATCTGTATGAAGCTCTGGGTGTGAACATCAACCTCAGCCCGAAGGCGGTGGAAAAGTGTATCTCCGATATCGGTTTTGGTTTCATGTTTGCCCCGACATTTCATCCGGCGATGCGTCATGCCTCTCCGGTACGGAAACAACTGGGGGTACGCACGGTATTCAATCTGCTCGGTCCGCTTTCCAATCCGGCCGGGGCGCATGGTCAGGTACTGGGGGTTTATGAAAAAGAAATCATGCCTTTCGTGGTTCAGACTCTGGCCAAATTGGGAGAAAAACACGCCCTGGTTATTCACGGCTCGGACCATTCGGATGAGATCACGATTACCGGCGAGACCTATGTATGCGAACTGAAAGACGGCGAGATCAGCGAATATATTATTTATCCCGAAGTATTCGGCTTGAAGCGGGCAACACTGGCCGACATCCAAGGGGGAGAGGCGGGCGAAAATGCTCAGATCACTTTGGATATCCTGAAAGGGGCCAAAGGGCCAAAACGGGACGAGGTTGTCCTGAATGCCGCGGCGACGATCTATGTGGGGCAACAAGCCGGGAGTCTGGCGGAAGGGATTCTGAAAGCGCAGGAGGTACTGGACAACGGTAAGGCGCTGGCCAAGCTGGAGGAAATCCGGAACTATACTAACAGCGAAGAGATCATGGCGTTATGAGCACAATTCTAGATAAGATCGCGGCCCGCAAGCGAATAAGGGTCGCCGAGCGGCTGCAAAAATGCTCGCGAGAGAGTCTAAAGGAACAGGCGCTTAACACCCCTCTGCTACGGACTTCATTTGCCGAGGCTATCGGCGGGACAGGACAGGTTAAGCTGATTGGGGAGATTAAAAAAGCGTCGCCGTCGAAAGGAATTATCCAGCCGGATTTCTTTCCCGCCGATCAGGCGCGGGCCTATGCGCAGGCCGGTGCCGCCGCCATATCGGTATTGACGGAAGAAGATTATTTCTTGGGTAAGGATGAGTATCTGGTCGAAGTGAGAAAAGCGGTTGATTTGCCTGTGCTGCGCAAGGATTTTGTGATCGATGTTTCTCAGATCTATGAAGCTCGCCTCCTGGGAGCTGCGGCGATTTTGCTCATTGCCGCCATGCTGGACGACCCAACGTTAAGCAGATTTATGGCGGAGGCGGAGGAGACGCACCTGGATGTGCTGCTGGAGGTCCATACCGAAGCCGAACTGGAACGGGCCCTGAAAGCCGGGGCAAAAATTATCGGGATCAATAACCGGGATCTCAACACCTTTGAAGTGAGGCTGGAGACAACGGAGCGGCTGGCGAAACTGGTCCCGGCCGGCCAAATCATGGTGGCCGAGAGCGGAATCCACAGTACTGGGGATATGAGGCGGGTTAAATGGGCCGGCGTCCAGGCCGTTCTGATCGGGGAAAGCCTGATGCGGGCGGCAGGCTCCAAAGGGTCGGTGCAGGACAAGGTGCGGGAACTGATGGGCCGGATAAATTGAGCAGGCCGGGTATGATGAACAGGTTGAGTAAGTGGAGAGAGCTGAACTTGTCGGTCATGGCGGGAGAGGGACCAATGGTGCAGGCAGGAGGCGAGAACAATGGTCAAAGTTAAAATTTGCGGTCTGCGACGGCCGGAGGATATAGCGGCGGCCAACGAGGTAAAACCTGATTATATCGGCTTTATCTTCGCTCCCAGCCGAAGAAGGATCACTCCGGAAGAAGCGGTCGGTCTGAACCGGCTTTTGAGTCGGGGGATAAAAAAGGTCGGGGTTTTCGTCAATGGGGAAATCGATTTTGTGGTGGCGACGGCCAAAAAAGTTAATCTGGATGTGGTTCAACTCCACGGAGAAGAAGATCATGACTATATCGCCGAACTGCGCCGCAGGTTGCCGGAACAGACCCGGGTCTGGCTTAAGATAGGGATGCCGGTCAAACGGTGCGATTCGGGTTTATCGGATAACGGAAGTACGGGAGGATCGGGCCGGGGTAGCACGGAGGGAAACAGAACGGTGAGTTTTGTATATGAACCGGAGGGCCTGGAAAATCTGGAGGGTGTGGACGCTCTGCTTCTGGACACCGCCGCAGGCCATGGCGCGGAGGCAGTGGGAGGAACGGGACAAACCTTTGCTTGGGATCTGGCCCGGGATCTTTGCCGGAAATACAAGGTGATCGTGGCCGGGGGGCTTTCCCCCGACAATGTGCAGACAGCGATAAAAACCCTGAATCCGTATGGTGTGGATGTGAGCACCCATGTGGAGACGGAAGGTTATAAAAATAAAGACAAAATGGCCCTGTTTGTGAGCAGGGTTAGGGAAGCGAGGCAGTACCATGGATAAAAAAGGACGTTACGGTATATTCGGCGGGCAATATTCCTCCGAAACCCTGATGCACGCCTTAGGAGAATTGGAGGAGGCCTACGCAGAGGCCCGGAAGGATCAGAGTTTTTTAGATGAGTTCCACGATCTGTTGAAAAATTATGCGGGCCGCCCGTCCCTGCTCAGCTATTCTCAGCGGCTGAGCGCAGACCTGGGGTGCCGGGTTTATTTAAAGCGGGAAGATTTGAACCACACGGGCGCTCATAAAATCAACAACGTGCTGGGGCAGGTGTTATTGGCCCGCCGGATGGGGAAAAAGCGAGTGATCGCGGAAACCGGGGCGGGGCAGCATGGAGTGGCCTCCGCGACGGCGGCCGCCCTGTTCGGGATGGAATGCCAAGTATTCATGGGGACGGAGGACATCGAGCGGCAGGCTTTAAACGTATACCGCATGCGCCTGTTGGGTGCGAAGGTGACGGAGGTCAAGTCGGGCACGGGAACGCTGAAGGACGCCACCAGCGAAGCCATGCGGGAGTGGGCGCGCCGCGTCAACGATACCTATTATGTGGTTGGATCGGCGGTCGGTCCCCATCCCTATCCCCTGATCGTCCGCGATTTCCAGCGCGTGATCGGGGACGAGATCAAAAGTGAGATGCTGGAGAAGGAAGGACGCTTGCCCGACGCCGTACTGGCTTGTGTGGGCGGCGGGAGCAATGCCATCGGGACATTTTATCCCTTTATTCAAGATAAAGGGGTGCGCCTGATCGGAGCGGAGGCCGGCGGGGACGGAGTGGAAACGGGCAGGCATGCCGCCAGCATGACGGGGGGGAGCGTCGGGGTCTTTCACGGCATGAAGTCATACTTTCTGCAGGACGGCGAAGGGCAGATCACGCCGGTCTATTCTATTTCCGCCGGGCTGGATTATCCGGGCGTCGGGCCGGAGCACGCCTGGCTGAAAGATACGGGCCGGGGAGAGTATTACCCGGTGACGGATCGGGAAGCGGTGGACGCCTTTGTGTATCTGGCCCAAAAAGAAGGAATTATCCCGGCGATTGAAAGCGCCCACGCCATCGCCTTAGCCCGCAAGCTGGCGGACCAGTTTAAACCGGAGAACATCATCGTTATTACGGTTTCCGGACGCGGCGATAAAGACGTTCAGTCCGTAGGAAAATACAGAGGAGAACTTTAAGCCAAACGTTAATAGCGTTAATAGATTGGAGGCAGGATGATGAACGAGCTAAACAGTGCACAGAACGGGATGGAAAGCGGCGGAAAAAATATCAAAAACCGCATTGAAAATAAATTTGCCCGATTGAAAGAGGAAAATAAAAAAGCCTTTATTCCTTTTGTGATGACCGGAGACCCGGACCTGGATACGACTTACCGGGTTGTGCTGGAAATGATTGAAAGGGGCGCCGCCGTGGTGGAGTTGGGAGTCCCTTATTCCGATCCTTCGGCGGAAGGCCCGGTGATTATGCGGGCCGACGACCGGGCGTTGCAAAAAGGAGTGCGGTTGAAAGACGTAATGAATATTGCAGTCAGGGTGCGGGAAAAGGACAATTCCACCCCGCTGGTGCTGTTGCTTTATTTTAACTGTATCTTCTGTTACGGGTCCGAACGCTTTTTTGCCGCATGTGAAGAGGCGGGGATCGATGGTGTGATTATTCCCGATTTGCCTTATGAGGAGCGGGATGAGATCGCGGAGTTTGCCAAGAGACACCAGATTATCATCATTTCCATGGTGACGCCGGCCTCCCGGGAACGGGCAAAAAAAATTGCCGCAAAGGCCAAAGGGTTTCTCTATTGCGTCTCTTCGCTGGGGGTGACAGGAGAACGGGCAGAATTCAGCACAGACTTTGCCGGTTTCTTTACCGAGTTAAACAGCTACTCCTCCGTACCGAAAGCGATCGGATTCGGTGTTTCATCCCCTGAGCAGGCATCATATTTGAAGGACTACTGCGACGGAGTGATTGTAGGCAGCGCGATTGTGCGCCGGATTGAGGAGGAAGCGGAGAAGGGCGGCGACGGCGGGAAGATCGCGAAAGAAATCGGCAGGTATACGGAGGAGATGTGTGCGGCATTAAGTCTTCCAAGAGAAAAGCAAAGGGAGGTTAAGTTGTGATTTATCCGACTTTGGAAATATACAATGAACTGTCGGTGTCCGCGCCGATCGTACCGATTACCTGTAAGCTTTCCGCCGATACGTTAACGCCCATTTCCCTGTTTCAAACGTTTGGCTGCCAGGCGGACAGCTTCTTGCTGGAAAGCGTGCTGGGCGGCGAACGCTGGGCCCGCTATTCCATTATGGGCAGGGCGCCGATCATCACTTTTGAGTGCGACCGAGGCGAAATAACTTG
Source organism: Desulfitobacterium sp. (assembly GCF_034927245.1). Taxonomy (GTDB): domain Bacteria; phylum Bacillota; class Desulfitobacteriia; order Desulfitobacteriales; family Desulfitobacteriaceae; genus Desulfitobacterium_A. The sequence goes on from NZ_JAYFQK010000054.1 coordinate 23,854, forward strand.
CTTTATCAAAGGACGAAAAAAGGAGAGCGGCGGAAATCCGGTCCAGGCACTCCAAGGGATCATGGTGGAGTTCTCCGGGGAAAAGTTCTCCTATGTCGAACCATTTTACTGCGGGTTGCTCGGCTATTTCGGTTACGACTTTATCCGTTATGTGGAGAAAATCCCCGATCATAACCCCGATCCCGTGAAAATGCCGGATTGCCGCCTGATGGCGCCGGGCGAGGTAATCGTCTTCGATCATCTGAAAAATGAGATTACCCTGATTGCCAATGCCTTTACGGAAGACGGAGCAGGGGCTTACGGCCGGGCAGTGCAGCGCCTGGGCCGAATCATCGAAGAGATTACGGCGGGAACGCCGTATAAGGTAAGCCATCACCATAAGGGAAAGCTGAATTTCCGGGCTGAGACAAGCAAAGCGGATTATTGCGCCGCGGTGGAACGGGCCCAAGCATATATCAGGGACGGGGACATTTTCCAGGTGGTTTTGTCCCAGCGCTTTCAGGCCGAATACACGGGTGATGCTCTGCCGATCTATCGGGCCCTGCGCAACGTAAATCCTTCCCCTTATCTTTTGTATCTGCAGTTTGATGACATGAACATCGTCGGCTCTTCGCCGGAAATGCTGGTGCGGGTGCGGGGCCATAAGATCGAGACCTGCCCGATTGCCGGGACCCGGAGGCGGGGAGAGACGGAAGCAATCGACCGGCAGTTGGAAGCGGAAATGGTGAGCGACGAAAAAGAGATCAGTGAACATTACATGCTGGTCGATTTGGCCCGCAACGACGTGGGCAAGGTGAGTGAATTCGGCAGCGTCGAAGTCAAAAATCCCGGCCATGTGGAGATGTATTCCCATGTGATGCATATCGTGACCAACGTGGGGGGGCAACTCAAACCCGGATTTTCTACGGTCGATGTGCTCACGTCCCTGCTGCCCGCCGGTACTTTGTCCGGAGCTCCGAAGGTGAGGGCGATGGAAATCATTGAGGAGCTGGAGTCTACCCGGCGCGGGGTATACGGCGGTGCAATCGGTTATTTGGGTTTTGATGGCAACATGGATACCTGCATTGCCATCCGCACGGCGGTCATCAAAAACGGCAAGATTTATATTCAGGCCGGAGCGGGCATTGTGGCTGATTCGGTGCCGGAAAAGGAATTTGAGGAAACGATGAACAAAGCGGGGGCACTGTTTGCGGCTCTGGATAAGTCGGGTGGAATGCTATGATCGTTTTGATCGATAATTACGACTCTTTCACATATAACGTGTACCAACTGGTAGGATGCTTAAACCCGGATATCCGGGTGTTTCGCAATGATCAAATGACGGTGGAGAAACTGGAAAAACTAAATCCCGACCACCTGATCATTTCCCCCGGACCGGGATTTCCGGCCACGGCGGGCATTACGCTTGAAGCTATCCGCCGGTTTTATCAAAAAATTCCGGTACTGGGGATCTGCCTTGGTCATCAGGCGATTGCGGAAGCCTTGGGCGGCAAGGTGGTTCATGCCCCGCAGCCGATGCATGGGAAACGGAGACGGGTGCAACTGGACCGGGATTGTCCGCTCTTTGCCGGGCTGCCGGAGACCCTGAACGTAGCCCGCTATCACTCCCTGATAGTGGATCGGGATACTCTGCCGGCTGAACTGGTGGTGACGGCCAGGGCTGAGGCAGGAGAGATCATGGGGTTAAGGCATAAGAATTATCCTTTATACGGTCTGCAATTCCATCCCGAGTCGATCCTGACCGAGCAGGGAGAAAGGTTCATCGAAAATTTCCTGCGCTTATGAAGTTGGCCGATGGTTTACGTTTTTGGCTATCTTAATACACTGTCTATTTTACGAAAAATGCGCAATGGATTAAGTAAAGAGATTTTCTAATTCTATACTTAAACCCTCAAATAAATAGGAATAAGCAATTTCTCGATATATCATCTGCTCATCAGTATTAAAATTCCAAACAGTGATAACTTTCGATATTGGATCTATAATCCAATATTCCTTTACGCCAGTTCTTTTATATAGATCAGCTTTCTTAATATTGTCAGCGTAGGCTGTAGAAGACGAAACGATCTCCACTATAATTGTCGGAATATCATCAATAAAAGTTAGATTGAGATCCTTATACTGACAAAATACTGAAATATCCGGGATTACATCCCCAATTTTTGTTTTATGCTCGTCGTAAAGCCTAACATTAATTCCTTGTAACATCTGGCATTTTTTATTCGTAACATACCCATCCAAAAATTTTGCCACTTTAAAACATATCCTTTGATGGAGAGGTGTGGGGGCCGGTGTCATATATACAACATTGTCGATTAACTCCACTTTATCATCTGTCTCTTCTCTCAGTTTAAGAAAATCCCTATCTGAAATATGTCTATTTTCTATGACGGTCATCTATCAGTCACCCCCTTTTACATATATTAACAATCAAATTATACCATAGATAAAATGTGTATTGCACCGGATTAACCCAGTCGTTTTTTGTTTATGCGTATTAATGAATTAAAGAAAAAGCAACGGACATCCCGAGGGGGGAAGGATACGACACTGAACGAACATTGCATTCTATCGATCGAACAGTGCATCCGGACTACCAACCGGACTGTGTTTTTATGTTCATTTAAAACAGTACCAGATTTAGTCAAGTTTGCAACCAGTCGAACAATATAATCAACTAAGAATCGCATTAAATCTGCCGATAAAAGTATCACGTATAGATAAAAATGTAACAATAAGACAAAAGTTGCTCGGTTAATTTAAGTATAAAACGAACATATATCCCTATTGCAAGAAAACGTGTTCTGTATTACTCTAATAATCGGAGGGATAAGCATGGATGTGTTTGATAAATTAACGATTTTAGCCGATTCAGCGAAGTATGATGTAGCGTGTACTTCGAGCGGAGTTGAGCGCAGCGGCAGCTCAACGGCAATAGGCAGTACGGCAGCCTGCGGAATATGCCACAGCTTCGCTGCAGATGGACGGTGCATATCTCTCCTGAAGGTTTTGCTGACCAATATCTGTGCCTATGACTGTAAATATTGTATTAACCGTTCTTCAAATGATATCCGGCGAGCAGCCTTTACGCCGAGAGAGCTTGCAGAGCTTACGATCAATTTTTATCGCCGCAACTACATCGAAGGACTTTTTTTAAGCTCAGCAGTTTTGAAAAATCCCAATTATACGACCGAACAGCTGATCCAAACCTTAGCGCTTTTGCGCGGAGAATATCATTTTGCGGGATATATTCATGTAAAGGCGATTCCCGGAACAGACCAGGAGATCCTGTCCCGGTTAGGATATTTGGCCGATCGTATGAGCATTAATATTGAGCTGCCATCCCGGGAAAGTTTGAAGCTCCTCGCCCCTGATAAGACCAAGGAATCGATTCTTCGTCCAATGGGGCTGATTAAAAGCAAGATATCCGAAAACAGTACCGATCTTGTTAAATACCGTCATGCTCCAAAGTTTGTCCCGGCGGGTCAGAGTACTCAGCTCATTGTGGGAGCAACACCGGATACAGACTACAAAATTCTAACCCTGACCGAAGGGCTGTATAAAAAGTATCAGCTTAAACGGGTCTTTTATTCAGCATACATACCTGTCGCCGAGCATCAACTCCTGCCGGCAATTAATATAAAACCGCCTCTTATGCGGGAGCACCGCCTTTATCAGGCGGATTGGCTATTACGTTTTTATGGTTTTGAGGCGCGTGAATTGCTGGATGAAGACAACCCGAACTTTAACTTATACGTTGATCCCAAGTGTAACTGGGCTTTAAATCACCTCGACCAGTTTCCTGTCGAGATCAATAAAGTCTCGTATGAAATGCTCCTGCGTGTTCCCGGAATCGGAGTAAAAAGTGCAAGGCGGATTTTGCGCGCACGAAAAGTAGCCCTGCTTGACTTTGCGGGCTTAAAAAAATTGGGCGTTGTCTTGAAACGTGCGCAGTATTTTATCTTATGCAAAGGGAAAATGCTTGAAGGGCTAAAGGTAACCCCGGATAGCACGCTGCGGGCGCTGATGTCGGATCGCGTGCTGTCCGGCCTTCCTTCAGAACAACCGGAACAGCTGTCCTTGTTCCAAGAACCTTTAATCTCCCGAGAGGATGTGGTTCAATGCCTGACGGGACAGATCTAGTTTACACCTACGATGGAAGCTTCGAAGGGCTCCTGTGTTGTGTTTTCGAAAGCTATGAGAAAAAGGAAATTCCTCAGAACATTCTCCCTCCGGATGGACAACCCGGACTTTTCGATGCTTGTAAATTCATTGAAACGGATCATGAAAAAGCGCAGCGCGTCTATGATTCTATCCCGATCAAGATATCTTTAGAAGCGCAGGAACTCGTGAAGCTCGGCTTCTTAACATGTGTCCATCAAAAGGAACTTTTAATCTTTCGCTTTTTAAGATTAGGTTATAAGGTTGGCGGGAGAATTATGAGCATGCTGACAGATGATACTGTGGATTCCCTGCAAAAAGCTGTGCATCACCTAACCTTTGAAGCGCATCGCTATAAAGGCTTTATCCGCTTTTCGATTTATAACGAGGCCCTTGTCGCTGTCATTGAGCCTAAAAACTTTGTCCTGCCTGTCATAGCCGCTCATTTTGCCAATCGGTTTAGAAATGAGGTCTTTATGATTTATGATAAAACGCATAAGTCAGCCCTTATTCATCAAGCGCGAAGAGTAGAGATAGTTGAGATCGATGATCTGGAATTACCGGAACTGGAAGAGAAGGAAGCAGAATTCCGACGTTTGTGGCAGCAGTATTATAAGACGATTGGCATCGAGAGCAGGTATAATCCACGCTGCCGTATGACATTTATGCCCAAGCGTTTTTGGAATCAGTTGACAGAGTTTTATCCTGAAAAAGAATTAACTGCGCGGAAACAACTAAAGGGATAAGAGAAATGATCGAGGGAAAGGTTTCCATTCTGTCAACCTTTCCCTCCGGGGCTGTTCCCAATGTCATCGGGATTTAATCATTTGAAGATATTAGAATATTATAGGATAGCTTGAATCCATATAAAGGAAGATAGACTTTCTTATAGAAATAATACATATGTTGTTAAAATACGTACAGTATTGCAGTATAAGCGGAGGCGTTGGCATGGAATATCAATATGCGAACAGGATGTCATATTTAAAAGCTTCAGAGATCAGAGAAATTCTGAAAATCACGGAACAACCGGAAATCATATCCTTTGCGGGTGGTCTGCCCGCTCCCGAACTGTTCCCCGTCAGGGAAATCATCGAGGTAAACAGGCGCGTACTGGAAGAAGACGGAGAGTCGGCCCTGCAATATACCACGACGGAAGGGTATGCGCCGTTAAGAAAATGGATTGCCGACCGGCTTAATTCAACCCGGGGCACAGACTTTGACGCTGACAATGTACTGATTACGCACGGGTCCCAGCAGGCTCTTGATTTATCCGGCAAGGTTTTTCTGGACGAAGGAGATTACGTACTTTGTGAAAGTCCGACCTATCTTGCCGCCATCAGCGCCTTTAAAGCGTACGGCTGCAACTTCAAAGAAGTTCCGACCGATGAACACGGCATGGTTCCCGCTGCGTTGGAAGAGATCATCAAGGTCACGGAGAAAGTAAAAATAATCTACATGATTTCTGACTTTCAGAACCCAACCGGAAGGTCTTGGAGTTTGGAAAGAAGAAAACAGCTTGCCGCGATTGCCGCCAGGCACAATATTGTCATTTTAGAAGACAATCCTTACGGGGAACTGCGTTTTGAGGGAGAAACCCTGCCTTCTGTTAAAGCTTTCGATCAGGCCGGCAGTGTCTTTTGTCTCGGTACTTTCTCCAAAATATTCTGCCCCGGATACAGGATCGGCTGGATAGCCGGGGATAAGGAAGCCATTGCCCAATACGTTATTGTCAAACAGGGCACGGATCTGCAATGCAATACCATTGCCCAAAGAGAAATAAGCAAATACCTGGAATTGTATAATATTGACGAACACATTGAAAAAATACGCAGGGTTTACGGAAAGCGGAGAGATATCGCCGTGCAGACGATGGAAGCTGAATTCCCGTCAGACGTTACGTTTACCAGGCCGCAGGGTGGGCTATTCGCCTGGGTCGAACTGCCGGAATCGGTCAACGCGCGGGATGTGCTCACCCGATGCTTGGAAAAAAAGGTGGCGTTTGTGCCCGGCGGATCGTTTTATCCAAATACGGCACGAGAAAATACTTTGCGCATTAATTACTCCAATATGCCGGAGAATAAAATCGTCGAGGGGATAAAGTGTATCGCAGGGGTGATTAAAGAATTCGTAAAATAGGGGCAGAAAGAAGGTCCGCTGCCGAGACAAAAAATTCTAAAAAATTCTGCTCTTAAACTCAAAGAAACGCGCAACACCGTGCGCGTTCTGCAAATGTAGCTCTATTATTAATAGAAAGTAAATAGACCCCCATGCCACTAGCTTGGCGTTAACAAAGAATGAAAACAGGATGAATGGTAATTAACATCATCTCCTTCATGACGGTGATCCTGTCGTCATCTGCGGACTTTTTATATGCTCTTTTAGGGGAAAAGGGATGTCTCGAAATAGGGTATGGATACGAGGAGTGTGATGATCATGATCAAAAGAAAAAGCACTTTGGATTATATCAAGGGGACTCGCAGAGCCTGGATGATCAATCCCCGCACCAGGGTTCAGGAGAACGATTTGAAAAATAAAAAGAAACGCAGACAGGAAGAAAAACGCTTGATAAAGGATGAATTTGAATGACGATAATCAAAGCTTTAGCCTTTTAATTTACTATACCCCGGAATTCTACCAGATAAGAGTTTTCAAGGCAGCCGCTTTTTCACGGCGCGCAGTAATAATGGAAAAAAATATGTGAAAAAGCGGGCATTATACATGGTGTTTACAAATCGTACTGGGTGGCGATCAGGTCATACAGACCCAGCTGCTGCAGCTTTTCCACCGGCGCCTTGAAAGTAGCGGTGACGGTGCCGGGAGCGCGACCAATTTCCGGTTCGCCGGTGATGGTGGTGCGGTTCATCACTTCGGCTACCGTCATATCCAGCAGGTGGGCGGCGCGCTCCAGCGCGCAGTCGATAGCCTTATTCATGTTTTCACCCGTGCCGACGAAACCGATGGGAGCGGATTTCTCCAGAGGCGTATCCCATAGCGTGGCTTGTTCCTGCGCAATAGCCTTCTCTTCCGCCGTCAGGGGCTTCGCCAGATAGGGCAGGTCTTCCGGCGTGGGCAGGAGCAGCGGCCCTTCGAGAGCCAGCCCCTTGATCACGGAAACCTGCAGCGTGACGATGCCGGAGACGTCACATGTGTGCCCGGCAATTTCGCCGTTGCCCTGCATAGCGTGCATGTCGCCGACATAAACGCCGCCGCCGGGCAGACGCACCGGCGCAATCAGCACGGCTCCGGGACGGACCCGGTTGATATCCATATGGCCGTCCGTCACATCTTTGAGCTGATCGGCGGTGATGCCGTATTCATGCGGTGCGTTTACCAGGAAGGCGCCGAAATCTCGCGCGTTGTGGGAATCGGGGGTATCCCGCACGGGCAGGGTGCCGAGCTGCCCCACAAACGGACGCACGCGCGCCACCAGGCCCGGGATGTCGCTGGGTGCCAGAGCGGCGACCGGATTCTGTTGGGAACGATCTGGAATCGCCTCGAAACGATAGGCATCCGCCGAGGCCTTTTTGACCGCCTGGGCGTTCAGCGTGATGCCCACCCGTTTCTTTTCATCGAAGGCAATGGTGTAACCGTTGGTAAAAGCAAAAGGTGCCGCTGGCGCACCACATTTATCGCAGCGGACCGCGTCGGGTCCGGTGCCTTCCAGGTGGGTCGGTGGATAAAGCGTGCCGCATTTCGGACACCTGCCGGCCACATAGGGGTCGCCGAGACAACGGTCAGCGTAGACCTTGTCGTTGCCGGAGGCCGTGCCTTGCGAGGTTACATGGATGGAGACGATGCGTATGGCGATGGCATCGCCGGGCTGAGCTCCCTCAACGGCGACCGGCTGAGCTACTTCGTGCCCGCCGCGGATGGCTGGCGTGAGCATCGGACCCCAGCAGCCCGGCGCCGTATTGGCTACTATGTAGCCCCCATCTTGCACCGGTCCTAGCATATGGGAACTTGGCCCCAATATGCCGTTTGTAAATGTGTTGACTGAAATGGTTCTCTCCCCCATAGTAATTCCCCTTTCATCCCTCGGACGGCGCAGCGCCGTTTCATGAATATTCCAAATTTTTATTATAAGGATTGCCCATATAAAGTTCAAGCCGCCGCGCCTTGCGAAGCCATGGGTCCGCAACTTCCTATAACACGTGGATTTCCTCGGGAATCCTGAGGACGTTATCTGGAATCGGAATTTCGGAGTAGACTACATGGAATTATCTTCAAATTGAGTTTACTTAGGTTATAATTAACTAACGAGGTGTTGCTGAATGCCAATAATTAAGTACAAATTGGAGAGAAAATGAAAAGCAGTCAAGCGGATTTAAAAAAACGGGGTTTCATTGATGAAACATGTGTGAAGAATTATTTGCACTTAACTTATAAAGAGTTATTGAATCTTATTACATCCCCAAGAGCGTTTGAAAGAACTGCAGCGGTAAAATTATTAAGCGATTATGTAGATTCCTTGGAAGAAGTAAGTGACATTCTTTTAATGACGCTTACTCAGGAAAAAAGTCTATACACAAAAATTGAAATATGCAAAGTGTTGGAGAATACGGGTGTCAGAACGGCAAGAAAAATGATCCGCTACTTAGGGAATGTTGGTAATAATCAATATCGGTATTTACCACAAGCTATTACAAAAAAATCTAGTTATCCCTTGCCGAGGGATATCATAGCTAGAACGCTAGGAAAAATGAGTATTGATATTTTGCCTGTAATGCTTGAAACTCTTGATCAAAGTGATACTAAAATAATTAGAGAGGTTATCGATGCCATTGGATATATGTGTTTTTATAATACTATTCCCAATAAGGGATATGTGATTGAAAAATTACTTATGTGTCTTGATACATACTATTACGATGATGTAATTAGATGGAAAATAGTAATGGCATTTTCTTCTCTTCGAGAGCAAGATGTTATTGATCGGCTTTGTACTATAAGTCGAATGGATAATAAAGAACTGATTAGAAATGAAGCAAAAAGATCGTTGGTTCTCATTAATAAGTTTATTAAGGAGCCGCGTCCGTCGGACTCTGAGTATGAGGGCGCTCGACTTTACATAACAGAGAATTCCCGACATTGAGTATCGATGCATGTGGTTCGAGCGTGTCTGGAATTCTCAAAACGTTATACACATCGAACAAGGATCGTAGGGGAGTGACGAGTTTCATTGGATAAAACAAAGAGGACAATTGAAACCTACAATTTGCATGTATGTTCTTATGAAAATAAGTTTATGGATTTTTCCAATTACATAAAGAAAGTAAAGGCCTTCTGTAGCCAATTGGAACCTGGGGCGAGAGTTCTTGATGTGGGATGTGGTCCGGGAAATGTTGAAAAGTTGTTAATTGAATCAGGGAAAGAATTCAAGATTTTGGGCATAGATCTAGCTGACGAAATGATTAAACACGCAAGAACAAATATCGTTTCTCCAGGTGTCGAGTTTATAGTAGGTGATATTAGAAATATCGGGTTAGAGGCGGGGACATACGACGCAGTTATAGCTTCTTTTTGCCTTCCCCATTTGACAGACAAGGAAGCAGAAAAATTAATTCAAGATATTAGCAGAGTTTTATGTGATGGTGGACTACTCTATCTGAGTTGTATGGAAGGTAATAAGTCAGGCTTTGAATCTACTAGTTTTAGTTTCGGTGATTACATATATTTTAATTATTATTCGGAAGAGTTTATACAGAGAATGTTACGAAAGAATGGTTTAGAGATTACAGAGCTTAAACGGGAAATCTATCTTGAAAGCGATGGCAGTAAAACGACTGATATGTTCTTCTTTGCTCAAAAGCAGTTTAGATTAGGTGACTGACTATCCGGGAGAAGGGAGATCGAATTTCATGAGGAAACCTTCAAAAATACTGTCTTTAGTGATGGCTGCTGTTTTGGCGGGTGAGATCTTATTTCCTACGGCTATAGCGAATGCGAGTGAAAATGCAGGTACAAGCAGTAATATTCCGGCTTTGGATCAGGTTGAAAGACTTGCGGGCAGCGATCGTTACGCAACTGCTGTACAAATATCAAAAAGTGGATGGACGCAAGCCGATACAGCCGTTTTGTCCTCCGGAAACGATAATAACCTAGTGGACGCCTTAACGGCTGCTCCTTTAGCTGCAGCCAAAAAGGCGCCGCTGCTTTTGACCCAAGGGGATGCTCTTAATAGTTCGACAAAGGCCGAACTGACCCGTCTCGGAGTAAAGACGGTCTATGTAACGAGCGGAATTGGCGTTATTTCGCAGGCAGTTCTGAATGAACTTATGAAAATGAACATCAAAGTGAAGCCATTAGGTGGATCGGATCGCTTTGCCACATCGATTAATATTGCCAAAGAAGTGAATTCAGCCCCTAGTTCTTTGGTGGTAGCAACAGCCTTCAGCAACGCCGATGCTTTATCAATAGCGTCGATTGCCGCAGCCCATCAATTTCCCATCCTTCTCACCAATCCCGAGTCGCTTACTGACTCTGTAAAAACTTATATCAACGGTATTAAATCCGGTCTAAATCAAACCTATGTTTTAGGAGGAGAAGGAGTGATCAGTGAAACAGTCAAAACTTCTCTTCCTAATTCTAAACGCTTGGCTGGTTCGGATCGCTTTGCTACCAATATCGCCATTCTGAAAGAGTTCGTCGGCGATTATAAGTACGATAAATTGTATATTGCCAATGGAACAGATGAACATTTAGTCGATGCGCTGGCTGGTGCTCCCCTTGCCGCCTTGACTGCTTCCGGATTAATGCTGACCGATACAACGATGCCGGCTGCTTCCGCTGAATACGCTAAACTTAATTTATCTCCGAATCTTGTAGCCTTGGGCGGCGAATCGGTCACCCCTACAGCCTTGTTCACCGGACTGGCACCATCGCTTGTCCTTGCTGACGATAATGCAGTACAAGGGCCGAGTGCGCCTTCCGCTCCGGATCAGCGAACCGGGTCTGTTAAGATTACCGGAAAAAATGTTACCTTGCAAAATACAACCGTAAGGGGAACCGTTTTCCTTGATCCCGGAACACGAGGAACTGCAGTTTTAAATCATGTTCAAGCCGATAAGATTGTTATCCTTTCCGGTGATACAAACAGTATCCGACTGAATAATGTTACAACCGATCTATTAATTGTTTCAAGTCCCAGTAAAGTACAGATCGATTTAACAGGTTCTACGCGCATCGAAAATACTCTCGTCAACTCCAGTGCAATTCTCAATGCAGCCGGCGGAACCGCAGGTTCAGTTCGATTAACCCAAATAGCGAACCAAACATCTGATATGGTAGTGCAACTAAGCGGAACGTCCCCGGAAAAAGTTGCGGTGGAAGCCGCAATGACTTTAAAAGCAGCTAATAATGCGGGTATCAGCAATGTTGAAATAACCCTGCAAAACAAAGATCAGCAAGTGAACCTCGAAGGTGAGTTTGAAAAGGTTCAGGTGGGTAGTGAAGGAAAAATAAATCTAGGTTCTTTTACAACGATAAAAGAATTAGTAAGCAATGCTAAAGCGGACATTTCTGTTCCGACAGATTCCCGTATCATTAAATATACGGATAATGGCAAAAAGGGCAGTGGAGGAACTGTCAATGGTTCGACGGGTGTCCCTGCTGTTAGCAAGATTACAGTGACCTGTGATGGTAAAGGAACGGTTGTGAATGGCTATCCCCTCCAAATGAAGGCAACGATCATGCCAAGCAATGCAGCAAATCAGGAGATTATTTGGTCTTTGCTTTTTACAACCGGTGGCAATGGAATAATCAACCCGGATACTGGTATGTTTGTTGCAACCGAAGTGGGCTCTGTCCGGGTAGTAGCCACTAATGCAGCTTCAGGAGTGGTTGGGACGAAAGATATTACGGTTATTAATGCTTATCAAACTGTACCCACAGAAAATTTAACGGGTGTTGCGCCATCAGCCTATGGAAAAAGCGATGGAAAGATTATGGGCACAACAAGCGCTATGGAATATAAGTTGTCAACCTCTTCAACCTGGACGCGTGCAACAGCACCGGCAATTACGGGTTTGTCAGCAGGCACTTATAATGTAAGATATGCTGCCCAAAAAGGCTATAATGCCGGAGGGACGATAAATGTCATAGTGGAAAACGGTCCCAAGTAATTTCCAGGTAAAGAGTCTCCGACTAGGTTATCATGATGATCTCGTCAAAAAAACTTCAGAAAGTCTTTAGTTTTTTCCTCCCTTTTTCTTTAGTTTTCTGGGATATGATTAATCCCGTTGAAAGGGAGTGAAAACATGGAGTTAATTAAATCAAATTTACAATTAACATTAGCCGAAAAAATAACTTTTTTAATTAAATTTCTAAAGTCACCTTGCCAAGTAGGCAGTATCACCCCAAGTTCAAGATTTCTTGCTGTAAAAATGCTGGAGCCTATAGATTGGCAAGCTGTTGATGCTGTGGCAGAATTTGGCGCTGGTACGGGCGCTTTTACAAAGTATATTCAAGCCGTAAAAAAACAAAATTGTAAGGTCGCAGTCTTTGAAAAGGATGATAAAATGCGTAATATGCTTCGCACTTTGTGTCCTGATCTGAATTATTTTAAAGATGCCGCCCGCCTGTCCGAAGCAACCCGATCAATAGGTTTGGATTCCCTGGATGCGATTATTTCCGGACTACCCTTTGCCCTTTTTGCCGAAGACATGAGGGAACAGATTATCGACGAGGCTATCCAATCATTAAAACCCCAAGGAATCTTTGTCGCTTTCCAATATTCTCTCCAAATGAAACCTCTTCTGTCCCGTAAATTCTCTCAAGTTAAGATTTCTTTTGTTCCTCGAAATATCCCGCCTGCATTCGTTTATGTCTGTCGCAAGTGAGAGGAGGAACTGCCGGTAGTCCGCCATCTTGCACCTTATCTTGTAGGTATCAGCAAAATGCCATACCGCAAATATGTGGCTTATGCTTATTCAGCAGGATCGGTATGGACCTTAATCTGTTTTATATTCTGTTTTATATTAGGAAGGTTATTTGGGAATGATATTGACCAAATTGCTCAGATGGTCACAGGGTACGGATTCTATGCCCTCGCCATCTTATGTGTTTCAGGTTTTATAGGCTGGAGAGGGGGTTATTATGGAACAACCGACAATCGTAGTGATTGATGATGATGACGCAATTAAAAATCTCATCGGAATCTACCTGCAAAATGAAGGCTTCCAGGTCATCAAAGCCGGGGATGGCTTGGAGGCTCTGGAGATTCTCGCCAATGCCCAAGTCCATCTGATCATTCTAGATATCATGATGCCAAAGATGGATGGTATCGAGGCTTGTTTGAAAATCCGTGCTGAAAGGGACGTTCCTATTATTATGCTCTCGGCCAAGACTGAAGACATGGATAAAATACATGGACTCAGCGTAGGTGCTGATGATTATATGACTAAACCTTTTAATCCCCTGGAATTGGTCGCCAGGGTTAAGTCGCAGCTACGGCGTTATTTGCGTTTTACCCATGCCGATGAATCCGATATCAATCCATCTGAACTTGAGGTAGGTAATCTCCGAATTAATACATCAACACATCAAGTTCTAGTTAAACAACGGGAAATTAAACTTACTCCCAAAGAGTTTGCTATTCTAGAGTTGCTTGCTCGTAACCGGGGGATGGTCTTTAGCGGTGATCGAATATATGAACTGGTTTGGCAAGAACCAATGCTTGAATCAGAAAATACCGTGATGGTTCATATACGAAATATCCGCGAGAAGATAGAAGATAATCCTCGTAAGCCCCGGTATATTAAAAATGTTTGGGGAGTTGGATATAAACTTGATTAGAAATAAGGTAAGAACTAAAATCAGTCTGCAACTGCTTCTCGCCATTGGTATTAGCTTTATTGCCTCATTTTTCGTATGGATAGTTATTGCCTATTATATCTCATGGGATATGACGAATGTGCGTTCATTCAGCCCAACTTTTTATAACACCGTGCTATTGTTTATTTTCCTAATTTGTATCGGAATTTTCATTTTTACTTTTTTGATGCTGATTAACAAAAAAATAAGATACCTTAGGTATCTTTCTGGACGGGTCAAGGAAATTGCCCACGAAAAGTTTGGTTCCGTGATTGAAATTCGAGGTAATGATGAAATTTCCGAACTTTGTATGAGTATAAACTCCATGTCCAGGGAACTTAAGCATAAACTAGAACATGAACGGGACGTAGAAAGAAGCAAAAACGAATTGATTAGCGGTATCTCACATGACTTAAGAACCCCCTTGACCTCAATCAAGGGGTATCTCCAATTGCTAAAGGATGAGCAATATGAGACCCCAGAACAACTTTCGAGTTACGTTGACGTTGCCTTTAGCAAGACCGAAATGTTGGAGAGTTTAGTTGACGACCTCTTTGAATTTACAAGACTTACGGGGAAAGAAGTTAAGCTGGAGTGCCAAAGATTATGTCTTAACGATATTATTTATCAACTTGTGCTGGACTATGGTCCTTTATTTCAAAAAGAAAATCTTTTTTTACAAGCATCAATTCCTGATGAGAAATTTTTTGTCCGGATTGATCCAGATAAATTTGTACGAGTTATTGAGAATTTATTTGGCAATGCCCTAAAATACAGCCATAAACCTGGCGATGTCTTGATCAGCCTTTATCCTGATACTCAAGGTGTAAAGATGACGATTAAAAATCATGGAGAGGCCATCGAGCCCGAAAACCTCTCCCATTTATTCGATCGGTTTTATCGGCTGGAGAAATCTCGTTCCAAGGAGACCGGGGGTGCAGGATTAGGTCTTGCCATTGCCAAAAGTATTGTTGAACTTCATTGCGGGAAGATTTGGGCTGAAAGCCAGAAAGAGACCATTTATTTTAACGTCTGGCTGCCTTTGGATTAAGACACAAAATTGTTTAGTGCTTCATGCGAGCGAAGGCGTTGCGGCGACGTTCGCGTTCATAAGATGAGCGAATTTGGCGGGGATTAAATTGGGTATTAACGCAGCAAAATCCCCAAGGAACATTTCCGGCTTCGTGGTTTGAGGGACCAATTTATAGCATCGCACTACCATTACCATTACCATAATAAATGTTGTTCCTTGTTGTCTACCACTTGCTTTAGTGCTGTAATAATGTAAACGATCACGATAAAGGCAATAATGGATACCATGGGAGCAAAATAGGCGAATGGTTGACCCCCTAATGTGGTTCCATGTGCCCAAAGCTCCCATAACCCCATGCGAAACAACTCCTTCCTATACCAATTTTGAATTTATATTATTTTCTTAATCCGTTTTTCATTTGAGTAACGACCTCTTCACGTGCGGTTAGAGCGAAATGATAGATAGTACCCGTAAAAAAGAGACCCACAGAAAGAAACATCACGGCTATCTGTAACGGAAACGGAGTGTATAGATCCATAAACCGTATCAGGCTAAATACGATATCATTTGGGTCCAAGGCTTGTTTCATACTTATTTCCACGTGCCGCAAATCAATCGTAAGAAAACCTAAGGTAACATGATCATCGTAGATTGGGTAAAATATTGACATTTTGGGAGTTAAACTAAAAGGGTCTAAGGATTTAGTGAAAGAAACACCGGACTCCTCGGATACTGTTGTAGCCTGAATAAGCTTATTTGCCCCGTCCGTAATGACAAGACCAAAGGACGAAAACATAGCCAATAACACCAGAGGAAAAGGTGGTCTTATATCAAGAATTTTGAACATCAAATAAATAGTTTCGTTGGGTTCAATCTGCTGTCGCCAAAAGATACTAACCTGACGCAGCCCTAAAAACTTTAACCCGATAGCACTATAAGGAGGGATTATAAACCAAAAAATAATTGAACTTGGGCAAAGTTTAAAAGGATCTAGCCGGTTGCGAAACCACTTTCTGGCATACTCAAGCATGGCGGAATAATATCGTTCCATAAACTTAGATTGTTCATAAACAGACTTAAATAGGGGTGGGCGGGTGCCATATCTCTTTAAATATTCCTGCAGAAAAGCATTTAGATTTGTACTCGGCAAAGCCCCACCTCCTAAAACCGCTCCAAAATCCATTTCGCGGATTTTTCAATGGCTCCTTCCGAATAACCAACTGTGCTTAAAATGAGCCACGTCCAAAACAGTGTATTTATGATTGCTATCAAAGTAGGGACAGGTAACCAGATACCCCAAAACTTTGTGTTTTGGGGAACTGTAGTCGTGTCGCTTAATGTGTTACCGGTCATAGTCGAATTCCAAGGCATACAAAGCTCCCCTTAAGAGATAAGAATCACCGAACAGATTCATAGTTGCGGAATATTACGGCACCCAATATCATCGAGATAATAAAAGAACCTGCTAGCCAAATAATCCAATAACTTTGAATCAACCACAGGGCACCATCATTCCACATCACAAAAGTCCCTCCATTACTACTCCATATTATTCCTCGTTAGGAAAAGTTGTGAAGGACATTAGCGAAGGGCATTGGGGTCAGACCCCAATGCCCTAATCTTTTCTTCAAATAAATCTTTTTGAACAGGCCCTTAAAGAATTCTTTAGGTTGTTTTTTGCTCACCTGTCTGTCGGATTAATTCAATGGCCAATTCTGTCGTTTTATAAAGATCTTCCATCATTATATATTCCTCAGTTGTATGTATTTTCTGTGTGCCTATGCCTAAGACAGCACATGGAATACCATAGGAGTTATAGTAATTTGCATCACTTCCACCACCTGTTGCTTTTAAAACAGGTTCCCATCCGAGTTTACGCATTGCAGCCTGAGCAATTGATATTATGGGCATATCTACGGTAAGTTCATAGGGTTTATACGCATTCTGCACCGTTACCTGAGATTTTCCACCCAGTTCATGAACCGCACGCTCGAATATGTCTTTGATTTTGTCGGATATTGCTTGTAGCTCGGTTAGATTATGGCTCCGGGTCTCTCCTTTAATCGTTACCGTTTCCGGCACAATATTTGTGGCAATACCACCGTTGATTATACCGATGTTTGCCGTAGTTATCTCATTAATTCGACCATTAGGAATCTCAGATAAAGCTTTTGCCGCCAATATAACCGCGTTAAGTCCTTTTTCAGGTTCAATTCCGGCATGTGCCGATCGCCCAAATACTTTAAAGACTAAACTATTTTCACCGGGAGCTTTAGTGATAATCTTTCCGGGGGAACCACTTGAATCAAATACATAGCCCAAATTGGCATGGAGTAGTGATCTATCGATGTGGTTGGCTCCGGAACCGTCTTCCTCGGCGACGGAAAAGACGACCTGTATTTCACCGTGGGGTATGTTCTGTTCCCTAACATTCCTTAAAGCCTCCAAAATCGAAGCTAACCCAGCTTTGTCATCGCCACCCAAAACTGTATTTCCGGAAGATCGAATCATTCCATCACTTACAATTGGGTTAACCCCACGGCAAGGCTCAACGTTGTCCATGTGGGCCGATAACATAAGTACGGGGGCCTGTGGCATCGTCGAAGGCAGGGTAGCGATGAGATTACCACAGTTACCGCCAATGGATTGTCCTGCATTATCTTCTACAACTTTTAGTCCTATCGCATTAAGTTTAACCTTAAGAACCTCGGCAATTTCCCTCTCAGCCAAGGACGGGCTTGAAATGCGCACCAATTCGAGAAATTCATTTAAGATTCGGTCTTGATTGACCATATTGAACACCCCTTTAATTTAGCTTCCCGCTTATCATTCCCGAGAACAAAGTCTTTTAAGCTAAGGTAGGGTTAATTGTCCCTCAAATACAGGAGAATCGGCTCTGACAAAGTAAAAATAAGTTTGTTCAGTAAATTAACCAAGCGGGAGTTATACCATATAATGGCATAACTCCCGCTTGGCATTCGGCGAAACTCTCGCGAATATACCGTGAGAGATGAGTGTAATTGGCAGTATACGCATTAAAAAGGGGTGTGCATATGACGACGATTCCCATGACGGAATACTATATTCAAAAATCCCTTGAGCTTAATCTTTTCTGGATAAGGATCATCAAAGAACATTTTATTTTCATGCAAGCCAATTTAATGTGCCAAGATGTTCCGTATATCCAACAGACCGAAGAATTTAAAAGTCAGTTTGAAGGCTTTCTACATGAAACAATTTGTTTGGCTAATGGTCTTATCGGTTCTGAGGTATTATTATCCGGGGAATTATTGACAGATAAAACATTATCGGCAGAACGTAAAACTGTAGAATTAACCGGGATCAAGATTGGAATTCCGATCACTGTTGAGGAGTGTAATTTAACGCCAGGGACCCTGCCCATGCCGGGATTGAGTCCTGAACTTGCAGCCAATATTTCTTCTTTAAATGAGAGAATTATAACCTGTGCCTGTTCTGTTGCTGAATTTATGGAGAAAGTGTATCAAGATGTTATCCATTGTCGTTTATACACCACAAAGTTACCGTCCATTTATGCCCATCAACGTCGTGAAACGCTTAATTATATTAAACTTTTGCGACGGTTACAGAATCATCAACGGCTTGATCCTCAATTTATAATCGTCGAAGAAGAAATGTTTTGGAACTATAATATGATGGTACATGCTGAAGCGATGAGGCAACTTTTGGATTTCTCCGAACAGGCCATGATAAAAAAAGCCAATGATTTCGCCCAGCGCTTTCACAATTTGGTTAGCAAGTTTCGTGATGATGCCAAGCCGCCGGTTGGCTTAAAGCAAATCACGAGTGAAAGTCGGCGTGCAACAGTGGCTATCCGTGATTTCAAAGCAACAAGTACAGATAGGATACTTGAGTGCCAACTTAAAGGGGTTATGTCCGCTTTGCTTACGGACCATCTTTTGAGAGAGACAAATTATTACCTTCGCATACTCAATGCCAAAGTCTAAAATTAAAAAGTTTAAAATTAAGGTCAAGAAATGCTTTTATTTTGTAATGCTGACGTCGATTTTGCCAATGGACGGGTTGCCTGTGAGGGTTAGGTGTGCATCACCAAAAGTATGGTCAATGTTCAAACGGGTCGGATTGCTCTTGTATTGACTGAGTAGATTGGCTGCAAGATAAGTCTCGATGCCCGTTTCATCTTTTGGGTCGATCAATGTTCCTATATAATCGTTCGCCAGTGCTTTAGCGGCCATTATAGCTGACGGATTGCCATGCAACAAAGCTTGTTTATCGATGCCGCGGAAATCCAATTTCTTCAGATCGACCTTGGCATCTATTATTTCCTTACCATCTTTTTGCTGTGTGACTGTCAATAGTACCGCATTGTCCTTAGAGGTGCTAGTTAGTACCTGATCCTGATCAGCGTTGCTTGTTACCGTTGCGCTGTTAAATTTACCCGTATCTGAGAGCGATTTTTCAGCTTGTGAAATCGTATTGACCTCGATATTCCCTTTGCCTGTCGCTAGCCTTATCGTATTATAGTTTGTTGCGAAAAGAATTCCTACCAGGATGATGAGGCAAAAAATGGTGCCGAAGAATATTTTGAACGCCTTACCATGCCTTTTCTTATTCTCTAGGCCATATGATAAATATGAATTTTTGTAACTGCTCATTGCTCTATTATTCTCCTTTAAAAACCTATTAATTACACGGGTATCATGAATTCTGTTCATTATACCATAGACAAACGCAGCTATGATCTGGAACATATCTCCAAATACCGTAAAAGGATACTTAGAATTCAATCGTTACCATTCCACCGCCCTTGGCCGGAAAATTCGTTATGTTAAGGGAACCACCATGCTGCCTGACAATCGAATCGGCAAGCTTTAAATTATTTTTTGCCCGGGAAAATAGAACGGCCTGTACCCATGCGGTCTTTTTACATGCAAGCAGTTCAATGCTTTTACAGCCTTTAAAATAAGTCATTCCGTCCAAATGTAAACAAAAAAGGGTAGAGTCAGGATTCCATTGAAGTGAGATCCACTCTACCCCTTTATTCTTAAAGGACTTCGGACACTTTTCGGTTTAATTTTTCTCTTCTTTTTTCTCCTCTTCACGATAAAAGTTTTTAAACATAATGAGCAAAAAAGTCATCTGGGGTGATTGCAGCAATAGGTGATTCGTTAAAACCTTTCGGATTACGAGTTATGATCAACTCAATCCTTTTACGTTTTGCACAGGTTGCTATCAAGGCGTCTTCATAGTCTTCCATAGGAAGCATAAGTGCCTTTTCACAATCATTTTGGGTAACATCGAGGATTTTAAATAAGCTAAAAAGATTCGAAAGGGCTTGTTTCACCTGATGTATATCATGAAGATGCTTGTTAAGCAAATAATAAATATCCGTTACAGAACTAGCCGTGATAGACGCATTAAGCTTATCCTCTGCAACCATAATAAAGAGTTTTTCGGCGAGGACGTTAAATGGGGCCCGACTCATCAATGCATCGAGTACAACGTTGGTGTCAATCAATACGTTCATCTTTACTTAAACGCTCCTCCCTTGCTTTCTCTAAAGAAGCTTCGCCCGGAAGGATGCCGAATAATGATTTTGCCGTTTCAATTTTGTCCTCGGTTGCCGAAGTTAATTTGGCTACTTTTTTACCATTCTTTGTGATTATAATTTCCTCTTCATCCACCATCGTAAGATACTTCCCTATATTAGTCTTGAATTCAGTTGCAGTAATCAGCATTAGGATTCTCCCCCTTATAACGTAATCCCGATAATATCGAACAATATTATTATAGCATAATCGCACCAAATCTATAATATGATTATGTGCGATTATGCTATGCAAAATAAGATTATTCTAGTAGCCCATTTCCTTTAATAAACGAGACAATACGCGAAGCCGTTCTCCAATCATTTCACCATCATCGCTTAGCGCCTGTGAAAACAATTGAATATCTTCATCAATCAAGGGATTATCCGTGCAAACTGATACACTCATGGCATCGCCTTGCAACCCGATACGGTCAATCAAAGTCTTATTAGGGTCATATAATTTCGGGAAACGATAGGCTTCCTGAAAATACAAGCTGCTCCTGCAAATTAAAATAGCAAGGTCAAGGACGCGGTGCATTGGCAGTTCCTCGGATTGGCGAGACCACTTTTCCCCAGTGTAACGCCATACTTTAGCCGAAATATCAAGTTTCCCCCGATCGTTCCACTGTGCAAGTCCCAGTGACAGTCCTTTGGCATCCGTCTTGTATGCCTTGCGGCCATCAATATTTTCGTAGTTTTCCGAAACGATAACAGGTTTATGCTTTAAAGTTGTTGGTATTTTCATGGCTAATCCTCCTCGTATGTTATACCCATTCAGTAATTTACTAAACTACTAGATGCAGTGTAACCCATTCGAAATTTCATGTCAATAAATTATCGCTTTCCTCTTTGATCCATGATCATTCCGGTGGTAGCTAAGTCTTTAGACTAAGAATATTATGTAATATAATGGAAAATGAGGATACCCTTATGCTAATATTTGGTTGCGGTGTTGCCATAGTCTTTGTTTCTGTTCTTATGCTTATTGCTTTGGGTATTGTATTTTAATTGAAATCAAGCGGGCACAGATTGAAGAATCAGTCTGTGCCCGCTTTTAGAATTAAATTTCCAGGGATAATTAAAGAACGCCGTATATAACTTTCCGTTGTTAAGGTGCTTTTCATTTTTTACTCTGTGGAAATATCGGGGTCACCATCTTGTTTGACTGTTTTTGGGGTCAGACCCCGGACCCCCTAGGATCTCTTCCATCCTCCCTCGTCCGCCACCAAGCTTTTATGATTCGCCAACCCAGGAGTAGGTTTCCGACTGTATAAAAGACTCCACCCGCCATACGTGTAAACAAATAGGGTTGAATCAAGCGAATGACCTGTATAAAATCCATTTCTAAAACCCGCCATAAATAGACTTGCAGGAAGCCTGCAGCAAGAAGTGCTGACCCCATCGTCATGACTCCTGCATTCAAAAAAAGAACACCAACAATACCCCACTGATAGCTTTTTCGTGAAAGTACTGTACCATGACTTAAAATAGCGAAGGATCCGGCCAGAACAAGAAACCCCATTACTCCAAATAACGCTAAATGGGCATGTCCGGATGTAATATAAGTCCCATGAGAGTAAAGATTAATCCAAGGAATCGCCATCGTCATTCCGAGCATTGAAGCACCTGCTAAATGATAAAATAAACTACTCAAAATCATCCAAAGTGTTAACTTCTTCGTTCGATCCATCGGACGATGTTTTTTTAACCCTTTATAGGTTAAATGAGCAAGCATTCCTACAGGTATCAATTGCATAACACTAAAGACAACCCCAATCAGTAACCAAATTGCCGGAAACCCGATCCAGTAATAATGATGTCCGGTACCAAACAGTCCCCCGCTCACTGCCAAAATGGCTTCGAGATAAAGCCATCTCTCCATATCCTTCTTCTCAGCCAATCCTGAATCAATGAAAAAGGAAACAATAAAGCCACTCGTTATTAGTTCGAAGGCCATTTCCTCCCAAAGATGCACTACCCAATATTTCACCGCCTCATCGGCAACAGGGTTAGTATAATTGAGAAGATTAGGAAGGAGCAACAGACAGAGAAAAATCATGCCACCCGTCATAATCGCGGACGAAGGGGTTAGGCGCTGTTTATTCTTCCTCAGGGTTTGGATAAGATTGTATGCTCCGAGAAGGATGGCTACAGAGATTCCGGCATAAAACATCGGTAGGCCATCAAGAAACTCCCTGCCATTTCCGATACGTAAGGCGAGCGTTCCTAATAATCCCGCTGTTGACAACGAGACAATCCAGAATTGATAACGCGCTAGTTTAAGCGAATAAAGGTCTGCATTCAAGGCTTCAACCGTATAAAAATAGATCATTCCCATCGTGCCGATCAAAGGCCAGCAAGTCGCCAAGCCGAGGTGAACGGAACGTCCATATTCATAGGGTACCGGAGAAGGCAAATCAGGGATGACGAGCGCTGCTGCTCCTAAAATAGCCACAAAGCCTTGAATCATAAAGAGAATACACGCTAAAAGCGAATATCTGCGAGAAAGCGTTTGCCCCTGAAATTGCTTTCTAAAGTTCTCTTTCTCTGAAGTATTCTGGTTATCCTGATTGCCCTTTTTTCGTTTCGAAAGTCGAGAAAGAATAAATCCTAAAGCCGTCTGATTGAGTTTCATGACCCCTTTTCCGCCTTATATGGCTGCGGCGGCCAGCCCAAAGTTGGAATTTTATCGACATATTCAAAGTACTGCACAATTTGCTTTGCTTCTGAGCCGGATAAACCGGGATGGTGTATTATTTCATTGGGAGGTATTACCGGAGGTTTGTTCAGGTAATCAAGTATATATTCCTGCCCGCGTTGATTAACGATATGGGTCAAATCCCTGCCAACATAGCCCCCATTGCCAAAAAGAGTATGACAACTGACACAATTGTGCTTTTGCCACACTCGTTTTCCGGAGATTGCGTCTTCACTCATGGGGTCTTTAAGCTGTGAGGAAAAGTAATTCGCCCCAACAAAGATTCCAAAGGAAACCAGGCTAATCCAAATAAATGCTTTCAGCTTCACAGCGCTTCATCCCATTCCGTTTTCGGCTCGATCCATGTAAGCTGTAGTATGTACGGTTTAACCGTTATCTATTACGTCTGAAAGTTTCAAAAAGTAATTGAAATTTTGGTCTGGAAAGCGGACAATAGTTTTAATCCAATTTTGAGGGGGAAAAGGGGAATGGGTACTGTCTCAGTGGTCGATGAAAAACAAGTTATGCGAAAATATCCAAGAAAGTTCTCCCATTTATTTTTTTGCTTTATATTATAGCAATGATTGATCGAGTAAACGTTGGATTTGCGGCCTTAACAATGAATAAGGAATTGGGAATTGGAGCTTCGACATTCGGATTGATCGCCGGGATTTTCTTTATCGCTTATTTTCTCTTTGAAGTTCCCAGCAATGTGATCATGTACAAAGTTGGAGCAAGAACCTGGATTGCCAGGATTCTCATTACTTGGGGAATGGTTGTTGTAGGAGAAGGGTTTATTCGAAATGCTTTTCAACTCGGCGTCTTACGTGTGATCTTAGGTATTGCTGAGGCGGGCTTTTATCCGGCGATGATTTTATATATTACTTACTGGTTTCCGGGCAAGCATTTAGCCCGTGCCGTATCCTACTTTATGCTGGCAGTATGCGGTTCGAACATAATCGGCGGGCCCATTTCAACCTGGATTATGGACAACGTTCATTGGTTGGGAATGTCGGGCTGGCGCTGGGTTTATATTTTAGAGGGGGTGCCGGCAGTAATTTTAGGTATAATTACAGTATTGATTATGGTTGATAAACCGGAAAAGGCTAAGTTTTTGACCCCAGAAGAGAAGGGCTGGCTGCTTAATGAACTTAAAAAAGAACAGAAGGTTAAAGAAAAAAAGGCTCATAGCTCAACATCATATTGGGCGGCTTTTAAAGAGCCTCGAGTTTGGCATATGGGACTTTGTTATATGGCTTATGTCATGGCTCTGTACGGAGTCGGCTTTTGGATGCCTCAAATGATTAAAGGATTATCCAAGGTTCTGACGTCAACGCAAGTGGGTTTGCTCAGCGCTGTTCCTTATATCGTGGCCTCCATTGTTATGCTGCTGGTAGCGCGTCATTCAGACAAAACAAATGAAAGACGTTTCCATGTGGCTCTGCCAATTCTCATGACTTTTGCTGGTTTAGTTGCCTTAACAATGACCGCGAATCTATTCTGGTCGATGATCTGGCTCACGATTGCTCTTTCGGGAGTTTATGCGTTTGGAGGGACCTTCTGGAGCATTCCTAATTTGAGCTTAAGTGCTGCAAGTGCAGCAGTGGGGATCGCGATCATTAACTCTGTAGGTAATTTAGGTGGTTTTATAGGCCCTTATCTCGTTGGCTGGCTGCTCGATTGGACAGGTTCAACGAATGCGGGAATGTATCTGTTGGCAGGTTGTGCTTTAGCAGAGACTTTTTTAATTCTCGCCATTCCGAAGAGATTAGTAACGCCTCCCGCATAAACATAGTACCTAGATGTCACCTCATGGATAGATTCTTCACTTCGTTCAGAATGACAGGCCTCTTTATTCGAGGGTCATTGTGGAGTCGGGCCATTGTGGAGTCTGACACCGAAATAGGGGGTTACAATAGCGATAGGATTCCCCAAATAGGGGGTTAGGGGCAACAAAAGCCGGTAGATGCAAGTGTGCATCACCGACTTTTGTGTAGTAAAAACTATTCTACTTTCTTGAGCTGGACCAGATCATCACCGTGAATTGCTTTATCAAGATTATGTTTAGTTTCAGTTCTGAACTCTAACAGACCGGCAGTTTGCTCTTCTATCGAGTTGATCTTTCTTTTAGCCTCTTTGACATCAGCTTTTATTTCAGTCACATCTATTTGTAAAGTACTCATATCTTTTTGTAAACTACTTACATCTGTTTGTAGATGACTTACATCTTTTTGTAAACTGCTTACATCTGTTTGTAGATGACTTACATCTTTTTGCAAATTACTTACATCTATTTGTAGATGACCTACTTCTTCTTGTAAATTATTAACATTATCTTGTAGATTACTTACGCCTTTTTTTAAATGACTTACGTCTTTTTGCAGATTGCCTAATTGCTCTAATACAAGCCTTTGAAATTCCTCAGTTTGCATCAACGATCCCCCCTCTAGCAATTATATTAGGCTTATCACATCCTTAGCTTGGACGCTTGTTTTGATTATATCATATGGTCCCGGTTTTGGCTTCTGTAATCCGAAGCAGATCCTCAGGCTTGGCCGG
Organism: Desulfitobacterium sp.; assembly: GCF_034927245.1. GTDB lineage: Bacteria > Bacillota > Desulfitobacteriia > Desulfitobacteriales > Desulfitobacteriaceae > Desulfitobacterium_A. The sequence goes on from NZ_JAYFQK010000054.1 coordinate 49,708, forward strand.
GATCTGAAGGCCGCGCATGCCGGCACTGATGGCAAGTTCATCCAAAAGCTCCGCCGTTTTATCGGGGAATATCGAGTATCTACTCCGGTATTTTCCGTTGCTATTTTAGAGGAATATTAAGGTGATATGTTGAATGAAAATGTTGTAGCTTTTTCCTTTTTTGGTAGTTTTCCTATAGTCAACTTATTAAAATTCTTTAAAGAGGGATTGTTTATGATAGAAAAGATCGAACTTGAGAAATATAGGTGTTTTAGAAATTCAAAAATGGCGATTAGAAATTTATCGATTATTGTCGGGAAAAATAACTCAGGCAAATCGAGTTTTATTGAAGCACTTAGAATAATAGCTATGGCTACAAAAAAATGTACTAATACTTTATACACCTATCCACCAGAATCTCTTGGTTTACCAAGATATATTAAAGGATTTAGATTGCAAGTTGATCGCTTGAAAATTGATTTGCGATCCATAATTTACTATTACTCAGCTGATGTAGCAAAAATCATTGCAACATTTGATGATAAAAATAAAATAATAATATATCTTAATGACAAGATAGCATTTGCAACAATACTGGATAAAGAGAATAAATTAGTTACTTCAAGGTCAAAAGCAATAACACTTAATATTAAAGCAATAAGTATTCTTCCCCAAATTGGATTAATCAAAGAAAATGAAAAGCTCCTTACGGAAAATACAATTACTGGGGACATGGATACATATTTATCTTCTAGACATTTTAGGAATGAAATGCTACTTTTCAAAAAAGAATTCTTTAGTAAATTCAAAGAAGTTGCCGAAAACACATGGCCAGGCCTCAGAATAAGAAATATTGAATATGACAGTACTATGAGTGATTATATAAGTTTATTTATTGAATGTGACCGCGTACGCTAAATGGCGGTGAAAGACTTAGCGCCAAAGGCGCTGATACAAAATGGTGATAATGCAGGAAAAATGACGATAAACGGAGAAAGCCATCCCTTGTAAAAAATGCAAGGAGATGGCTTCTTCATCTT
>NZ_JAYFQK010000085.1:0-35217 GCF_034927245.1 Desulfitobacterium sp.
CATTTTTAGGACAATATCGTTTATATTAAGCGAATAAAATGAGTAAACAGGTTTTCAACCGATAAAGTTGGCAGTTTTTAAGAAGTAAAATATTCCAGTGCCTTGGGACATCGGAAAAAATAGCTACAACGCAAAAAGCTCGAAAAGGGTATGTGTTGAGTAATTAAGTTTTATTTGTTATAATACTTGCGTGTTCAATCGCTGGGGATGAGTGGTGGCTGGTGCTGCCCCCGGACTTCAAATCCGCGTGCCGGGACGCAGAACGTTCCGGGGTGTGTTCGATTCGCACGCATCCCCGCCAATTAAATTGTAATCAGGATGTATTTAAGTGGGGCTGTCGCAAAACAGCCCTGTTTTTGTGCGTTTCGTGCGCACAAAATTATGGACTATTGCAAAAGACCCGAAACTACATGACCATAGGTTTTGCGACAGCCCCGTTCTATATAGGCAGGATTTATTAGGAACGGAATCGAATAGTATACAATTGCCCGGTGAATTCAGGGGGGAGGGGTTTATATAAATATAATTGATATTCTGATCCTCGGTTTACTTTTTTTCGGAGCTTTACAAGGATACCGAAAAGGCTTAATTACGGGGCTTGTTAATTTATTGGGGAATTTATTTGGTTTTTTTGTTGCGGTTAAAGAATATCTTAATGTCCTTAATTTGTTAGATCAATATACACCCCTTCGCGATTGGATAAAACACTTAGTCTACAATTTTGTTCTTCCTTCCATTCAATCTCAGGTTGAAATTAACCAACAAGCGACCCTTGATCAAATCTTTTCGATAATTCCTAAGAAACTACAAGGGTTGATTGATTCGGGAACTGTGACGAATCTGCAGATGTATAAAGATAATGCCGTACAGTCAATTGCCCAGAATTTGAGCTCAGTCCTGACCGACAACTTAATGCGAATTCTTGCTTTCTTTGTAACGTATTTAGCGGTAATCTTAATCATCAAAATTATTGCTTCTATAATATTGGCTCCCTTTGGATTCTTGGGGAGAAGTGTCAATCACGGGGGAGGATTTTTCTTCGGTGCTTTGAGTGTATTTGTTGGAATCGCTGTTTTTGTGGGCTTGATTTCGATTGTCATGCCGATTTTTAATCAAAGTGGACCGCTTCTCCTTTTGCAGGGATCATGGTTTTACCCCTACCTTGTTCAAACTTTTGAGGGATTAAAAACGATTTTTCAATTAGAGCTTACCCAGGGTCTGGTATCACCCATCAGTTTTTAGGCTATTCTATTGAAAATGAAAAGGTTGAGGTTTAGAATTACGATGAATTAAGGAAGAATTAATAAGAATTCGGATTCCAATGAGTGAGGAGGATGAAACGTGATTCCACTGCAGGTTGGAGATATAGTTCGGCTTCGTAAACCCCATCCTTGCGGGAGTACGGATTGGAAAGTTATGCGTACGGGCATGGATTTTAGGATTCAATGTCTGGGTTGTCAGCATCAGGCGTGGATTCCGCGCGTAAAGCTTGAACGTCAAGTCAAAGAGATTTTAGGAAAAGCGGAAAAACCGCCTGAGGCTTAAAAAGTATAATATGGAGGACATCATATGACACTACACGCAGGAATTGTAGGTTTACCTAATGTAGGAAAATCAACATTATTTAATGCAATTACACAAGCCGGAGCAGAGGCAGCCAATTATCCCTTCTGTACGATTGATCCTAATGTCGGAATGGTTAATGTTCCCGATTCCCGACTGGGTATTTTAGCAGATATGGTTCATCCTGACCGAATTGTCCCGGCAACAGTTGAGTTTGTAGATATTGCCGGTCTGGTTAAAGGAGCAAGCAAAGGAGAGGGATTGGGAAATAAATTCCTGTCTCATATCCGGGAAGTTGATGCCATTGTGCATGTTGTGCGTTGCTTTGATGATAGTAACGTTGTCCATGTCGAGGGTAATGTTGATCCCCAACGGGATATTGAAACGATTCAATTGGAACTGATTCTTGCTGATTTGGAGAGTGTTGAGAAACGATTAGAGAAAGCGGCTAAGCTTTTAAAATCGGGAGAAAAAAAGGCTCATGTAGAGGTTGAATTATTAACAAAACTTAAAGACGTTTTTGAAGAGGGTAAAGCAGCCCGCAGCCTCAGCTATACAGATGACGAAAAAGAAATCCTAAAAACATATTCTCTTCTCTCCATGAAGCCTGTATTATATGCGGCTAATGTCAGCGAAGAAGATTTAACACGAAGTGAAGATAATCCTTATGTTCAAATGGTAAGAAAAATCGCTTCTGAAGAAAATTCAGAGGTTGTGGTGGTTTGTGCCAAGATCGAATCGGAAATTGCAGAGTTAGATGACGATGAAAAGCAAGCCTTTTTAGAGGATTTAGGGTTAGAGGAATCCGGACTCGACCGTTTAATACGTGCTGCATTTCATCTTTTGGGTCTTATGACGTTTTTTACCGCCGGACCGATGGAAGTTAAAGCATGGACAATTCGCCAAGGAACGAAAGCACCCCAAGCCGCAGGTACAATTCATACAGACTTTGAGCGGGGCTTTATTCGCGCAGAAGTCGTTTCCTATCATGATTTTGTTGAGTTAGGCGGTTTGAACGGGGCTAAAGATAAGGGATTGGTCAGGCTCGAAGGAAAAGAATATGTGATGGCAGATGGAGATATTGTTCATTTTAGATTTAATATATAGAGTGTTTTAATATACTAGATTGTTTGCAAATATTTTGCATGGATGGTATAATGTTAAATCGGTAGCCAAAAAGGCTATGAATCCCTGCCCCATCTCAAATGGGGCCGCTAAGTCCGAGGGGAGGTGCTATTATGAAAGCGTACGAAGTACTTTATATCGTCCGTCCTGAAATGGACGAGGAGGCTATTGCCGCATTAGCGGACAAGTTCTCTGAAGTTGTCACGAACAACGGAGGAGCAGATGTCACTATTGATAAATGGGGCAAACGCCGCTTAGCTTACGAAATTGATGATCTTCGGGAAGGTTTTTACATCCTGATGAACTTCAATGGAGAAGCTCGTACGGCACATGAGGTTGAGCGGGTCATGAAGATCTCCGACTCAGTTGTGCGTTTCTTAACCACGAAAAAAGAAGAGTAGTATTGGAGGGGTTGTAAGTTGTTGAATCGTGTCGTTTTAATTGGCCGTTTAACGAAAGACCCCGAGTTGCGTTATACCCAAAGCGGAGTTGCAGTAGCGACCTTTACGCTAGCCGTTGACCGCAATTATAAAAATGCCAGCGGCGAAAGGGAAACGGATTTTATTCCATGTGTCACATATCGACAACAGGCTGAATTATGTGCAAACTATTTGTCTAAAGGTAAATTAGCCTCTGTCGACGGAAGAGTTCAAGTCCGTTCTTTTGAGGGCAAAGATGGGCAGCGTCGGTGGGTTACGGAAGTAATCTCCGAGAATGTTCAGTTTTTAAGTCCCAAGGAAAGCGGAAGCTCAGGGAACACTGCGTCCAATAATAACGGTAGTGTGGGAACGTATGGTCATGAAGTAAGTTTAGATGATGATATCCCATTCTAAACGGGAGGGGAGTGAACGTATGAAACGCGAACGCGGACGCCGTCCGAGAAGACGGGTATGTAGTTTCTGTGTTGATAAAGTCGAATCCATTGATTACAAGGATACTCATAAATTGCGCAAATATATTACCGAACGCGGTAAGATTTTACCACGTCGTATTTCCGGTAATTGTGCAAAGCATCAACGCCAAGTTACGGTTGCAATTAAAAGAGCCCGGCACATTGCGCTGTTGCCTTATATGGTAGATTAGAGAAGAGGGGGAGCAGAAGCTCCCTTTTTCTTATACTGTCGGAAAGTATAACTTTGTTGCATACTTTCCTCCAGCATAAGTGCAACCAACGACTTCGCCTTTCTGAATGCGTGTTTAAAAGGCACGGCGAAGCCGGGTTTTCTTTATGCAGGAAATAAGCTTGGACTCAGCGAACATTACCACAAAACAGCTTCAAGGGCTGTGAAATTCTAATGAGAGATACCGGAGGGCATCTGCTATGGAAGTTGATGTGGTTAAGGGACTAAAAGCGATTGATGAATTAAAAGTGGAGATGTTAAAATCTTTATGGCTTTTTGAGCGTGGAGCAGTTGAGGGTTCGGATACTGCTATGATGCAAGGTTTGGCAGATATCGTTGGCATCAGCTACTTATTAACTCGACGGTTAGGGTTTGATTTTACAAGGCTGGATCGAACTTTAATTCAGGGTTTGGTAGAATGGAAAGAAAATGATACGATGAAGTTAGAAAGTCAGTGGGGGGACTTAAGCCTTTTGTTGAGCTATCTAGCCCCTGAGGAATAGATTGGAGCAGTTAAATGTACGTAAGTGACCGAAAAGTAACGCATGTACTGGCCATCCTAGCCCTTTTGGCGGGTCCGTGGTTTAGTGTCTCAAGTGGGGGCGGAGGTTGGCTGCTTGATGTCGCTTTGCTGATCGCTGTCTTTTGGGTAGGACGGAATATGGGCTTCAAGATGGCGGTCCCATGCTTAATCGTGGGTTATAGTGCGGCATTTTTTGGCGGGGGCGGACTGTCATCACTGATGAGTATCGGTTTTTTGCCATGGACCGGCTTACTGACCCTTTGGGGAATAGAGCATGCTTGGGCGCGCAAATCAAACCTTTTCTGGTCCATAGTTTTAGCAGGGGTCTTAGGGGTTGTACCGATTATCCCAACACTATATCAGGGAATAGACACCTCGGCTATTCAAGAGCTTATTCGTTCCGTGATGGACCAATATCGCGAATCAGGGATGTTGGGGAGTTTAAATCAGAAAGGGCTAAGTGAAGCAGACATTGAAAGTTATTTACAGCAATTTTTTCAGTATCTCTTCTTCTTTATTCCCGGTTTAACATCAGTGGGGGCTATTTTCGTATATAGCCTTGTTTATTATTTTTTTGCCCGCTGGTTTCCGCAAAAAGACCGACCTTTTCCTTCATTTAGCGCCCTTAGGCTTCCATGGTATGCGATCTGGGGGGCCAGTCTTGGAATTGCCTGTTATCTGATTGGAGATCAATGGAGTTATTGGGCATTGCGGTCTTTTGGAATGAACCTCATGTTTATTTATGCTTTCGTGGCCTTAGTCTTAGGAAGCTCAATCTTTATATATTATCTTCGCTCGCCGCATTTATCCGGATTCTTAAAATGGATGTTGCTTTTTACAAGTTTCTTTTTTATGCAGATAACGGTTATTTTCTTAATTATAATGGGTTTACTGGATTTAGTTTTAAATTTCCGCCATATACCGGAGGAAAAACAGTAGGGGGGATCATCATGAAAGTGATACTAACAGTAGATGTGAAAAGCCTGGGCAAGAAAGGTAAAGTCTGTGAAGTTTCGGACGGTTATGCCCGAAATTTCCTCTTCCCTAAAAAGTTGGCCTTAGAAGCTACACAAGGAAATTTAAGCGATTTAGCGTCTAAGAAAGCCAATGAGGATAGAAAAAAGGCCAAGGAAAAAGAAGATGCCCAACTATTGGCGGAAAAGTTATCTTCAATTACGGTTGAAGTGCATACGAAAACCGGGGAAGGCGGACGGTTATTTGGATCTGTAACCAATAAGGAAATAGCAGAAGCCCTCAAGAGCAAGCATGGTATCGAAATTGATAAACGTAAAATTGAGGTCAAAGAACCGATCAAAGCCTTGGGAAACTATACGATTCAGACTAAACTTCACTCGGAAGTATCCACACAGTTAAAAGTTGTAGTAAAAGGTATCTAATGGCTTTAATCATTATTTTTGAGGATCCAACGGATCCTCCTCTTTCTTCTATATTGAAGATTAATTCAGAAATTCGTTGAGTATATCGGCTAGGAGGAGAAACAAGATGGAACTCGCCAAAGTTCCTCCCCAAAATCTAGAGGCTGAACAGGCCGTACTCGGTGCCTTAATGCTTGAACCGGAAACGGGGAGTTCCGTTTTTGAGATACTGCAGCCTGAGGATTTTTACCGGGACAACCATCGTTTAATTTTTATGGCCCTGCGGGATCTCTTTGAACGCGGTGACCCGGTTGATTTAGTATCCGTGGCCGAGGCTCTGCGTCAAACAGGGCGACTGGAGCAAGTCGGCGGGATAGCAACTGTCTCACAAATTGCGCGATCGGTACCCTCCGCCGTAAATATTGAATTTTATGCCAAGGTTGTTGCCGAAAAATCGATGCTGAGGCAATTGATTCGGGTTGCCGGACGAATTGCCGAAAAAGGGTATGAACCGGGAGAAGAGGCTACTTCCTTATTAGCTGAAGCTGAAAAACTGATTCTTGATTTGACCCAGCGCCAAGTAAAAGATGGCTTTGAGTCGATTCGTAATATATTATTGAGTACGTTTGAAAAAATTGAGATGCTTTATGCCCATAAGGGAAATATCACGGGTGTCCCCACTTTTTTTACCGAGTTGGATAGAATGACATCGGGTTGGCAGCCCTCGGATTTAGTGATTATCGCGGCTCGCCCCTCCATGGGTAAAACTGCTTTGGTTTTAAATATGGCTCAGAATGCCGCAGTTCGGGGCCATGTTCCGGTTGCCGTGTTTAGCTTAGAAATGTCCAAAGAACAGCTTGTGCAAAGAATGCTTTGTTCCGAAGCGATGGTTGATCAGCAGCGGGTTAGAACAGGTGATTTGCTTGACACGGATTGGCCCAAACTTACACGTGCCGTTGGACCTTTATCTGATGCCCCAATCTTTATCGATGATACAGTGGGAATTTCGTTGGTTGAGCTTCGTTCCAAGGCACGACGCTTAAAAATGGAACAAGGTCTCGGCTTAATCATAATCGATTACCTTCAACTTATGACGTTAGGTCGGCGCGCCGAAAACCGCCAGCAAGAGGTAGCCTCAATATCCCGGGGACTTAAAGGAATTGCCAGGGAACTGAGCGTACCTGTAATCGCCCTTTCACAACTTAATCGGGGTGTTGAGCAACGTCAGGATAAACGGCCGATTATGTCAGACCTTTTGGAATCCGGAGCAATTGAGGCTGATGCAGACGTTATTTCCTTTATTTATAGGGATGAGTATTACAATCCCGAAACAGAGAAAAAGGGAATAGCGGAGATTATTATTGCGAAACACCGCAATGGCCCGGTAGGGACTGTTGAACTCGGCTATTTGAAAGAGTTTACGAAGTTTGTAAATTTAGAACGTCAGCATCTATAAAGGAAACTAATCAGGCGGGGTTTTGACTTCCGATAGTTCCGGTGGAACTATCGCACTTGTTTCTGAAGTTTAGTTAACTTAAAAAATTAAAAACTAGAAATGATACTTGAGTATATGGAGGGGTTTGCCAATTCAAATGGGCAGCCCTCCTATTTTAGTCCTGCTCAATCGCTTTTAAAAAATTAACCGAATATTAGATGTGTATACATAGCAGAACGTTCGAAAAACCGTTGACATTAAGTTCGGGTATTGTTACTATAAACATGTTTGTGAAGGACAGGGGTCCTGTATGAGGATTCTAAACTATGGGATAATAAGAAATTGAAGTCATTAAATTAATAAGTGATTTGGAAAGTGACTTAATTTTCTGATACTTTTTAGTCTAGGGGGTATTTTGTTGATCAATCGCTATACCCATCCTGAAATGGGTAATTTATGGCGCGAAGGTTACGAATATAGTCGCTGGTTAGAGGTTGAGCTAGCGGTTGCCGAGGTTATGGCTAAGCGTGGGGAGATTCCCGCTGAGGCCTGGTTAGAAATTCGTGATCGGGCCAAAGTTAACCCGCAGCGAGTGGCTGAGATTGAAAAAACAGTACGGCATGACCTCATTGCTTTTTTGCAAGCTGTCGTAGAGGAAATCGGTGAATCCGGTAAGTATCTTCATCTGGGTTTAACCTCTTCCGATGTAAAAGATACGGCCTTAAGCCTTGTCCTCAGAGACTCGGGAAGGCTTTTGCTTAAGGATCTGGCGGATTTGAGGGCTGCGCTGGTTAAACGGGCTGTTGAAACAAAAGATGTTATTATGGTGGGCCGTACGCATGGAATTCATGCCGAACCGATTACCTTTGGCTTGAAACTGGCCTTATGGATTGCCGAAATTGATCGCCAAACCGAGCGGTTAGAGCAGGCCATCGAGTCGATTAGGGTAGGGAAGATCTCCGGGGCTGTTGGAACTTATGCCAATGTTTCTCCTGAGATTGAGGAAGAAGTATGCAAACATCTAGGTTTAAAGGCGGCTTACGTCAGTAATCAAATCTTACAACGGGATCGACATGCTCATTATGTAACGACGCTGGCCTTGATTGGGTGTACGCTTGAGAAGATGGCCACGGAAATTCGCAGCTTGCAGCGGACAGATATTTTTGAGGTTGAGGAACCTTTCGCAGAGGGACAAAAAGGATCTTCGGCAATGCCCCATAAGAGGAATCCTATAGTAAGTGAGCAGATTGCCGGAATGTCACGCTTACTCCGCGGAAATGCCTTGGCAGCTATGGAAAATGTCGCACTCTGGCATGAACGGGATATGACGCATTCTTCTGTGGAGCGGGTCATTCTCCCTGACAGTAATATATTATTGGATCATATGTTAAAGAAAATGGCCTGGATTATTCAAGGGTTAAAAGTCAATGATGATATCATGAAGCGTAATCTGCTCAGAACCTATGGTTTTACAGCTTCGCAGCGTGTATTGCTTGCTTTGGTTGATAGGGGCTGTATGCGTGAGGAAGCTTATCGATGGGTGCAGCAGGCTGCCTTCAAAGCATGGGAAGAGGGCAAGGAACTGCGCCAAGTCCTTCCGGAAATGCCGGAAGTTATGAAATATTTAAAACTTGAGGACTTTGATACTTTGTTTGATTGGAGTTATCATTTAAAGCATATTGATGATGTATTTAAACGGTTAGGGTTGATCCAAGCCTGAGGGCTTGTCTGTTAATCCGTTCGAATAATGAATGTGGAGGAATGAAAATGGCAGCAGTCGTTTTGCTTGGAACACAATGGGGAGACGAAGGCAAAGGAAAAGTTACTGATTTTCTCGCTGAGAAGGCGAATCTCGTTGTTCGTTATCAAGGGGGCAACAATGCAGGTCACACCGTAGTGGTCAAGGATGAGGAGTTTAAGCTTCACCTGATTCCTTCGGGAATTCTTTACGAGGATAAGACTTGTATTATCGGTAATGGAGTCGTTGTTGATCCCAAGGTCTTGTTGGAAGAGCTTGATTATTTGGCAGAGCGTAAAGTTAAAACAGGGAAATTACTGATTAGCAGCAATGCCCATGTCATCATGCCTTATCACCGTTTGCTTGACGAGCTGGAGGAAGAAGCCCGCGGTGAATTTAAGATTGGGACGACTAAACGGGGTATTGGTCCCTGCTATATGGATAAAACCTCTCGAATTGGGATTCGCATGATTGACCTCATTGATCCGGAGGAATTTGCGGCTAAATTAAAACGTAATCTTGCGGAGAAAAATAATCTTATTATTAAGGTCTATGGCCGAGAAGCTTTAGATTTCGAGAGTATCTATCAAGAATATATGGTTTATGCCGACAAATTGCGTCCCTTTATTACCGATAGTTCTTTAACAATTGATGGAGCCATCAAATCAGGTGAAAAGGTTCTGTTTGAAGGAGCACAAGGTACGCTCTTGGATTTGGATCATGGGACCTATCCTTATGTAACTTCATCTCATCCTACGGCCGGTGGAGCTTGTATCGGGGCAGGTGTCGGCCCTACTCAAATTGATAAGGTCGTGGGCGTAATTAAAGCGTATACAACCCGTGTTGGCGAAGGACCGTTCCCCACGGAGCTGCTTGATGAAATGGGTGAACAAATGCGCCAGGCAGGTCATGAATTTGGTACAACCACCGGACGTGCCCGCCGTTGCGGGTGGTTTGATGCTGTCATTGCACGATATGCCGTTCGCGTCAGCGGGATTTCCGATTTTGCCCTGATGAAACTTGATGTTTTGTCAGGCCTTAAAGAAGTGAAAATCTGTGTTGGCTATCGTGTGAATGGGGAAGTTATTTATGAATTCCCGCAGAGCCAGAAAGTATTTTCGGCATGTGAGCCTGTTTATGAAGTAATCCCGGGCTGGCAGGAGGATATTACGAATGCTGAGACCTTTGCAGACTTGCCGGAGGCCGCTCAAACCTATGTGCGCCGCATTGAGGAGTTAACTGAAACAAAGGTTACCCTTATCGCTGTAGGACCCGGCAGAGAGCAAACGATTGTTCGCGGGGAGATCTTTTAAACCTAATTAGAAAAATTTAGTGTTGACAAGCTTCCAAGGTTCGTGTAATATTTTATTTCGTGAGTGAGTTTTGAGCCATTAGCTCAGTCGGTAGAGCACCTGACTTTTAATCAGGGTGTCCCGCGTTCGAGTCGCGGATGGCTCACCAGATGTGGCCCGTTGGTCAAGCGGCTTAAGACACCGCCCTTTCACGGCGGCTACACGGGTTCGAATCCCGTACGGGTCACCAAATCGCACATTCAAATCACAAGGGGATCTCGAGTCTTCGAATATCGAAGTTCGTGCCTCGAACCACGAATATGCCTCGGTAGCTCAGTCGGTAGAGCAGAGGACTGAAAATCCTCGTGTCGGCAGTTCGATTCTGCCCTGAGGCACCATTCTTTCGTTAATCAATTAAACCTTCGTTAATCGGAGGTTTAATTTTTTTTGCGTTACAACTTGTCTGCGTGCTATAATCTATATGAATTTTAAAGAGTGAGAGGAGGATGTTTTTAATGGCTAAACACATCCAGACTATTGTAAAGGCGAACCTCAGTGAAACGGTTAAAACGGGGGGCTGCGGGGAATGCCAATCTTCTTGTCAATCCGCATGTAAAACGTCTTGCACAGTAGGTAACCAAGTTTGCGTTAAGTAATTACTTAATTTCTGCACAAAATCGCACATAGGTTATCAAGAACCCACCTGAACCAGGCGGGTTCTGTTTCTACTATCAGAAAGAATAAGTTTTATCGGTTGATAAACTCGAAGTGCAACTAAGGCTTCCGCCTGCGCTAGAAGCTTGGCGCAAGCCAAGTTTTCTTTATGTATAAAAGGAGAGGAATTCATGCTGAATTTAGACGGATATCAAATTGGAAAGAATGTTCATGTTTATCACCAAGGGGATCTCAATGTGGCTTATGATATCAATTCCGGGTCACTCCATGTTTTGGATGATTTATCGTTTGATCTGATTAAAACGATGGAAGAATTACAGAGGAAGGGAAAAACGCCCTCGACTCAAGAAATTTGCTCCTCCCTTCAGGACCAAGGCAAACGGTGTTCAGAAGAAGAGCTGAACGAAATCCTGGATGAATTTGCACAGCTTCAAGAGGAGGGTGCTCTTTTTTCTGCCGAGGCGGAAGAATGGAATCCGGTTTATCCCGAGCGGCCGATTATTAAGGCAATCTGCTTGCATGTTGCCCATGATTGCAATCTAAGGTGCAAGTATTGTTTTGCCGGCACAGGTGCTTTTGGAGGGGACCGGGGTTTAATGACTTTGGAGACCGGAAAAAAGGGAATCGATTTTGTCCTTGAGGCATCAGGCCATCGTAATCACGTTGAAGTTGACTTTTTTGGCGGTGAACCTTTGCTTAATTTCCAAGTGGTCAAAGATCTCGTAGCCTATGGCCGGGAGGCCGCTGCCAAACGGGGTAAGACGATAAAATTTACACTGACTACAAATGCGGTACTTCTTACGGAAGAAGTACAGCGTTTCTTGGAAAAGGAAGATATCAGTGTTGTTCTGAGCATTGACGGGCGGCCGGAGGTTCACGACCGGATGCGACCTTATGCAAGCGGGAAGGGAAGCTATGAGCAAGTCATCCCTCGGATTCAACAGTTTGCCGAGAAACGTCCGGATTCATCTCCTTACGCTGTCGGAACCTACTATTATGCACGGGGAACGTATACCCATTTTAACCTTGACTTTGATAAAGATGTCGATCATCTTCTGGATTTAGGCGTGAAACAAATCTCGCTTGAGCCGGTTGTGGCCGCGCCGGATCAACCCTATGCATTTCAGGAGGAGGATATACCCGAGATTATGAAAAGCTATGATCGCCTGGGAGAGGATCTTTTGGAACGTCGAAAAAAAGGTGAGGATTTTAGCTTTTTCCACTTTAATGTTGCGTTGGACGGAGGACCTTGCTTGCCAAAACGCTTAACGGGATGCGGAGCCGGGCATGAATATGTGGCTATTTCTCCCGAGGGGGACCTTTACCCTTGTCATCAGTTTGTAGGGCAAGAGGAGTTTAAAATGGGTTCCTTGTGGGACGAAAAGCCGGGGTTGGATAATGCCCTGGTCCAATCGTTCCGGAATGCTCATGTTTATTCCAAAGCCTCCTGCCGCGAGTGTTGGGCGAGATTTTCCTGCAGCGGAGGCTGTCATGCAGCTAATCATGCCTTCAGCGGGAACTTAAATGAAGTCTATACTCTGGGATGCGAGTTTCAAAAGAAACGCTTAGAAGTCGCACTTTATTTGAATATTAAGGAAAGAAAACTAAATCCTAAGAACTAAAATCCTAAGAACTAAAATCCTGAGAACTAATGAGAGATGGGGTGAAAAGATGGCATGGAAAAGATCGGCTTGCCCGTTAAATTGTCCGGATAGCTGCGGCTTTCTTGTCAATTATTCGGAGGAACACGGACTGCAGGTCAAAGGTGATAAAGAGCATCCAATCACAAAAGGCTTTATTTGTTCAAAAGGGCAGGCTCTCGCAGAGCTTGTTTTCTCGCCTGACCGCATAAAATTTCCCCTGCTTAAGGAAAAAGGACAATTTAAGCGGATTTCTTGGGAAGAAGCCTATGAACTTATGACAGCCAACATTCGGGATACGCTTAAACAAACCGGTCCTTTAGGAATTCTGCATCATTATGATTATGCTCATAACGGTGCTCTGCGTGCTTTAGATCAGCGCTTTTTCCAATCCCTTGGCGGAATGACGGAGCCGGAGGGAAGCATGTGCTGGGGTGCGGGATACCGTGCTCAAGAGATCGATTTTGGCGGGGTTTATCAGAATGATTGGGAGGAGCTGGTCCATGCCAAGACGATCATTCTTTGGGGCAAAGATCCCGCAGTAACCCATATTCATCTTATACCCCATTTATTAGCGGCCAAAAAAGTGGGCGCCCAGCTCATTGTGATTAACCCTACAAAGGTGAAAAGCACCGAACTGGCTCAAGAATATCTTCGAGTCAATCCGGGTACAGATGGCGTTTTAGCCTTAGGTCTTGCCCATGTCATTTTGCGTGAGGGATGGCTGGATTGGGATTTTGTAAGAAACCATATCCAGGGGTTTGAAGAGTATGCCCTAAAGGTAAAAGGGTATGAGCCGGCGCGTGTCTCTGAGTTAACCGGAATCAGTGAGAATGAGATAACGGCACTCGCGCGCCGGACCAGTCATTCGGGGCCGGTAAGCTTTGTTCCCGGTTATGGACTGCAACGTTATTCTCAAGGGGGAAATACGCTTCGGGCTATTGATGCTTTAGCGGCATTGACAGGGAATATCGGCAAGCCGGGAGCAGGGGTGTATTATGCCTATTCGGAGCATAAGGAGCATCTTAAGCGTGTTACTTTGCCAGAGGGGCATTATAAGGTCCGGAGATTCCCTCACCCCCTATTAGCGGAGAGTATTGCCAAGGCAGATCCTCCGATTCAAATGGCGGTTGTAACCCGTTCAAATCCCTTGCTGCAGCAGCCTAATTCGCTGCTTTGGCAGGAGGTCTGGAACAAGATTCCCTTTAAGGTAACCTTAGAATTGGTTATGTCCGAGACGGCGCGTCAATCCGATTTAGTACTGCCGATAACCACTATTTTTGAGGAAGAAGATTTAATCGTAAATTCCTGGAATTCTGTGCTTCAGGTTACCGAAAAGATAGTAAAGCCTCAAGGTGAAGCCAAACCTGAATGGGTGATCTTCAGTGAGTTGGCAGAGCGCCTTGGAATTGGGGAGGATTTTCGCTTGAATTCGTCAGAATGGATTGCCGAGATCATTGCGCCCTTAGATTATTATGGTATCAATCTCGAATCCTTGCGCAAAGGCCCGGTGCGGGCACCCTATATTCCAAATGTGGCCTGGGAAGGTTTAAACTTTAAAACTCCCAGCGGGAAAATCGAGTTGGCTTCGGATTTGGCGTTACAGGAGGCGGGTTCAAGAGTGGCATCTCCCGAAGGAGAGCCAAATCTCGAGAAATCTGCTCTCTCAGCAGAATTTCCTCTATCTTTGCTCACTCCTCATCCGCGGCAAGCGCTTCATTCGCAGTTCCAAGAAGATGAAGGTTTTCAGATGTTTATCCATCCGGAGTTGGCAGAGAAGCATTATCTTTTCCCAGGGGATCAGGCTCTGGTGGAAACGCGATACGGCCAGCTTTTGGCTCGGGTTTATGTTTCGGAGGATATTCATCCCCAAACGGTGGTTATCCCTGAAGGAAATATGAGCAATGGATTAGGTGTCAATCAGCTCATCAAAGGAGTATCCTCGGATTTTGGTCAATCGACATCTTATTATGAGGCAAGATGCCAAATCCGCAAATGGCTTGTGGACTAAATTTACCGAAAATGTTATGCTAAAAAGATATTAAGAACAATTGATTCGGGAGGGTTAAAGAGTGCGAATAAAACATCGTGCGATTGCCATTATCATTGTTGCCTTGGTCAGTATTAGCATGATCGGTTCTACTTTTGTTTTATTTTTTTCCGATTCGCCTGTCACGCAGACCGCTGCTCAAACGGCAAACACGGCGGATTCCCAAATTGCGGATTTGCAGGGCCAGGTGGATGCATTTAATCAGGCCCTGGAGAAAAATCCGGGAGATACGAATCTCCGCCTGAATCTGGCTGATAAATATTATGATCTGGGCCTGGCTCAATTATCGTCATCACAGGATCAATCGATAGCCGGAGCAGCGACAACAAATTTAAAGCAGGCTGTTGCTCAATACCAAGAGGTGCTGAAGGTTAATAAAGATGACGTCAATATTTTAGTGGATATGGCTACAGCTGCTTTCTACAGCGGTGATAATACACTGGCTGAATCAACGTTTCAGCATGTGTTAGCGATTAAACCGGACTTTTATAATGCCTTAGTCAACTATGGAATTTTCTTGATAGAAGCTAAAAGTGATTATATAGGGGCTATTGAAGAATTTAATAAAGCTTTAAATACTAATCCCCCACCGGAAAGTGCACAACAGCTGAACAATTTAATAAGTTATGCACAATCTAAGCTTACAGGTGATGATTCAAAGTAGGCTTTATGTTGTTGGAAAATGGAGAAGGTGAAAGACAGTGCATTTTGCGACTCTCGTGAGTGGAAGTTCGGGTAATGCAACAGTCGTTGGGCATAAAAACAGAAATTTTCTGGTCGACTGTGGTGTTTCTCTAAAAGGCTTGCTTCACAATCTCGAGCTTTTAGACATTTCTTCCTCAGAGATCGAAGGAATCATTGTGACGCATGAACATAATGATCATATTAAAGGTATAGGACCTGTTGCACGTAAACTCAAGATCCCTATTTATGCGACAGCCGGGATTTGGGAAGAGATGACCCCAACCCTTGGCAAGATTGAGGAGCAGCAAAAGATTATCATCAAAGATTCTTTTACCTGTGCCGGACTTGAGGTTCAGGTTTTTCCTACGTCCCATGACAGCAGGGAGAGCTATGGATTTCGTATTAAAGGTCCTGCGGCAGGCTCTTCTTCCCCAAAAGTCCTGGGAATAGCAACCGATACAGGGATCATCACAGAGCAAATGAACCGTTGCCTTAAAGGATGTGATGGCCTTATTGTTGAGGCAAATCACGATGGAGAACGGTTGTGGAATGGAAGATATCCTTGGTACCTAAAAAAGCGAATTAGTGGAAATCGGGGCCATCTTGAAAATAAACAATTGGCAGAGGGTCTTTTGGAATGGATCCAGGGAAATACCGAACGTGTTGTTCTCGCCCATCTGAGCGAAGAAAATAATACACCGGAGCTTGCCCTTTCTACGGTTCTTAAAATTCTTAAGAATTCACGAGTGGCTAAAGAAAATCCGGAGCTACGAATGAGAGTTGCCCCGCGTTATTCGCCGCATGAACTCATTATTTTAGGAGAAGACTAAAATAGATCACTGAGGAGGTCTCGAATTATGAGCTTTTACAACGACGATTATTCAAAACGCAGGCCCGGTACTTTCTTTATTGTAGTTATAGCTTTAATAAGTGCGATCATCGGCGGACTTATCGCAGTGGGTATTGTCGTCCCAAATATCCAGGCTAAAAACTCATCGAATCAGGTTGTTTTAGGTCAGGGGTCAACAACCCCTCCTGTTAATGTTACAAACCCAACAGGTTTTCCCGTTGCCGAGGTTTCGAAAGCCGTAGGGCCTGCCGTTGTTGGTATAGCTAATTTTCAACAAACAGGAGGTTACTTCGGAAAAAGCGGATTGTCAGAAGTAGGAAGCGGTTCAGGGTTTATTATTGATGCCAAGAACGGCTACATCGTGACCAATAATCATGTTATTGAAGGTGCTAAAAAGCTCGTTGTGAGTTTGGCGGACAGCCGAAATACTGAGGCCTCTCTTGTGGGAGCTGACCCGCGGACAGATTTAGCCGTTATAAAAATTTCGAATACGGATAACTTAACGGCGGTTCAATTCGGTGACTCTGAGGCTCTGCAAGTAGGAGAGCCGGTCGTTGCTATCGGCAATCCGGGGGGGCAGGAATTTGCCCGCTCCGTAACTGCCGGGGTTGTTTCGGCGAAGAACCGCGTTTTAGAGATTCAGGGTGAATCCAGTTTTAACCTGATTCAAACGGATGCAGCGATTAATCCAGGGAATAGCGGTGGTCCCCTTGTCAATTACCATGGACAAGTCGTCGGGATTAACTCCGCTAAGAATACTGAGGCCGGATTTGAAGGAATGGGCTTCGCGATACCGATTACCGATGCAGTACCCTTTATTCAACAAATAATTGCCAAGGGATATGCCAGCCATCCCGGGTTATACGTTTCAATCGACAGTCGTTATACTGAGGAAGGGGCAGCTCAGCAAGGCTGGCCGGCCGGAGCTTATGTCGCCAAGGTTGCTTTAGGCGGCCCTGCCGATAAGGCTGGGATTAAGGCAGGAGATGTTATAACGAAAATCGATGACACAACGATTAAAAATGCATTGGATCTAACCCGTGGACTCATTAAATATAAGCCCGGAGACAGTGTCAAGATTACTTATTACCGAGATGGTCAAACGAAGGAAGCAGCGGTTACTTTGGCTGAGCTGAAACAGTAATAGCAAAAATATATGACGATGAAAAAATAAGATACATGAAAAAGGGGAGAATACAACGAATTGTATCCTCCCCTTCTTCGGATTTGGGGTGGGAAGATGCTACAGGCCAAGGTAGTAACTGTGGGCAAGGTAAAGGAAAAATATCTGCAGGAGGGGATAAAAGAATATTCTAAAAGATTGAGTTCGTACCTTCGGTTAGATATGATTGAAGTGGGTGATGAGCCTTGTCCGGAGAAACTCTCCCCCGCTGAGGAGGATCAGGTTCGGGCCAAGGAAGGAGAGCGAATCCTCAAAGCGTTAAGTCCCCAAGATTATGTCATTCTGCTTGATCTCAAAGGCAAGGAATTGACGTCCCCGGGAATTGCCGATTTTATGGATGATTTAGCTTTGCATGGACGAAGCAATATCGCTTGGGTGATTGGCGGATCTCTGGGCGTCTCCGATGGTGTTCGCGAACGGGCTGATTTTCGCTGGTCTTTCTCTAAACTGACTTTCCCTCATCAGTTGATGCGAGTCATGCTTTTAGAGCAGGTATACCGGGCTATGAAAATCAGTAAAGGGGAGCCATATCATAAATAGGGTCATACGTCGTGCTTTAAGTCGTTTATATTTAAAATTGTGAGATCTTGTTATAAAATAATAAAATACGGATTAATTAACGGAGAATTTTAGGGGAAAGTAAGCATGGAAAATCATCCATTGAAAGATTTAAATCCAAGAAATATTACCGCAGGGATTGTTGCTGCGCTTTTAGCGGTAACAGGTCCCCCGGCAATTATCTTAGAAGCCGCTGCCAAAGGGAATTTCACAACAGAGCAAACGATTTTCTGGATGTTTTCGTGTTATGTCTTGGGCGGAATTTTTAGTATTGTCATGCCCTTGCGGTTTCGCATGCCGATCGTGGGTGCTCATTCGATTACAGGGGTAGCTTTTCTGGCGACAGTCACTGCCCAATTTACCTATTCGGAATTGATTGGGGCTTATCTTCTTTCGGCGGTATTGATGCTCTTTGTCGGGGTACTCGGTATTTTTTCAAAGCTGATGAATTATGTCCCGAAGGCAATCATCTCGGCAATGCTCGCGGGCATGATCACAAAATATATGGTTAACTTTGTAGTTTCAATAAGTCAGCTGTTTTTTGTCGGGCTGACATCATTTCTTGCCTATCTTTTTTTCAGTAAGGGAAAGAGGCGGGTTCCGCCGATGGTTGCCGGGGTTGTAACAGGTACGGTCCTCTTGCTTTTGACCTACCCGCTCTCCGGTAAGGGGGTTGCGTCTTCATTTGT
This sequence comes from Desulfitobacterium sp., assembly GCF_034927245.1. Taxonomy (GTDB): domain Bacteria; phylum Bacillota; class Desulfitobacteriia; order Desulfitobacteriales; family Desulfitobacteriaceae; genus Desulfitobacterium_A. Next base: position 18,503 of record NZ_JAYFQK010000085.1, read on the forward strand.
TGTTCCGTATGTTCAAGTTCCGGAGTTTAGCTTTACGAGTTTTCTTTCGGTTTCCATTCCTCTTGCTCTGCTCATTTTAAGCAATGATGCGGCGGTGGGGATTGGAGCCTTAGAGCAAAATGATTATCAGCCGCCGATTAACAGGATTGTTTCGTGGAGCGGGATTTTTTCAATCATTGCAAGCTTCTTTGGCGGACAATCGGCCAATGTTGCGGGAATGATGAGCGCAATATGTGCGGATGAAGAGGCCGGCCCAAAGGAAAAAAGGTACATGGGAGCGGTTGTTTCCGGTGTGATCGTGTTATGTTTCGGGCTTTTTTCCTGGGCGTTGGTTCCGTGGATTCAAGCTTTACCTTCAACCTTTATTTCAATTCTTGTGGGTTTTGCCTTGCTCGGTGTATTTGGAAATAGCATGCAGAATAGTTTTTCCCAGCCCACAATGAAACTCAGCGCAGCCCTGGCTTTTGTGATTGCGTTATCCAATATTACCATCTTAGGTATAAGCGCCCCGGTGTGGTCTTTATTCATCGGAACTCTTATTGCGCGCTTTGTTGAAAATGAGGAAGTCCGTTCTCATTAAAAAAAGTGAGGACCGTTTCCCGGTTGTTATTGCTGAATGTAACGATTTTCGTTGGAGAATCTTTCATTTTCTCCGCAAATTGCACAGCGGCATCATCATGGCCAAAAGAATGCATGGGAATTAAGATCTGAGGATGAATCTCTTCAATAAAATGTTCGGCTCCGGCGGAATAATTTTTTTCCAGCCTTGGATCAACCGGGAAGAAGGCAATATCAATGCGTTCTCCTTTTATTATTTTGATTTCATCTTTGAATCCGTCTTCGGCTTGTTTCATTGCCGCGGGAGTGTCGATCCAGTACCACCAGTTTAAATCACCGGCATGGAAAAAGTGGATTCCTTCGCATTCAACAAGAAAGGAGACCCCGATGTCTGTAGAGTTATAGGCTTTAATTTTAAGATCATCAAGTTGGCACTCATCATAAGGAGAGAGGGATTGGGTATTTACCGCGCCGGCAGGAAGCCGAATATCACTGCTTAGAATGTAGTGAATATCCGATCTTCCTTTTTGCCATTTGAAGATGATGGGATTAAAATGGTCTGAATGACTGTGTGAAGAAAAGACATAAGTGGGTTTCGTGCTCAGTTGGATGGGACCTTGGTAATAATCAAATACTAAAAAATGATGTTGGGTTTCGACACTAAAGCCGCTGTGGTATAAATAATTAATCTTGACATTGAGATTTCCCATTGTGATCACCTCTTAATGATTATACAATAATTGTGAATATCTTATGGAATATGGAGGGATAATCATGAAATTCAGCTTTAACCATAATAATATTAATGTTCTTGATTTGCAAAAGAGTCTCGAGTTTTACCGCGAATCCTTGGGATTGGTTGAGGTGGGCCGCATTGAGCCCCAGGATGGAAGCTTTATCATTGTATACCTTGGGGATGGATTGACCCCACATCGGCTTGAATTAACCTGGCTAAGAGATCGAACAGAGCCGTATAATCTGGGCGATAATGAATTTCATCTTGCTTTGGTTGTCGATGATTTCAAGGCAGCCTATGAACATCATAAAAAGATGGGATGCATTTGCTACGAGAATCAGGAAATGGGAATTTACTTTATCAATGACCCCGATAATTATTGGGTAGAGATTTTGCCGGCCCACTGAGATTCATTCTTGCAAGAAAGGGGAATACTAAAGTAAGAAGGAAATATTTATTTTAAGTAGAATTTTACATAGATTAATCTTTAATTTGTGATTCAGTTTTAATTGGGGTTAGATGTTGAATGGGAAGGGAAAGGTTGATACCAGTGGAAAACAAGTCATCTAATTTTTTGCGAAATATTATTATCGAGGATTTAGAATCAAAAAAAGTCGAACATATTCTAACGCGTTTTCCTCCTGAGCCGAATGGCTATTTACATATTGGACATGCCAAATCAATCTGCTTGAATTTTGAGTTGGCGGATGAATTTAAGGGAAAGACCAATCTGCGCTTTGATGATACGAATCCTGTGAAGGAAGATACGGAATATGTGGAGTCGATTAAGGAAGATGTAAAATGGTTGGGTTACCAATGGGATAATCTCTTTTTTGCTTCTGATTACTTTGAGGAATTTCATAAACGGGCGGTATTATTGATTCAAAAAGGAAAAGCTTATGTTTGTGATCAGACTGGGGAGGAAATCCGCGAAGCTCGGGGGACGTTAACCGAACCCGGCAAGGAAAGTCCTGATCGCAATCGGACGATTGAAGAGAATTTAGATCTATTTGAGCGGATGCGCAAGGGCGAGTTTAAGGACGGTGAGAAGGTTCTTCGGGCTAAGATCGATATGGCTTCGCCGAACATCAATCTGCGTGATCCCATCCTCTATAGAATTGCTCATACCACGCATCACAACACGGGAGATAAATGGTGTATCTATCCCATGTACGACTTTGCCCATCCCTTAGAAGATGCTATCGAAGGAGTGACACATTCCATTTGTACTCTGGAATTTGCAGACCATCGTCCCCTTTATGATTGGGTAGTCCGTGAATGCGAGATGGTCAATGTTCCTCATCAATATGAGTTTGCCCGCTTAAATATTACAAATACCGTGATGAGCAAACGCAAGCTTAAACTTTTAGTGGATGAGAAAATTGTTGACGGCTGGGATGACCCGAGAATGCCGACCATTTCCGGTCTGCGCCGTAAAGGATATACGCCTGAATCCATTCGGAACTTTGCCCGCGAAATCGGTGTGGCTAAAGCGGACAGCATTGTTGATGAAAAAATGCTGGAGTATTTCATTCGGGAGGATTTAAAGTTAAAGGCTCCTCGGACAATGGCTGTCCTCGATCCCTTGAAAGTCATTATTACCAACTATCCGGAAGGAAAAGTTGAAATGCTTGAGGCGGAAAACAATCCGGAAAATCCGGAAATGGGGGTTCGGCAAATCCCCTTTTCGCGGGAAATCTATATTGAACAAGAAGATTTTATGGAGAATCCTCCGGCAAAATATTTCCGACTTTTCCCCGGGAATGAAGTTCGTTTAAAGCATGCCTACTTTATTAAATGTGAAGAGGTTATTAAGGACGAAAACGGTAAGGTCATCGAGATTCACTGTACCTATGATCCCGAGACGAAAAGCGGGTCCGGATTTACGGGCAGGAAGGTCAAAGGCACGATCCATTGGGTTGAAGCAAGTCAGGCTCTTCCCGCGGAGTTTCGCCTGTATGAGCCTTTAATTCTGGATGAACAAATGAAAGCGGAGGATGAGGAAGGAAAAACGTTCCTCGATTATATCAATCCCAATTCGCTGGCGATTCAGCAAGGCTTTGTCGAGCGGAATATGGAAGAGGCTAAGCCACATGATAAATTCCAGTTCTATCGTCACGGGTACTTTAATGTTGATCCGAAATATTCGACTCCGGAGAGGCCCGTCTTTAATCGGATTGTATCCTTGAAGAGTTCATTTAAAATTAACTAAACCTCAGATAACCTCAGATGGAGTCAAAACCTCACCCGAAGTAGTTTCCTTTATTGAAGTAAGTTTCCTCTATTAAAACAAAAACGTTGCAGGGATTATTGTAATCCTTTGCAACGTTTTTAGCTATTATATTGTCCTAAACCGTAATTGCCCCGGTTTGAGCTTCCGTAATCCTTAAAAGATCATGGGGGGCGATAAAGATTTGTAAGCCGCGGGTTCCGGCACTGATCGACAAGCCGTCAACCCGTTCTGCAGTCTCATCAAAAAAAACAGGGTATTTTTTCTTTGTACCGAGGGGTGAGACACCGCCACGAATATATCCGGTTAAGGGTTGAACTTCTTTCAAGTGAACGACTTCGACTTTCTTATTGCCGCTAAGCTGAGCCAGGGCTTTGAGGTTAAGCTCTTTATCTGCGGGGATACAAGCAATAAGCACTCCTGTTTTATCCCCGCGTACAACAATGCTTTTAAAAATTTGTTCCGGTGGAATCCCAACTTTACGGGCAACCGTTACAGCAGATAAGTCAGATTCATCGACTTCATAAGGGATCAGTTTATAGGAAATCCCCGCTTGATCGAGGATCCGTGCTGCATTTGTTTTTTGAGACATATTCCGTCCTCCCAGCGATAATATTGACTTTGGATACTTTCAATATAAATAATGAGTCTTCCGGCGTCAAGCAAGTTTTTTAAGGTATTGGGGTATTCTAATCTATATTTGAGGTGATAAGGAACAATCTTAAAAGGAGGAATATATAATGAATGAAGAAAAAAGCAAGCCAGAGGAACTTAAGCGTCAATTATGGGAGCCTGCGGGTGTTATCAGTGTAAGCAGCCCCATAGAGGATGATTTTGGGGTTGAACCCCACGAAAGCATCAAAGGGGGCCAGATTACCCTAGAGATTGAGAACGTTTTTCATAATAAAGGATTAATGGATAAGGAGAAGGATAAGGATAAGTAAAATGGTGGTGTTGACATAGAAATTGATCTGTTGCATAATAGAAAAATAATAATAAATGAATGATAGAGGCGCGGAGAATTAAAAGTACGTATTGTGAGGCTGCCAACTCATGATCAATACGAAAAGGAGTTCCCGCCGAAGCCTAGATTTAAGGCAAAGAATTTTAGGCTGGGCTTGCACTGAATAAGTGTAAGACTGTCACCGGGAATTGGTGGAGTGCTATCTCGTCCATTAAGGGTGAAGGATTTCCTTTGTACCTTTAAAGCGGTTGTGAGTGTGCTCGTAACCGCTTTTTTGATGAGGAGCTGAATCGGCCATTCACCGGAGATATTAGGGAGGTTTGGATCGTGGCCAATAAAACATTACCGTTTAGCCGAGAACAACTGGAAGGGATTGTGGCCCAATATGGGACACCATTTCACATTTATGATGAAAAAGCGATTCGCGAGAATGCTCGCCGTTTAGTTCATGCTTTTGCATGGGCACCGGAATTTAAGGAGTATTTTGCAGTGAAGGCGACACCGAACCCTTATATTATGAAAATTTTACGTGAAGAAGGTTTTGGTGCCGATTGCAGCTCACTGGCGGAGTTAATTTTGGCGGAGAAAACGGGGATTACCGGCGAAGATATTATGTTTACCTCCAATGATACTCCTGCTCAGGAATTCAAAAAGGCAAGAGAGCTTGGGGCAGTGATGAACCTTGATGATATTACCCATATCGAATTCTTGGAAAAGGCAGCAGGCATTCCGGATCTAATGAGTTTCCGTTATAATCCGGGTCCCTTGAGATCAGGCGGCAATTCGATTATCGGAACTCCGGAAGAAGCAAAATATGGTTTAACCAAAGAACAACTTTTTCATGCTTATGAAATTGTGCGAGATAAAGGTGCGACTCGTTTTGGTCTGCATACGATGGTCATCTCGAATGAGCTTAATCCGGATTATTTTATCGAGACGGCAGAGATGATGTTTGATCTCGTGGGTGAACTTAAAGAAAAGTTAGGAATCGAAATTGAACTCGTCAATTTCGGGGGCGGAATCGGAATTCCCTACCATCCGGAAGAGGAACCCGTTAAACTCGAATATGTTGGGGAAGGAGTACGTAAAGCCTATGAGGAACGAATTTCTTCCAGGAATTTACGTCCCCTTAAATTAGCGATGGAATGCGGAAGAGTGATTACCGGGCCTTATGGTTATTTAGTCGCCCGGGCCATCCACAAAAAAGAAATCTATAAAAACTATATCGGTTTGGATACCTGCATGGCTGATTTAATGCGGCCGGGTATTTACGGGGCCTATCATCATCTTACAGTCGTAGGCAAAGAAGCTTGGCCGAAGGACCATACTTATGATGTTACTGGCAGTCTGTGCGAAAATAATGATAAGTTTGCTGTGGATCGAGAGCTTCCGCGTATTGATTATGGTGACCTTATCGTCATTCATGATACCGGAGCACACGGGCATGCGATGGGTTTCAGCTATAATGGCAAACTTCGCTCGGCTGAACTTCTTCTTAAAGAGGATGGAACAGTGGAAATGATACGCCGGGCGGAAACACTTGAGGATTATTTTGCAACTCTTGATTTCTCGAAACTCTGATGATTTGAGTTAAAATAAAGAAAACGGTGGAAGGATTTAAAACCTTTTCCACCGTTTTCTTTGTACGTGTCGTAATGTATAAGTTTTTATCGGTTGATAAACTCGAAGTGCAACCAGCGGCTTTGCCCCCGCTTAAAGCTCAGCGAAGCCGGGTCTTCTTTAGACTTAATTCAAGGGATCAAACGAATCAAACGAATCAAAGGAATCAAAGAAATCAAACAAGTCCTTGAGCCTTCATCGCTTCGGCAACCTTTAGGAATCCGGCGATATTAGCTCCAACAAGAAGGTTTCCTTCAAATCCGTATTCCTTAGCGGCATTGCTTGCGTTATTGTAGATATTAACCATAATATCTTTGAGCTTAGCGTCAACTTCTTCAAATGTCCAGGAGTAGCGCATGCTGTTTTGGGACATCTCCAGAGCGGAAACGGCAACTCCGCCGGCATTTGAGGCTTTACTGGGCGAGTAGATAATTTTTTTATTTAAAAATACGTCACTGGCCTCCAGTGTGCAAGGCATGTTAGACCCTTCTCCGACTGCAAAGCAGCCATTGTTGAGTAAGATCTCCGCGGCTTTGGCATCGAGTTCATTTTGTGTGGCGCAAGGGAATGCGATATCACAGGGAACGTTCCAGATGTTAGCGCAGCCTTCATGATACTGGGCACTGGGATGAATTTCTACATACTCTTTAATCCGTTTGCGTTCCACTTCTTTAAGCTGTTTAACCGTATCGAGCTTAATTCCGTCCGCATCATAGATATAGCCGTTGGAATCACTCATAGTGACGACTTTGGCACCCAGTTGCTGCGCTTTTTCAACGGCATAGATCGCAACGTTGCCTGAGCCGGATACAACAACGGTTGCGCCCTTTAAGGATTTTCCCTGAGCCTTGAGGGCCTCATCCATGAAATAAACAACACCGTAACCGGTGGCTTCTGTTCGTGCAAGGCTGCCGCCATAGGGGAGGCCTTTACCGGTTAAAATACTTTCATAGCGATTGGTAATTCTCTTATATTGACCGTATAAATAGCCAATTTCGCGTCCGCCTACGCCGATATCTCCGGCAGGGACGTCAGTATCGGCACCAATGAAACGGTAGAGTTCAGTCATGAAGCTTTGGCAGAAACGCATAACTTCGGTATCGGATTTACCTTTGGGATCGAAGTCACTTCCTCCTTTACCGCCGCCGATGGGAAGTCCGGTCAAGGAGTTCTTAAAGATTTGCTCAAAGCCTAAAAATTTAATAATTCCAAGGTTAACGGAGGGATGAAAACGGAGACCTCCTTTATAAGGCCCGATCGCACTATTAAACTGAACCCGGAAACCGCGGTTGACTTGGAGCTTCCCTTGATCATCAACCCAAGGAACACGGAACATAATTTGCCTTTCCGGTTCTACAATTCTTTCGAGAATTCCGGCTGTAATATATTCGGGATGCTTGTCGAATACCGGCTCTAGTGAATTTAGAACTTCTTTGACGGTTTGATGAAATTCAACTTCACCTGGGTTTTTTTCAACGGTTTTTTTGAGGACTTCTTGTACATAAGACATTGTTTATTACCTCCTATATTTTAGTATATTTAGAAACAACTAAGTAACAACTGCACATATCTCCTTTGTGTTGTGCAACAGTTATATTCTCGATAAATATGTGTTTTCCTTCAAGCTAAAGATCATGTGTATTGTATTCTTTACAGTTTTTCTTTATACAGTTCGCTTACAGTTGGCTTGCATGCAGAAATTATCCATTTTGGAAATTATCCATTTTGGACTTAAAGGGGAACCCCGGAATTGATCATGAAGAAGGATTTTGGCTATAAAGGTGGAATTTATTTTCTTATACTCTATACTATGAAGACAAAAAAATAGATCAGATTATAATGTAGAAGCAAAATGAAGGGAGATTTATGCTTATGAAAGTTACTTTAGTTAAAGATATTTTTCGGAATTCCAAGCGGTACTTAAACGAGGAAATTGAGGTTTCCGGGTGGGTAAGGACACTGAGGGCTTCGAAGGCCTTTGGTTTTATTGAGTTAAATGACGGAACTTTTTATAAGAATCTGCAGATTGTGTTTGAAGAGAGTCTAAGCAATTACGCTGAGATTTCCAAGTTAACAACGGGAACTTCCGTAATCGTGAAGGGTATCCTGGTTGAATCACCGGGGTCGAAGCAGCCTTTTGAACTTAAAGCTCAGAGTATTGGTGTTGAAGGAGATTGTGCCGCAGATTATCCGCTGCAAAAGAAGCGCCACTCCTTTGAATATTTGCGGACGATTGCGCATTTGCGTCCTCGAACAAATACCTTTTCAGCAGTCTTTAGGGTGCGTTCCCTGGTAGCCTTTGCCATCCATCAATTTTTCCAGGAGCGGGGTTTTGTTTATATCAATACTCCCCTTATTACCGGAAGCGATGCCGAAGGGGCCGGGGAAATGTTTCGTGTGACGACAATGGATCTCAATAATTTGCCTCGCACTGAGGACGGGAAGATCGACTATGCTAAAGACTTTTTCGGAAAAGAAACAAATTTGACCGTAAGCGGGCAGCTTAATGCCGAAGCCTACTGTATGGCTTTCCGAAATGTCTATACTTTTGGACCAACCTTCCGGGCAGAAAATTCAAACACGGCTCGTCATGCTGCGGAATTCTGGATGATTGAGCCGGAGATTGCTTTCGCTGACTTAGAAGATGATATGGAGTTAGCCGAGGACATGATTAAATACGTGATTAATTATGTTCTGGAGAACGCACCGGAGGAAATGGCATTTTTCAACGAGTTTGTCGATAAAAATTTACTGGAAAGACTGGACCATATTGTGCAGTCTGATTTTGAGCGGGTTACCTATTCCAGGGCTATTGAGCTGTTAGAAAAAGTCAAAGATAAGTTCGAATATCCTGTGGAGTGGGGTGTTGATTTACAGACAGAGCACGAACGTTATTTGACAGAACATATCTTTAAAAAACCGATCTTTGTTATTGATTACCCCAAGGATATTAAGGCTTTTTATATGAGGATGAATGATGACAAAAAGACAGTTGCGGCAATGGATCTTCTTGTTCCCGGAGTAGGAGAAATTATTGGCGGAAGTCAACGTGAAGAACGACTGGATGTCTTGGTCAAGAGAATGGATGAGCTCGGACTGAATAAAGAGGATTATGCTTGGTATCTTGACCTGCGTAAATATGGCGGAACCCGTCATGCCGGATATGGACTGGGTTTCGAGCGAATCATTATGTATTTGACGGGAATTTCAAATATCAGGGATGTTATAGCATTTCCGAGGACGGTAAAGAGTGCGGAATTTTAGGCTTTTGATTAGACATTTGTCCGCCTGAACTGGACAGGCAATTTTGAATATGTTACCTTAAGGTAAGGGAGGATTGGAATGAACTTAATGGTTACTTCTGAAGCTCAAAAGTACATTTTGCTTAACGGTGGAAATGCACTTGCCAGGCAGCGGTACCCAAGAATACAATTGGGGAGTCCGGACGAATCCCAAGCCGGTGATTATAAAGAAGTTCTGCTTAATGATCAGGTTAAAGTGTATATTCATTTATCCTTATTAAATCTGGATGACAGCTACAAGCTTAAAATAGATTTAGGATGGGGACTATTGGGAAAGAAGTTGGTTTTAAAAGGATTATGATATAACAATTGCAATATATTTATTCTAAGGAGGAAATCATTATTATGCCCAATCAGGAGTTATTACTCATCCCCGGACCGACGCCGGTTCTTGACGACATTTATCATGCTTTGGCTAAGGAAACTATGGCTCATACGGACGCTCGGTTCGTTAAGATTTTTAAACATAGTTTAGAAATGACCCGGCAACTGTTTAACAACACAGATGGTGAAGTCTTTGTTGTATCCGGTTCGGGAACCTTATCCATGGAAATCGCCATCATCAATACCGTGGCCCCCGGTGAAAAATTATTAGTCGTCAGCCATGGCTATTTCGGAGATCGCTTTACTCCTTTGGCCAAGGCGTTTGGTATCCAAGTGGATACGATTCAAGCCGAATGGGGAAAGCATGTTGATGTAGCGGAAGTTGAGAAGAAATGCACAGAAGGTCATTATAAAGCGGTAACGGTAACACATGTCGATACCTCGACAGGTGTTGTGGCTAATCTTGATGAATTGGTGCCGGCAGTAAAGAAAAGCGGTGCGCTTTTCATCCTGGATGGGGTTTGCGCTTCGGCTGCGATTGAAGAAGATATGCAGAAGGAATATGGCAATCCGGATTACCGGATTGATGTGGTCTTGACCGGATCTCAAAAGGCAATCGGAGTTCCGCCGGGACTTGCCATTGTCGCCTTTGGTCCTAAGGCTCTTGCCGCTCGCGAATCACGGGAAGGCGTACAGGGTTATTATGCGGATATTAAAAATTGGCTCCCTATTATGCAGAATCCCGGAAAGTACTATGCGACTCCGCCTGTCAACATGATCTATGCCTTTGAAAAAGGGATGGAGATAGTCATGGCAGAGGGTTTAGAGACTCGTTATCGCCGGCATGCAGCATTAGGCAAAGCTGTCCGTGCGGGTTTGGAAGTCTATGGAATGAAGGCTATAGCTTCGGAAGAGGTTGCGGCACCGACCTTAAGCTGTGTTCTCTATCCGGAAGGAGTTAATGATGCGGAATTCCGTTCAAAACTGGCTTCTAAAGGAATGATCATTGCGGGATCTTTAGCATCATTAGCCGGTAAAGCATTTAGAATCGGCCATTTGGGGAATGTCACAAGGGCCGACTTTGTTAAGGCTTTGGAACTCGTCGGGGAGACCTTGAAAGAGATGGGTAAAGATGCCGATACAGAAGGCGCGATCAAGGAGTTTATACGGGTTTACGAAGCGAATCTGTAGAAATAAGCGGCCGCTTAATTTTAAATCCATAACCTTAAAACGAAATTAGGAGTATAATATAATAAAATTAAGAAGGTGGAGGTGTCGCAAAACTACTTCAAGTAGCTAGCTATACTCCCTTCTTTTGTGAGGTGATTACCATTCTTGACTAGGAAGCATAATCCATATTTTACACTAAACGGATGTGGCTTTTTCCAAAAATGTGTTTACCCTTCTCTAGAGAAATTATTGCAATTCGGAGGAGAAAAACATGCAACAAGAATCTATCCTAAGAATATTACCGATTTTAGCAAAGACGACCGGTGGTTATGCCACGATTACAGACCGAAAAGGCCGCAGACTTTACACATTTGATTTTAACGGCAATGAAGTAGAAAGCTTAAAAGGAAAAGTTTATGAATTAGCGCAGCGAGCTGTGGCGGAAGGACAACCATTGCTGGGTTCATCCCAGATTGTTGATCAAGCAGATGCCTGGGCTCTGCCCTTGGATGATTATGTATTGAGCTGTAGTAATATTGAGCGTTTTAAGAGAGAACAGAAATTCCAAGACGCCCTGCGGCGGGCTTTGCCCATGATTGCTCAAGTGGCCGGCGGAGAGGCTGTATTATTTAACGAACGCGGTGAGCGCATTGTCAGTTATAATCCCGATGGAACAGAAAATAAGAGGTTTAAAGGGAAGATGAGTAAGCACGCACATAAGGCAATGCAAATAGAAGAGCCTGTCATTGCGAAGTCTTTTTCTGTGAATGGAGCCATGGCCGTTCGAATCCCAATGAATGATAAATTTGGATTTGGGTTTAATAATGAAAATGTCACGAACAAACACCAAAAATTATATGAAGAGGGAGCATTTACAGGGGCTAAAAAAGGCGGAAGCCCAGGGATTTTTGAGCAAGCCAATGGGGGGACTGTTTTCCTCGATGAAATTAGTGAAATGGAATTAGGTTTGCAGACTAAATTGCTGCGTGTTTTGCAGGAAAGGGAAGTCGTCCGTATCGGAGGTTTTAAGTCTTTGAAAGTGGATGTACGGGTTATTGCTTCAACAAATAAGGATCTTAACAAACTCATTGCCGAAGGGAAATTTAGAAAGGATTTATATTATCGTTTAAATGTCGTTCAGATCAAGATTCCGGGGCTGCGCGAGAGAAACGAAGATATCCCCATTTTAGCTAAATATTTTGTGGAGAAATATAATGCATGTTTCGGAAAATTCATTGAAGAAATTGATTCTAAAACAATGCATGTTCTCCAGAACTATTCTTGGCCGGGGAATGTTCGTGAACTGCAGAATTGTATCGAACATGCCATGAATATGGTTGGACGGGATGAATCCGTTCTTTTAACCCGGCATATACCTTTGGGCATACAGAAGGGCGAAATTTCAGGAAATGAGCCTTCATCAGTTAAAATTCAGCCGGAGGACCTAAATTTAAACGAAGCTATCAGGGAGACGGAAAAAAAGGTAATTCAAAAGGCTCTTCAAGTTTCGAAGTATAAAAAAAATAAGGCGGCGAAGCTTTTAGGAATTAGCACAAGCACGTTATGGAGACATTTGACAGAATTAGGATTAGAAGAGGAACTAAAATAATGATCAAATTGTGTAATTTGTAATAACTGATTCAAGACTGACAGAAGATATCTTCTTAATGCAACAATATCGCTTATATCTGCAATGCAATAGCTCAGATCTGAAACATATTCAGGGTATTTCGAGGAGGGGTTTGGAGTTTACAAATGCAGCCCGATTGACAAAAACCTTAAATCAACTGAAAATAGGGCAGGTTTTTGTCCATAAAAAGCATACCAAGAGTTGGTATGCTTTTTGCATATATTAAATCATGACGCGTCAATGAACTGTCGATCATCCCAGAAAGGGTGCATAGCTTTCTTAAGGCAGAAAAAAGAAGGAGGAATTGTTCATGTCAGTACTTGCACTAACTAACATTGGGAAATTGCTTACGGGGGATATTCAGAATCCGGTCTCAAAATTCAATACCATCGTGGTCAAAGACGGAAAGATCGCTAAAGTGGGTAATGGTGATATCTTAAAGAACTTCAAGGTTGAAAAAACCGTGGATGCAGCGGGGATGACCGTTTCTCCGGGTTTTATTGATTCCCATGTGCACACAGTTCTCGGTGATTATACCCCACGCCAGAAAACACAAGATTATCTGATCGGAGCTGTCCATGGTGGTGTGACCACGTTTATCTCAGCCGGTGAATGCCATACTCCCGGTCGTCCGAAAGATCCGGCAGGAACAAAAGCCTTGGCTATCCTGGCTCATAAATCGTTTGACAACCTACGCTCTACCGGCCTGAAAGTCCACGGGGGCGTTTTGATTTTAGAAAAAGGTTTAGTTGAAGCCGACTTCGCGGAAATGGCTAAAGAAGGGGTTTGGCTTGTCGGTGAAGTTGGATTAGGAAGTGTTAAAAAACCCGAAGATGCAAAACCCATGGTGGAATGGGCTAAGAAATATGGAATGAAAGTTGCGATGCATACAGGCGGAACCTCGATTCCCGGCAGTTCTACAGTGACCGCTGATGATGTCATTGCTGTTCAGCCGACCGTGGTTTCCCATATCAATGGCGGACCGACAGCGGTTGCTCCTAAGGAAATTGAAAAGTTGATCAATACTACGGATTTGACTTTGGAAATTGTGCAATGCGGCAACCCGAAAATCGCGCAATTAGTCGTGAATAAGTTAAATGAAAAAGGAGCTTTAAACCGGCTTATCTTTGGCAATGATTCACCGTCCGGTACAGGGATTATTCCTTTGGGAGTTCTGCGTACGATGAGTTATGTGGCTTCAATGTGCGGAATTCCAGCCGAAAAAGTTGTCGCTATGGCTACAGGAAATACGGCCAAAACCTATGGCTTAAATACCGGATTGATTGAAGAAGGTAAAGATGCTGATTTAGTCATCATGGATGCGCCAATGGGTTCAATTGCTTCAGATGCTATGGGAGCACTCGAAGCAGGGGATCTTCCTGGGGTAGCGATGGTTATCGTCGATGGCGAAATTATCGTCACGAAGAGTCGTAACACTCCTCCATCCACCCGGAAATACACGGTTAAGTAAAACTTTCGTAAGAAGTATCGGGAAGGGATTGTTATAAGATGGCAGTCGTTATAGATCTTGACCTGTGTAAAGGGTGTGGCATGTGTGCTCGAGAATGCCCTAATCAAGCAATTAAAATTGTAGAGAAAAAAGCTATTATCGGAGACAACTGTGCCAGTTGTGGGATTTGTACACGGGTTTGCAAATTTAAGGCAGCAACTTTTACTTCTGAAATCAAAGAAGGGGCGGTTAAATGCTCTTCATGCCCTGTGCAATGCGAGATTGTCGAAGGGTACACCGGGGCTTGCCAACGGTATCAAAACCGGGGAGGAAAATTGGTTCGTAATCGTCAATTGGTGACGGAACTTCCCAAAGAAGGCCCCCTCATTTCAGCCGTAGGGGCCGGAACGAATTATCCGTGTTGCCGTCCCGCGCCCCATATTGTTCAGGATACTGTGGACGGGGTTGAAACGGTGACGGTCGTGACAGAGGCTCCACTGAGTTACAGTGGGGTAAAGGTTAAAATCGATACGAATCTATCTATCGGAGCGGAAACTGCTAAAGTTAAACGAAACGGCAAAGTCGTCGGTTTTGTCGATACTGAAGAATATGGTTCAAAAATGCTCTCGATCGGTGGGGCGAACCTCTTAACTGGCAAAGATGGATTCATTGTTGCACGGACGATCGTGGAATTAGCGAATGGCGAGAGAGTGACTCTGAAAGTTGAAGATGGAAGCACTCTTGAATTACAGGTCGGCCATTCCCCGATCATTGATGGGGTTCAGGATCAGAAAATGCGCGTGGGGTGCGGAAGTGCCACAATCGGCATGTTTGCGGGAATCCTCAAAGACGTTGTCGATGAAGCCATCATCCTTGATTACCATGTCGTGGGGCTTTTATCGGAGCATCTGGCAGGTGCCTATTTAGGAATGACGTGGAGTGGTGTGATCCCCAATGCACGTAAAAGTACCCGCGGCCGTTATTTTGGAGAGCAAGGTAAGGGCTGGGGAGGAACGAATATCGAGAATCCCCGGGATGCCATCAAAGAGGTGGATATGTCAGTTGCCAAACCCGGGATCAAAATTCTGGTTACTGAAACCACGGGACAAAAAGCTGCCCTCTTCCAATTAGGTGCTCAAGGTACTATCACCGAGATTCCCGTAACCCATGAGGTCCAAAAGGCTGTTGATACGATTGCTGCGAACTGCGAAGGATCAAGGGTTTCCGTACTCTATACAGGGGGTACAGGTGGCAGTGCTCGGGCCGGAGTAGCTGTGAATCCGATTAAAGTCACGCAGGCTGTCCACGATGGGGCTGCTAAACTGACAATCGGTGGAGCGGAGACTTATGTTTTGCCCGGCGGCGGCATCAACTTCATGGTTGATGTTGAAAAAGTTGTTCCCAAAGCGTTTACCTGGGTGCCTACACCGGCAACTGTTGCACCGGTTGAATACACGATGCCCCTCGCAAAATATAAGGAAATCGGCGGTCATACCCAATATATTAAACCGCTTAAAGATTTTAAAAAACACAGAAATCCATGATCAGTGTTCTTGATAAGGATCGAGTCTTTCTCGACTATGGGCCGATCGAAATGATGCTCATGGCCACATCTCCTGATAAAAATATGACCGCGCAAATGCAAGAAGCTGCGAAGGAGGCCATGACCTGGTTAAGTCAGTTATCCCAGGTTCTGGATCAGGCGAAGGATGTCCGCACCCTGAGCTATCCCCGTCCCCATGAACTACCCCTTCCCCTCCGTCGTATGGTTGAAGCGGTGCTGGCAACGGGAGATAGAAGTCTCACGCCCATGGCTGCCGTAGCCGGAACATTTTCAGATCTGGTAGCCGATCGATTGGTTGAAGATGGTGCCCATAAAGTAATTATTAATAATGGCGGAGATATCGCGATTCGGCTTTTCGGTTCTGAAAGAACGAAAGTCGGGATAACTCCGAGTATCGGGGCCAAGCGATTCACCCATGTGATTAAGTTATCAAGTAGCAGCGGAGTTGGGGGAGTAGCCACAAGTGGAAGGGGCGGAAGAAGTTTTACCAAAGGAATTGCAAGCTCAGCGACAGTTTTAGCCCAGAGCGCACGCGTCGCAGATAGTTGTGCAACCCTGATCGCGAATCATTGTTTTACACCTGATCCTCATATTCTGCAATTACCTGCGGAGGAGCTTGATCCCCAGACAGATATTCCGGGTCATTACGTAACGGTAAAGGTTGGGGAACTGAGTCCGGAGGTTAAAAGTAAAGCACTGGAAAATGCCTTAGCAAAGGCGAACGACCTATTCTCTCAAGGCATTATTCAAGGCGCGGTTGTCTTTTTAGATGAGTTTGTTGGGATGATTCCCAATGATCTATGTTATCCGGTAATAAAAAAGGAGGAAGTTAAAAATGGCAATGGAAATTCGTAAAATCGTAACTGTGGTTGAAGAAACACGGAAAGATGGCGAAAAAATGGTGACTCCACCTACGCGTAAAGCGTCGGTGGCAGCGGTTATTAAAAATCCATTCGCAGGAAAATACGTTGAAGATTTAACAGAACTCATGGAATATGGCGAACAACTCGGTACGATCTTGGCAAGACAAGGTGTGAAAGCTTTGGGCATTGCTAAAGAAGAGGTTAATAGCTATGGCAAAGGTGTCATTGTGGGCGAAAAAGGTGAACTGGAACATGCCGCAGCCATTCTTCACCCGCGTCTTGGCAAACCGTTCCGTGCAGAAGT
>NZ_JAYFQK010000070.1:0-20392 GCF_034927245.1 Desulfitobacterium sp.
TTCTTTCCGTTAATTTAGTAGCTTGAACAACTCTACTTTAACGGAAAGGTGCTTTTTTTTGTATAACTTTTGGATCCCCACCCGCATAGCAGGTGGTTTTTTATTTCGCTGCGCTCAACAGGCTAAAGCCCATAATAAAGAGGCCGACAACTTCTATGCTTGGATACTGTTCGGCGAAAGCCATAACAACCGGTATTAAGATGATGGCCATCGCTGCATTATTGGCAAAGTTTGTAGTAATTACTGCAAAGGCTAACAGTAAGCCGGCAAAGACAAGGAACGGTTTATCACCTAATAATGGCTGCAGTACTTGAATCAACCACGGTTTGATCCCTGTCACATCACTCGATACAGCATTAGCTCCATATAAAGCGGCAACCACCAGGAAATAGACATCCCAGGAATAACTCTTGGCTGCGACCATTTTAAAGGGCAAGGCAGGATTGCCGTTGATATGAATGACCATTAGAATAATGATGGATATTAAGGTTACACCCAAAGGTCCCATTGTTGACAGAACAGCGGTGACTCCCCAGGATTTCGGTAAGAAGCTTGGTGCCAAAAGCAAGAAGATGTAGGCAAAGATGGTGCCAAGCATCAACTTTTGTTGCATGTTCATTGGGGGCAAGGGATTTTTCTCGAACTGCTCTACTGATATATTTTTTAATTTAGTCAGATCCGGTCTGAAGACGAATTTAACCAGCAGTATGAAGATAATTAACATAAGCGTTGACATAATAACATTAAACAACATATATGATAAATTATTGACCATTAATCCCGTTGTTTTCTGGAAGGTACCCACAATCGCTAGGGCCGCCCCCTTAAAAGCAAACATCGGTTGGCCCAAAGTCGCTGCCAGATAAACACCAAAAACGGTAATCGGATAGACTCCTTCGTTTTTTTCGATACCGAGTTCGCGCATAAATTCGACGGTAATCGGCCATAAAATCAAGAGGCTGGCAATAGGGTCGGTTAGACCGCTCAACCAATAAGAGGCTAGAAAAAATATAAATAGGAAGATATAGGGCTTGCCATTGATGATTTTGCGCGTTAAAAACCACCTGGCCATATACTCGGTGCAGCCGGCATATTCTACAGCGGCAAACAATACCATGGATAACATCATCAAAACACAAACATCTGACCCGAAGGCTTCCAATGCCACCTGTTTTAATGGGGCAAAGCCGGTCATTCCAATAAGGAACAGCCCCAAAAGACTGGGCCAAATACTACCGACCGTTGACCATAAATACACCATTCCAATAAAAATTGCGAGAATGTGCATCCCCATTGGGGTAATCGGTTCAATAGGATCAAGTAAGGGAAATAATAGCATAAAGCCAATACCGATAGCACTGTTTATATACATAGATGTATTAGGTGATTTGTTCTTCTTAGCACTTTCACTAGCATTATTCTCTTTGATAGTTTCTGCCACTTTCCTCACTTCTTTCAGAAATATATCTATTATGACTCATGTACTCCGAAAGTTTCCTTTTATTCGTTTCCTCCTTTCCATTTTACATGGGATAATAATATAGAAACGATTAAGTACAGCTTTATTATACAGCTTCGCTATTTCTTAGTTTGTATTAGTAATT
Organism: Desulfitobacterium sp.; assembly: GCF_034927245.1. Lineage (GTDB taxonomy): Bacteria > Bacillota > Desulfitobacteriia > Desulfitobacteriales > Desulfitobacteriaceae > Desulfitobacterium_A. The sequence goes on from NZ_JAYFQK010000070.1 coordinate 1,605, forward strand.
ACAATCTCAAAAGTTCTTTACTTAATCATAACTCTATCATTATTCTACATTCAGTGAGGAAAGAGCCATCCAATATCCTTGCCATATTGCTAAAACTTGTTTACCGATATTATTGTAATCTAGGTCTATAGCCATCAAATCATCGATCATTACTGCCAATTCCTTTTCAATACGTTCTCTTACTCCCAGGTTATTTTCTTGTTTGGCCACATCAACAAAACGCATTTGAACAAAATCTGATTCAACGAAACGATTAAAATCTAGTCTTTCCATACTATTTCCAACCCTTCTTATTATCAGGTATTCCCCTGCTATACGAAATAAATTACTCTCCTATTATATCTATTTTTTCGCAAATGTACGACCACCTAAATTAAAAGTTCTTACCGTATGATCGAAGCATGCTAACACTTTCTCCCAAATTAAGAAGTTTCCCTGACAGCAGCTATTACGGGGTTTGATTCCAATAGATTCAGTATTTCTTTATCCACAATATCCTCTCTAATGTGCAATAACCGTTATAATGTGATTGTTATTCTTTTCAAAATTTAATACCCTTAATTATAAACAATGATCGTTTTTAGTACAGTTTCAGTTATTTCCAATCGCTTATCCTAAATCATTTGCGCTAATAATTCTAAGGGATGATAAACTGGAAGTTTAACTAAATGATTTATCTGAACGGAGCACATCCCACATTCAGTTACTAATGCTTCAGGATTAACATCATCAATAGCATTCTTTAAATTCTTCCCAATCTCATGAGAAATCCATTGTTTTTCAATTTTTAATCCATAACTTCCGGATAACCCGCAACATCCCGCCTCTAAAGGAGTGATCTTAAAACCAGCTACATTATTGAGTAAAGATAACCCGGGTGTACCCAAACCGGAAGCTTTAAGGTGGCAAGGTTGATGATAAGCCATTTTTAGGCTTCTCTTTTTTTCCTTGTTAAGTAAACTATAAAGGTCTTGAGTAAGATTATCATGTTCTAGTAGGAATTGGGCTGCATCCCAAATAAACGGATTATAATTTTCGGCTTCCTTAATATCTAAAAGATTGCGGTATTCTTCCTTAATTGTTAATAGACAACTTGGACAGGTAAAGAGTATAGGAACACCTTCTTTAATATATTTTTTAATTATACTGACATTATGTTTAGAATATTTATTAATATCTTGTAACCGAGCATTAGAGATAGCAGGCTGACCGCAACACATAAATTCAGGAACAATAACCCTATAATTAAGTTTATTGAAGATCTTTACTAATGAAATTCCTACTTCGGGCCTATTATACTCTGTAAAGCAGCCCGGGAAATACACAATTTCTTCTATTTTCTTTTCTGCGCAAAGTTTTTGTTCATACCTTTTTAATATATCACTAAATGATTTCGTGCTATAGGTTGGCATTGAAGCCTTTGCCGAAATTCCGACTAATTTTTCCATTATAGCCTTTACTAATCCGGTTTTCATAAAAAAGTTTACCCCTTTAGGCCAAATATGGACGAGTTTTCCTAAACGAAGGGGATTAGAAAAAATAAATTCCCTTAAAGCTATCCTCTTCTTGGAAAAATGGTATTTAGTTAATTGGTTAATGCTTGCAGGCAAGACCCCTGCCGGGCAAACTGCCTCACAGATTTTACAATTTGTACAATAATTAACCGCAGAATCGGGTTGTAGTTGTTCACTTTGAGAAAGTCTTAGCCAATCTAGTCCCAGTTGTTTTGGACCGGGGAAGGCTGGATTTACCTTAACCACCGGACAATATTCTACACAAATAGAGCATTTTACACAGGAATTTAAAGCATCAATTTGAAATTCTTCTAATTTCATATCTATTTACCTCGCAATAAATTAAAACGTATTATTTACACATTACTTCCCGCTTTGTAACCGGTAGCCAAGGCAAGTCCTAAACCATTCTTCTCCATAGAATAATTACAATGGGCTAATATACTTCCTGCAGAGTAAAGATTCTCTAAATTAGGATTTGGTCGTAATAAGTTATCAACCTCTATCCCTGAGCTCAAGAAAGGCTGGCCATTTAAAGAGAAAAAGGGAGTGTCATTAAACTGATTAGGAGCATAAACCTCAAGATTAAAAATAGGTTCATAAAGAACATTTTTTTTGTCAATTAACCCTCCTCCCCAAAACGAACCGGTAGCCAAAATAAAACTCTTTGCTTCAATAATATGCTTAGAATGTGAGGAATCTTGTACTATTATCGAAGTGACCTTTCTATCTTTTGCATTAAAACCAATCACTTGAGTATTATGACGAAATTCTGCACCATGATGGCTAAGAAAAATTGTGAGTGCTTTGTCTAAACGCTGACCAGGAATAGACGGAGGAAGCCCGGGAACTTCGATAACTTGAGCTGACAATTCCGTTGTTAATCTCTCCCAAACGTTATAATTAGGTTGTTCCCCTAATACTGAAGGAAAAACAAACAGGGTTTCTTCATCAGAAAAATATTCTTTTCTATCACACTGATTAGCATTCTGTTGTCTTAGTTCATTAATTACACTGTTAAGAATTTCATCCTTAGTTAATAAATGAGCCAAAGAATTCGATTTGAGATCTGCATTTATTTCCAAATCAATTATTTGGGATATTTTTTGTGCTTTAGGGAACATATTTTCTTCTAAATTATCTAAATACATCTGGGGATAAAAATCGCCATATCCTGTGAAGCCTACGGCTATTACTTTCTTAATCATTTCTCTTTTCTTAATGATCATACTTGCCGGGACAAAAGCCGAAGGATGAACAGTCCCCAATGATGTGAGCACATGCTGGTTATCAGTTATATCGCCGACCAGCCTATAACCTGAATAACCAATGATTTCCTTAAAGAAATCAATACTTTCCTGCAGAATATCAAAAACCTTAGCATAGGGATGTTCTGGGTTCCGAATAATCAATTGGCGTATTTCTTCATAAGGATTAGGGGCAATCGTCTCCGGGTTATCTAAACAATACCCCCAAAAATCCAGACATCCTGAAGTTATCGACAATGCACCTTGACCCTTAGCAACCAGAAGAGTATTTTTGCCCTTAGAAATAGCTTTAGATGCGGCAACTAAGCCGGACATTCCCATACCAATAACTACAACGTCATATTTCATTGCTTTTCTCTTTACTCCGTTCAATATTAAAAATTGTACTATAAACGCCTAGCGTTAATTCGCTTTCCCTAATTTGAGAATCCCAAAGGAGCCTTTTCTGCCCTTTATAACGGTTTTCCAAGAAATCTACTAAGTATTCTATTGGATTTTCCGTTTTCTTTTTAAAACAATTCCAAGCTGCACCTAAACTGCGAAATGAACAATATAATCCCTGACAAGTCCCCATTCCGATACGAGTCTTGCGCCTCAAATCATCTAAGTTATGGGTATTATCCCAAGATGCAACTTCTTCTACCTCACCGTAACTAATATTTTCACATTCACAAAGGACAGATGCTTTATCCGGAAACTTTTTCAAATAATTCTCAATCAAATAGGCTCTTTCTCCATGTCTTTGTACTACCTTCGAATGCTGATTTGAGCCAGCATTAATTCCACCCAATTCCACTAATGGAGTCATAGGATTAACATCAATACTGTTTTCCCCCATAATCTTGAATACATAGTTAACCGTCTTTTCGGCCATTAAGCGATAAGTTGTCAATTTTCCCCCAACAAGGCTTAATAGGCCACTCAAACCATCTTCGCAGCCATGATCAATAATAGTAAATTCTCGAGAAATTGTACGTCCATCCTGCCCTTTACTGGTATTATCAACATATAGCGGTCTCACTCCTGAATACGCTCTTAAAATCCGATAATTCCAGATTTTCGGTATCAGTTCTTTACCAGCGTTCAAAAGATCGTTTACTTCTTTTTTAGAAGGTTCCGCAGTATCTGGATTATCAATATTTATAGAAGTTGTTCCTAAGATCGTTACTGTATGATGAGGTACGAAAATATCCCCGTCACTAGGTGTACGCAATCGATTAAGTACTTGTGACGTTATGCGCTGATTAAACACCAAAAGAGATCCTTTATTTTTTACTAAACTAAGTTCAATTCCCGCTAATGAAACTACCTGATCGGCCCACGTCCCTGTAGCATTAATAATTACTTCACATTCCCAGGTTGCTTTTACACCCGTCAAAGTATTTACAACCTCTGCACCAACGACTTTGTTATTTTCAATAAGAATTCCAATAAGTTTAGTATAAGTTAAGACTTTTGCACCGTACCGAACAGCTTGATAAACATTAGCCCACACTAGGCTTGACCCATCAATTATGCCATCAGGAACAAGATATGCTCTTTTCAAATCCTTAGTCAGAAAAGGATTTGACTTTAGAACCTCATTAATTCCAATTTCTTTGGTTTCTATTCCAGCTTCTTTACATCCATTAAGCCAACCTTCTAAATAATTATCATCGTCATGTTTATGTTGTAGATATAATCCCCCTGTATTATTGATACAAGTTGGGGCTATTTTCTTGAGGATAGTGTTTTCTCTAATACACTCTTTTGCTGCTTCTAAATCATTTGATGCATAGCGTGCACCACTATGGAGTAATCCATGAAATCTAAAACTTGCACCATGAGCTAGATCTTTTTGCTCGATTAAAACCGAATCAATTCCTCTCAAAGCTAATTCTCTAATAATGCCAACACCGGTAGCTCCTCCTCCAACAACGAGTACTCTTGTTTTATTCATAGCCATAATACTCTCCTTAAAACAAAAAAGGCCGTAATGCACTCACAAAGACAGGGAGTGTCATTACAGCCTCTCATTTCTCTAGCCATAATTTCATAATGGAATTTGAATATAGTGATATTATACACCGTATTTTTGCACCTTTCAATTCTCTGTTTTGAATTGGCAAAAAGCTATATTTGAGGTAGATAATAACACCTGCGATAACTTAAGTCAAAATAAGCGCACACATTCTAATGTAATTACAAACATTAAATAATAATTTATTAACCATTTCTATAGGTGGAAGATAGTAATACTCCATCTGCGGCACTTGAATGGCTTTTATTCCGTTCTTTATTTTCAGGTTCTTCTACTAAACTGATTTTTGCATCTTGAACATTCTGTTCCTTATTTTTTGTCTCCATCTCGTACCTCCCTAGCTGGAATGTGGTTTAATCCTAGCATTTGTAATTCAGCTAAAAAAATACATAAAGATATTTTAGATTTCTGGTTAAGAATTCTGCAGCTCCACGTCGCAGATCATCCCCGCCTTGAATTGTCCATCCGGGTTCTCGACCAAAATCTCCACTTGGAACATGCCGGTCTTGGCATCAGCGACAGGGGCGATATTGAGCACTGTACCCTGGGCACTTGCGTTAATGGCTTGCACTTTAACCTCTGCTGTACTTCCGACTTTCACCTTGGAAATATTAGTTTCAGTAACATTGATATGCACTTTTACCTCTTGGTTATTGATCAAGGTCATCGCGGCTGCTTGCGGCGAAGCCATTGTACCCACATCGATCGTTTTGGAAGCGACTTCTCCGGTTATGGGAGCTTTCACTAGACAATCGTCCAATTTCTTTTGGGCAATGTCCAATCCTGCTTTGGCACCGGCCATTTGCGCGGTGGCTGTGTCAACGGCAGCTTTAGCTGAATTCTGAGCGGTTTGCAGTTGGGCATGGGTTGTATCTACTTTGTCTTTTGCATTATTCAGGTCGATCTGAGATACCGCTCCCCCATCATAGAGTGTTTTCAAACGGGTATAGTTATCCATAGCCTCATTGTAGGCAATCTGGGCCGGGGTGATGGTAGTTTGGCTGTCATAAGAAGCTTTACTATTATTATAGGAAGTAACCGCCGCGTTATAGTTGGCTTCCGCCTGCTTAACCTGTAACTCCAGATCTGTGCTATCCAGTTGGAACAACACATCTCCCTTTTCAACGTGCTGGCCGATCTCTACATTGATCTTGCTGACTTTACCGGTAACATTCGGGATAACCCCCATTTGATCAGCCGCTTCGATGGCACTGCTGTAATGGATGGCTTGCTGGGAGTCGGAAGATTCACCGGTCTGTTCTCCCAGTGCGGTGTTTGCAGGATCTTCCTTAAGGTGAATTTTCACTGTAGCATTCATTCCAAAGGTCAAAGGAAGATTGTCCTTGTTGTCGATGACCACTTTGACGGGGATCAATTGAGTGACCTTGGAATAGGTGCCACTGGTGCTGAAACTTGAAGTACCGGAGAAATAGGTTTGGGTCGCCCTATCAATCTCCTGAACACTCCCTTGAAAGGTTACACCGGGATAGGCATCAATCTTTACGTCCGCCCGCTGCCCCACCTTAATCTTGACGATATCCGTTTCTTCGACATTCACCCCAATGTAGAGGTGATCCGTATCCGCAATGACCGCCAACTGTGCGGCAGGAGCCACAGCTTGCCCTTGAATGGCGTTGTTTTTAACGACCGTTCCCTTAATCGGTGAGGTGATGTAGGGTAAAACGGCTTGGCGCCCGAGAACTTGATTCTTTTCGACCGTGTCACCCTCTTTTACATTCCACTCCAGTAATTCTCCAGAAGCGCTGGGGGTAATGGGATACATTTTCGCGGTGACTTTAGCATTATCCGTTGAGAAATAACGGTTGTTCTCATTAAAATAATAGAACCCTGCACAACCGGCAATCAAGACGATGACCGTGAGGATGGACAGGAACACCCTTTTTATGCTTTTTTTACCCTTGACTTGTTTCTTAAGCTGCTGATCTTCGGTTTTTAATTGTACTCCCATGAAACGCTCCTCCTTTTTCTCGATCCAAAATTAAGATTAAACCGCTTCGGCCTCTTCGAACTGACTCTGATAAAGATCGGCATAGAATCCATTCTTCGCTAACAATTCCTCATGATTCCCTTGTTCCACGATATCACCGTCATTTAGCACTAAGATCATGTCCGCATCACGTATCGTGGAAAGTCTGTGGGCAATCACAAAACTTGTTCGGTCACGCATTAAATTTTCCATGGCTTTTTGAATCAATATTTCCGTTCGGGTGTCAACGGAACTGGTAGCCTCGTCTAAAATTAAAATCTTCGGGTCAGCCAGGATTGCCCGGGCAATGGTAAATAACTGTTTTTGTCCCTGGGAGATATTGCTGGATTCTTCATTCAGAACCATATCATAACCGCCCGGCAAAGCACGGATGAACTCATCGCAATGAGCTGCCTTGGCCGCTTCTATGACCTCTTCATCGGTCGCCTCAAAGGTACCGTAGCGTATATTGTCTTTAATCGAAGCATTATAGAGCCAAGTATCCTGGAGCACCATGCCAAATAAGGAGCGTAAGTCATTGCGGGTAAAGTCATAAATGTCATGATCATCGATCAATATTCTTCCGCTGTCAATTTCATAGAACCGCATTAATAGTTTCACGATCGTGGTTTTGCCTGCCCCGGTCGGGCCCACAATGGCGATTCTCTGTCCGGCTTTAATGTCCGCCGAAAAATCATGAATGATCTGCTTATCCTTGCTGTAACCGAAATGAACATGTTCAAAACGGACAGTGCCGAAGAACTGATCTAATTTGACCGGATGAGATGTTTCCGGAATTTCTTCTGTTTCCGCTAAGAATTCAAAGACACGTTCAGCCGCCGCCGCTGTGGACTGAAGGGTATTGGATATCGAGGACAGCTGGGCTATAGGTTGGGTAAAGGATCGCATATATTGAATGAAGGCTTGAATATCTCCAATTTCTACGACTTTTTTAACGGCCAGATACCCCCCGAGAATACTGACCACCACGTAACCCAGGTTACCTACGAAATTCATCACCGGCATCATGATGCTCGTGATAAATTGGGATTTCCAAGCAGTACTGTACAATTTATCATTGACCTTCTCAAAAATGGCCACGGATTCGGCTTCTCCGTTGAAGGCCTGAACAATATTATGACCTCCATACATTTCTTCAATATGCCCGTTGATCTCACCCAAATACTGTTGCTGCTCTCTAAAGAACCGCTGAGAGCGCTTAATAACCACTCCGACAATCGCCAAGGATAAAGGGATGACCAGTAAAGCAGCCACTGTCATCATCCAGCTGATGGACAGCATCATGATCAAGATACCGACGATGCTTGCCACTGAAGTGATGATTTGATTTAAACTTTGATTGAGGGTTTGATTAATCAGGTCCACATCGTTGGTAATCCGGGACAGAACCACTCCATGGTTTCTTGTATCATAATAATTCAAAGGGATTCGGTTCATCTTTTCCGAAATCTCTCTCCGCAGTCTATACGTGACATCCATGGCCACTCCAGACATCAGATACCCTTGAACGTAAGAACAAATTGCGGAAATCACATAAAGAACAACTAAGGCCCCAATAATTTTACCGATATAATCGAAGTCCGTCAGAAGCCCCGTTCCGTAATACCAAGCGAATAATCCTTCGGCAAGTTTCGTGGTGACCTTGCCCAGTAATTTAGGTCCGATAATCGTGAACACGGTAGAGAATAGGGCAAAGAAAATCACGATAGAGATGGTTGTCTGATGAGGTTTTAAATACCCGGCTAGTGTTTTGAGCGTCTTATTAAAGTCCTTGGCCTTCTCGCCCCCACCGGGCCCGCCATGCTGCCCCCCAAAAAAGCCTCTGCCCGAATTCTGGCGGCGAGGCGTGGACCCTGTTTGATGTTCTGCATCACTCATCGCGCCAGTTCCTCCTCACTTAATTGCGAATAGGCGATTTCCTGATAAACCTCGCATGTTTTCAAAAGTTCATTGTGCGTCCCTTTACCTACAATTTCCCCATTGTCTAAAACGATAATTTGTTCGGCATTCATAATCGTGCTGACTCGTTGGGCCACCAGAAGAATCGTACTTTTCTTGGTTTCTCGATTCAAAGCAGCCCGCAGATTCCGATCGGTCTTGAGATCAAGCGCGGAAAAGCTATCATCAAAAAGATAGATGGGGGCGTTTTTGGCCAAAGCCCTCGCGATGGATAGGCGCTGTCTTTGCCCTCCTGAAATATTCGTCCCGCCTTGAGCAATGATCGAATCATAGCCTTCTTCCTTGGTCGCGATAAATTCTGTCGCTTGGGCAATCTCAGCCGCCTTTTCCAGGGTTGCCTGGGTTGCATTTTTATCTCCATAAGACAAGTTGGATTTGATGGAACCCGAGAATAAAATGCTTTTTTGAGGAATATAACCGATTTTTTCCCGCAAGGATCTCCGGGTGACGGTGCGAGTATCTTGACCATCCACAAGGACTTCACCGGAAGTCACATCATAAAAACGCATGATCAAGTTCAGCAGTGTTGACTTACCGCTGCCCGTGGAACCGATAATAGCCGTGGTCTGACCCGCTTTGGCCACAAAGTTAATGTCGTGCAGGACATCATCTTCTCCCCCGGGATACGCAAAGTTCACATGACGGAATTCAATCGTCGGCTGAAAATCTTTTCTAAAGCTGACCGGTTTCTCAGGATCTGTAATACTGGCCTCCTTCTCCAAGACCTCCGCGACCCTATCCGCTGCAACCGCTGCCCGCGGGAACATAATAAACATCATGGACATCATTAAAAAGGCCATAATGATCTGCATGGCATATTGCATATAAGCCATCATATCGCCGATACCCATTTGAAAGGACGAGACTTGCTTAGCCCCCACCCAAACGATAATCACAGTCACTAGGTTCATAATCAGCATCATAGCCGGCATCATAAGTGCCATAGCTCGGTTGACGAAAAGGTTCGTCTCCAGTAAGTCTCGGTTGGCTTTATCAAAGCGTGCTCCCTCGAACTTTTGGGTATTGAAAGCCCGAATAACCAGCATTCCTCCGATGTTTTCCCGGGCCACTAAATTTAAGCGATCGATCAAGGATTGAATCAGTTTAAACTTAGGTATGACCACGGAAAATAATACGACCACGAGCCCAATTAAACAGAGGACGGCAATCCCAATAATCCAGGACATGGATGGGCTGCTGGCAATGGCCTTGATGATTCCTCCCACTCCCAGAATCGGAGCATAAAACACCAAACGAATCATCATCACTAAAACGGTTTGCAGCTGGGTAATATCGTTGGTCGTTCGTGTAATTAAGGAAGCGGTGGAAAAGTGATCGAACTCAGCATGGGTAAACTGCTCCACTTTCTTAAAAACGTCTGAGCGCACATCCCGGGCGAGACCCGCGGCCGTCAGAGAGGCAAAATAGCCCACCGTCACGGAAGCGGCCGTTCCCAAAAGAGTGATCAAGAGCATGATCGCCCCCGTTTTCAAGATATAATTCGTATTCCCTGTCATTACCCCGGTATTGACAATATCCGACATATAATCCGGTAAGGCCAAATCACAGTTGGCTTGTAAGAACAATAAGGCAATGGCACCCAGAATAAGCCCGTAATAGGGTCTTAAATACTTAGATAATTTAATCATGTAAATCCCCCACCCCAATGATTAGGCGCTTTGCCTTAGTCATTTTCAGTAACGATGTCATAGAGCTTTTCTAGGAGTCGAAGCAATTCTTCCGTATCTTTTTCTCCCATTCGGTTAAAGATCTCCGTCATTGATTCCAAAAATTTCTGGTATCTTTGAGCTATATACTTCTCACCGCCATCGGTCAGACGAACATAGACAAGCCTTCGGTCATTTTTCGTAAACACCCGTTCAATATAACCTTCATCCTCCAAAAGATTAATCATCTGGGATACCGCCGACTTGCTAATTCCTAAATGATCACTTAGAGAGGATATCGTTACTCCTTCTCTTTTAGTGCTGTTCATTTGGACCACCTTTAACAGCTTGAATTCACTACGAGGAATCTCCCCGGACATTTTCTTATTCATCATATTTCTACGAAACTTCTCCATAATCTCGTAGATCTTTTCGGCATTGCTAATCTGCATTTTCCGACCTCTTTTCAAAACATTCAGTAAGTATGTTAAAGGTTAAGTAACTTAACTAACGACATAGTAAATTCTAATCATCCGATATTCATTTGTCAATAAGTTAAATAGTGGGATTCGGTTTAAAAACTTAAAAACCTAATACAATAGACAAGCTTATAAATTTGTGGTAATTAATTAAATAACCGATGTATATTATATAAAGAAATGCTTACTTCAGGTGGAATTTTGACTCCCGATAGTTCCGGTGGAACTATCGCACTTGTTTCTGAAGTTTACGAATTGAAGAGATAATACATATGGAGAGAATAAAGTTGGATAATCTTAAAAATATAGCTTCAAAAAATATTATATACCTTCGAAAACGAAGTCAAATGACACAGTTAGAACTTGGTGAAAAACTAAATTATTCCGATAAGGCAATCTCAAAATGGGAACGTGCGGAGGCAATTCCTGATGCCTATATTTTGAAACAGATGAGTGAATTATTTCATGTTTCTGTGGATTACATTTTGACCGACCACAGTAATGAAGAAGAAACACCGGAAACACCCGCTCCGCTTAGATATTACAATCATATGACAATAAAGAAAATTACCATTGTCGGGATATGGACGCTTGCAATATTGATTTTTACTATATTTTGGGCGTTGGGTTATAGAGAATGGCTGATTTTTGTTTATACCTTACCGATATCTTTGATCGTTTTGCTCGTGCTAAACTCAATATGGGGTAATCGTAAAAATAACTTCTATATTATATCCGGACTTGTGTGGAGCATTATAGCAGCCATATACCTGTCATTTTTTAAGTATAATTTATGGTTGCTCTTTATTTTGGGTATTCCTTCCGAAATGATCATATACCTTAGCTTTAAAATACCCCAAGAATAGGCTCTACGATTTGTAGAGTCTAATTTTTTTACTCTACGCCTTTATCTTTTTTCGTATAATCGTAAAAAAGTGAAGTAGGTAGCGATTTTCTGTACGGCAATCTAAAATAATTGTAAATCAAGCCATAGAAAGTCGAGGTAATCAACGATGATCAGGAGCAAGAAAAAGGTAATTCAAGGAATCGCAAATAATATAATGGAAATCAGTAGCGTCGGCACTACTATAGGTAGTCATACCGGCCCCGGCACAGTAGCCCTATTTTTCTGGGGAGGAAAGAGGAATGACTAAAAAAGAAGAATTTGCCAAAATAATCCGCGCCATCACGGTGCCTCCGCTTTTAGTGCTTTCGCTGCTTATTATTCTCTTTTATTCAAAAGACGCAATATTTAAAGATATTTACGAATTAGCAGCTTCAATTACGTTTTTGGTGTTAATTCCCGTCGCCGCATATCCGCTTGCTTTGGTTATTCCGAAATACAAGGATAAAAAGCGCGAGGGTCAGCGTAATTTAGCCTTCATATTAAGTCTTGTCGGATATATCGCCGCCGTTATCTACGGAGTTGCCGTTCATGTGAGTCAGGGTTTACTCTTTATTTATTTGACCTATTTTATTTCTGTTGTTGTATTGATTGTGTTCAATAAGATTATAAAACTACGTGCCAGCGGTCATGCCTGCAGCATTACCGGGCCGCTGATTTTGACGATATATTTCATCGGTTGGAAATGCTTTATATGGTGTTTGGCTCTGTTTGCTTTGATTACTTGGGCATCGCTCATATTAAAACGACACACACCGAAAGAGCTTATTTTCGGTAGCACCATTGCCGTTATTGCATTTACATCAAGTTTGTTATTTGTATAATATAGTTGCAATGGCCAAAACATGATATAGTTAACTCAAAGGAGGGTTTATTAATGGACATAGCTGCCTTATCCATCATTTCCAATCAGGTTCAACTCAAACAGCAAGCCTCCATCTCAGTTATGAAGATGGTTATGGACACCTCCACTGAGCAAACCCAAGCCCTGTTGGAAATGGCTTCAGGACTTTCCCGCGATATGGAGTTATCTGTAAACCCCAGTCTTGGAAGAACTCTTGATGTATCAGTATAATAAAAGCAAAATTATAGGACCGAAGCAAAGAGAAAAACTCTCCCTTTACTCCGGTCCTTTTAACTATGAAGGCCCATAAAAATAAAGGTCCAAATGTCTAGCTGAAACAATCAGACCTTTTGTGAACTGGTGTCAAGTAATCATGCTATAGTGTCTCTTAATTATGCCATAGGGGCCTATTCGTTACCATGTTCTTCCACTTACAACCAGTTGTTTTTAATACTGCTTTTAATACCTAACCATCAAAACCTTTTTCAATTCACTAACACTTTCCACAATCCGAGTCGGATTTTCCCCTTCTAATTCAGACCGAGAACCAAATCCATATAACACACCAATGGAATCTATCCCGATTGCTTTGGCACCCGTTATATCGTACTTCCGATCCCCAACCATCACCATATTGTCCTTTGCATTCAAGCCGCATTCCTTTACGGCGTAAGCAATCACTTCATCCTTCCTGATCCGGGTACCATCTAAATTGCTACCACTAACGAAGGTAAAATACCGATCTAAGTTAAAATGATCTAAGATTTGTCTTGTAAACGGTGTCGGTTTCGAGGTAGCAACGATTAACTTTTTGCCATGCTCAACAAGCGCCTTAAGCAACTCGGGTATTCCCGGATAGACACTATTCTCAAATAGCCCCTTGACCGAAAAATACTCACGATACTTGGTGATGGCCAGGATGGCCTTCTCTTCGTCAAATTGATAATACTCCATAAATGAGTCTTTTAGAGGAGGCCCAATAAACTTACGCAAACTTTCACGGTTCGTTTCCTCAATACCGAAAGATTTTAAAGCATATTGGACAGAATTTATAATTCCTACTTGAGAATCCGTTAGTGTACCATCTAAATCAAATAATATGACATCATAATTCTTTTGCATTAGTCTTAAAACTCGTCCTTTCATCAGTCAGTTCTTCAGAAGGCTCTGCAAAATCTTCAGCATTCAGATCCACATAATACCAAGCATAAAGCACCTCCGCTTATGCCGAAATAAAGCGTTCGGCTTTCAAAACCCACTCTTGTCTTAACTCCCAGAAGGTCGCTTGTGTCGATTTAGGCGTATCCCAGTAATGTGTTTGCGTATCAATTTGAAAAATGCGGTTCCAACTGCTTACTTTTTCTGCCTCCGTATGATCAACATCATCTTCTTCGGACAACGGCAAATAGACATTACTTAAGACGCAGTGCCACATACCAAAATCGGAGAGTAGCACATCTTTATCTGGAACATCAATCGTAAGCAACACAATCGGCTCACCCTTCTTCGTCCACCGACGGTGTGAGCGCATATCCGGGCGTTTGCGGATGCCCTCCCACTGATACCAGGCCCACACGGGATAATGAACATCTTTCGGCGGCTGACCGATGCGTTCCGACATCTGCCCGGCAATCCATTTATATGCGTGAAGAAAATCATCCTCACAAAACAAATGATGTTCATCCGCTCTCATGATGCCGTTTTCTAATAGCTGCAGATATGCAGCCCTATGCTGAATCGTCCAAAGAAGCATCATTGGTCCCCTCCTCATTTTCCATTATGCTCATCCTCCCCATAGGGCTTATAGGTTGCGTTAAAGACCATATCAAGAAGCCATTTCTTAAAGGGCAGTATGGCGGATAAGAAGTTGTAAGTACGCACGAATGTCTTTGCGCTGCATCGTTTAATCTAGCCAATAATAAGTATATGACGGCCATTAGGCCGTCCTCGCTGTATTTATGGGATTGGTTTATATTACAATAAATAATTTGTAGTTTAAATTCTATTAAAAAAATGAAATTTGTTCATGGACGAGATCACTATTTTCCCGATCTAAATTGCTTTTATAATTGCCTTGGCCCTCAAGCATACTAACCATCCCCTCTTTATGAGCGCGTTCTAGCCAAAGCCCTACTTGTGAATCTTCAACATGGAGAAGCTTTGCGAGTTCTTGGGTATTCTTAGCCGCTTGTAAGGCATTACATAAATAGGGTAGCACAATAGGAAATAAATCAAAATCCTCCTGAACATTTACCCAAATGCTATGCGTGTTGGTCGTCGCTAAGTCATTCCCTCCCACTTCGGAGTTTTTGTTCCTATCAAACCAATCTTTAATACTTACGTTTTGTGAAAATACCTTTTCGTTTAGGGGGATACCCCCCTCATTAACGAGAGCTTGATTACCCTGCGGACATGAAATATCTGAGCGGACATAAAGAGGTACCCACTTGGATTTTAGGTTTTCTATAGCACCCGCCCAAGTCCCGCCCTTTTTTTCTGTTGCCGAAATGACAACAGCATAATGAGCCAAAGCATAAACGTATTTATTCCGGTCCATTGCATTATAAGCGCGAAAAGGAACCTTTGGATGAAAGGGTGAAAGAAGTAAAAATCTATTGTCCAGTATATTATTTCGCGTATCTTTTTTACGAATCGCTTGTTCCAAACCATTGGACAATATTGAAACCGCATTCCCCCCATGAGTTAGAGCCGTATCTTGAGCAATTGTGTCTACTCCTCTTGCGCCTCCAGAAACAATGGTAAGCCCTTCTGCAACGCACCTTTTAGCAAGATTTGCTGTAAATACACTGCCCTCTTGATCAACATCACGCGAACCCACAATCGCTACTCCACCAGACGCAAGCCTATAATCGCCGGCACCAAAAAGGAACAAGGGGGATTTCCTTTTAAGAATCTTTTTTAAGCGTGAAGGATACGTCGATTCTGCCCTGGTCGTTATCCATATTCCAAGGCTATTTAAGCGTTCAATTTCCATTGACATAGCTGCTCCACGCGCAAGCAATCTTTGCATTCGATCGACTAAAGCATCGTTCAAATTGAGTATTTTCTTCCACTCTTTAGGCTCCGACTGAAAAAAAGCACTCGGACGCTCTAAGGATGAATTTGCAAGTTTCTCAGCTAAGGAGTTCCATTCCGAAAAACTTAAAGGGCGTAATTCGTTGTTATCCCTAGGCAATCCCATGCTGCTCGTAAGAAGAAGAATCCCTTGGCTGTCTTTCGTTAAACGTGTATTCACTCACTATCCCCCCTTCCTGCAGTTGAAGCTAAGGCAATCGGAAAAACCTTACCGCTTCCGGCCTCCCGTAAAAGCGCCCCGCAAATCGTCATTGTCCATCCTGAATCGATCATATCATCTACAAGTAAAACCGGACCTTCTGGGACAGGACCTTCTATAGCAAAAGCTCCCTTTAAATTCATTGCTTGTCGCATACTATTATTCATAGTCTTCTGCTCCGCCGTTTCTTTAACCTTTATAAGGGATGGAATAAAAGGAATCCCTAATTTCTCAGCTAAACGCTTGGCCAAACCCGAAACTAACTCGGGCCTGCGCAAAGAAGGAACTGCTGTAACCCAAGTTGGATGTGGACTCGGATTCCAAAAAGCAACTAACTCACTCATAGCATTAACCAATTCATCGCTAAAATAGCCATCCCCAAACTTATTCTGCGATACAAGACGCCCCCAACCTGCATCACCATACATACAAAGAATTTTCCCTACTTCGTTGCGCTGATCTTCTTTTATCCGTCCTTTGCGATGATCGATCCCTCCCACAGGCCACTGTTTACGAGGCTCAATCGAGAGATAATCTCTTCTAAGAAAATGGATTGCCTCCTGAACTACTGTGTCACTAACATTTGAATGAAAATAATCTCCCCGACAATTCGCACATTGATTACATTGACAAGCATAGGGATCATCTAATTCTTTCGAAATATATTTCATATAACAAACCGACGTCCGCGTAAATTCTTGCATCTGTTGCATCTCGCTTCGACGTAAAGCAGTAATACTGTCGTAATGTAAAGAATCAGGCTTCCAGGGATTGATCGTTCGATAAAAAGAGCTCTTATTTTTCGCTACGATTCCTTCTATCTCTAATATCTTTAATGTCCTTTCAATCCTCCCTTTACTATAATTCACTTTAGCCATCATCTCGTTAATTGTCAAACCTTGCTCCGATTCCTCGAGTGCCTCGACAACTTTAGACATCTCGGTAAAAGACGGCAATGCTGAGTTTATGAAATATTCTCCGATCTCATCGTCTTCTCTGCCTGCCAACAAAATCGCGTAAGCCGTATCTAGAGCCCTACCTGCTCTGCCAATCTGCTGGTAATAGGCAATAACAGAGGAAGGCCGCTGATAGTGAACAACAAAACCTAAATCCGGTTTGTCAAAACCCATCCCGAGTGCAACGGTTGCCACCAAAGCTTTAACTTCATTGTGAATCAATTTCTGTTCGAGAATTTCCCTTATAGAATTATCTAATTTTCCCGTATACTCAGCAACATCCAGCTTATTTGATTTTAACCATTCGCTCACTCGACGGCAGTCAGCGACGGTTAAACAATAAATAATTCCAGAACCGGGAAGTTGATTCAAATTTTCCGCTAACCAGGCAAGTCTTTCCGCTTGATCATCAAGATGAATAATCTGAAGTCGCAACGATTCTCGAATAAGAGGGCCTCTTGAAATAAAAAGTTCAGGTCCAAGTTGTTCTTTTATGTCCTCGACAACACGTGAATTCGCTGTAGCAGTTGTAGCAAGAATCGGAATATTTGGGGGCATAGTTTTGATTATGTCGATGATGCGTCGATAATCCGGGCGAAAATCATGTCCCCAATCCGAGATGCAATGAGCTTCGTCGACAACTAGCATGGCAATGGCTTCTTTAATATTCGTTAGAAACTTTAAGAAATCCTGGTTAGCTAGCCTTTCCGGAGAAATAAGGAGAATGTCATATTTTCCTTCATTTAATTCCGCCTCAATTTGAGCCCATTCTTCTTGATTAGAACTATTTATCGTGGCTGCATTAATCCCGATCTTTTGTGCGGCTTCAATTTGATTGCGCATGAGAGACAACAACGGGCTAATGATTAGCGTAATTCCTGATCCTTGATCACGAAGCATTTTTGCGGCAATAAAATATATAATGCTCTTTCCCCATCCCGTTCGTTGGACAACTAAGGTCCGTCTTTTATGAACAACGACCGATTCGATAGCATCCCATTGTCCCTCCCGAAAGGATGCCCCATCGCCCAACATTTGGTGCATGAGATTTAAAGCAATTTTTTTTGAGTCACTCAATGAACAACCCTCCACCCCTTTAGATGATTATAAAGGAAATTTTTTCAATTACCTGGAATCTTCTGCTTACTATAATAATCAATCTGGTGAAACGGCTTGTCCATAAACTATTTATAAGTGTGAAACCTTGCTTTTCACTATTTTGTTGGATAAATTACTCGATGGTAATCTACTGAGAGCCTATTTTCTATAAAACGGCCTCCAACTATATGATTCACTTTTGGCCCTCTGTAGTTGCATCATAGAAAGTCCAAGTTCTCTAAATTCCATTTACTTAAAGGTTTTAAGAAGAGTATTTCCAGGAGGAGATACTACTTTCAAAGAGAACAGCTCAATCTTCTAGACGTTCTATCAAAGCTTGGGGTCAGCGAGACTGAAATTGTATCTAGAAGTCGTCTTTCACTTAGCAAATTAAGAAAAGAGTATCAATATCACCCTGATATTCCTAAAAGTGTAATAAATGCAAACAGCTCAATAAAAACAATGAATGAAATACACTCTTTATCCGTCACTTCTGATGTTAAAGATTTTCTTTATTCACGTGCAGGGTTAAGTAAAAATGACCCTAACCGTCTTACCAATGAAGTTTTTAGAGTCATAAAACCTATTATCAAAGAAGAACCCAAAACGCAATTATTGACCTCTCACCAGCTTATTATTTAAGTTTCGCACCCAATAAAATGGCTTAGATTTGACCTTAAAAAGTAAAAATAATAGTTAAAATCCGCATGAACACTAGGTTTTTGGTATAATTAAGTGTCCAACCAAATCAACCAAAAACGAGGTGTTATCATGCG
>NZ_JAYFQK010000043.1:0-31681 GCF_034927245.1 Desulfitobacterium sp.
TTTTCGAGAATTCTTTTTTAAATAATCAGCTAAAAAACGTTGAAAAGGCTAGCTAAAAAGTAATAACGAGTTGTAATTTACAATTTTGAGTTTGCAAAAACTTTACCTAATAGCACCTAAAGGGGTGCGAAACTTCAGTTAATACCGTGATTGGGGCATTAGTTGCCGGAGTCATGATTCATCTCTCCACCCATGATATGTTCGAGATCAAGCAGAATCAGCAGTCGATCTCCAATCTTCCCAACGCCGCGTATATAATGAGAATCTACACCCATCGCGATAGACGGGGGTGGCTCAATCGCATCGTCCTCAAGCCGCATGACTTCCGTTACGGCATCCACACGAATCCCGAAAACTCGGCTGTCCACTTCTAAAACGATAATTCTGCTGAGATCCGTATCTTCTGCATTCTCCATTCCAAAGCGTTTTCTAAGAGAAATAACAGGAATAACGTTCCCGCGCAAATTAATGACACCCTCAACAAAACTGGGGGCCTTGGGAACTCTTGTAATAGGAGGAATACGAATAATCTCTTGAACTAGCATGATATCGACCCCGAATTCTTCGGATCCGAGGCCAAAAGTAACGAGTTGCTCTTCCGGCATTGTAAGCCCTCCTCTATGTTTTTATCCATGTCATCCTGAGCTAGGCGAAGGATCTAGATTCTTCACTTCGTTCAGAATGACAATATCATATTAGCCTTTCCTTTTGACGATAATGTCTTGTAAAAGACTGCCGACATCTATGATTAAAGTGACCTTGCCATCGCCGAGTATTGTCGCTCCGGCAATGCCGGGCAGATTATTCAGCATTTCGCCTAAGGATTTGATCACAATTTCCTGCTGGCCGCGGAGGCCGTCAACGATAAGGCCCAGGGATTTATCCCCTAAACCAACCACGACAACAAAGACTTCTTCACTCGCTGTTTCCGGTTCGGGCTGTTCGAATTTTTCCTGCAAAGAAATGAGGGGTAAAGTATTACCCCGCAATTGCACCATCGGTAAACCGCCGACGGTTTTTATATCTTTACGGGCCACAAGAAGGGTTTCCAGGACAGAAGAAAGCGGAACAGCATAGATTTCCGTCCCTACTTCAACGAGGAGCGCTTGAATAATCGCTAACGTTAAGGGCAAGCGGATCGTAAATGTTGTTCCATAACCTTTGCGGGTGTCAATATCGATAACACCCCCGAGATTATTCAGGGCTTTTTTAACGACATCCATTCCCACTCCGCGCCCGGATATATCGGTTACCTTATCGGCCGTACTAAAACCGGGAAGGAAAATCAGATTCGCAATCTCGCGATCAGAATATTCCTCTTGGGCACTGATCAGACCCCTTTCAATTCCTTTTTGACGAATTCGGGGAAGATCTAAGCCGGCTCCGTCATCCGAAACCAAAATTGCAATATGATTCCCATCATGATACGCATCTAAGGTAATCTGCCCGACTTCCGGCTTTCCGGCGGCCAAGCGTTCTTGAGGATGTTCAACACCATGATCGACAGAGTTCCGGATCAAGTGCATCAAAGGATCGCCAATGACTTCGACAACAGTCTTATCCAGTTCCGTATCCTCTCCCTTAATAACAAGCTCTATTTCCTTACTGGTTTTGCGCGACAAATCTCTCACAAGACGCGGAAAGCGGCTGAAAACAGTACCGATCGGAACCATTCGCAGACGCATTGCGCTTTCTTGTAAGTCATTCATTAAACGACCAAGATAAACCGTCGTTTCATTCAGATTATTCACCAAGGCATCCATCTTATGCTGTTCTTTTAAATCAAGGCCGATTTGAACCAGACGGGTCCGGGTAATGACCATCTCGCCAACGAGATTAATAAGATTATCCATCCGAACCGTATCAACGCGAATCGTGTGGACCTGATGATTATTCCCCTCACCTGTAGAAGGCGATGGTGAAGGTGCTGCTTTAACTACAGGCTTGCTTTGGGGTGTCTCCACCGTTGTTTCAGATGTTGCAACTGCGGTATTTGAAGCTGCGGCAACCTCATCTTTTCCTTGCTGAATCGATGCAGGTTGTGGCATTTGCTCCGGCTGTGTCTCTTCATTTTCCATGACCGGATATCCATTAATTAATACTTCATCAATTTCGGAAACTTCTAAAATCTCCGAGCGGATCTCCTCCTGAGTTTCATCCGAAATTGCCAGCATAGAGAAACCTTCGTACGACCCATTCTCCAATTCTTCGGTACCCGGCAAAGATTTTATAAGAGTTCCTAAATTCTGCATCCGTTGAGCAGCCATGACAGCACGGACTGCTTTCATTAAGGTATTCGGCGCAAATTTAATGTCAAGCTGATAAATGCCATGTCCTAAACTTCGCGCATCGATGAGTTTCATTTTTTCTTCTTCTGACAACATAAAATCAAGGGGTACAAAACCCTTATTGATTTGTTTATTATCATTTTTGTTAACCGGTGTTGATCCGCTGCTTCCGGTACCATTCAGCAAAGCTTTCATTTCATCGACAATATCCTGATACTCAATACTTATCTCCTCATGTTGTTCAACCTGTGCCAGCATCGCTTTAACACGATCAGTCATTGCCAATAATACGTCAATTAAATCCATAGAAACTTCGATTTTCCCTTGACGCAGGCGATCCAGTAAATCCTCAGCCGTATGCGTTAACGCCACAATAGAAGTATAGCCCATGGTTCCTGATGCACCTTTTAAACTATGAGCTGATCGAAATAAATCATTGATTAGAGAAGAATTATTCCCTTCTTTTTCCAACTGCAATAGTCCTGAACCTAATTTTTCAATCTGTTCCTGTGAATCCAAAAGATAGAACTCTAAGAATTCACCTAGGTCTACTCCTGCATTTTTTTTGTCATCGTCGCTCATTTATTTATCCCACCCCTATCTTCACATATAGGAAACTTACTTAAGGTGGAGTTTTAACTCCATCTGAAATTTAGTTGACTTATCCAGGGACTTAGCGCCACTTATCTCATCCTCACCGCTAAAGTTGTTCAGTGTAGTTTGCGTTTCGGCAAAAGTATCCACTGGATACTTTCGTACTTAAGAAGTGGGAGTCTTAGTGGCGGTTAGTCATCGGATAAACCTTAAATAGATCTGCAAAATATATCTAAATGAACTGAATATGTTTCGCCCCAGTTATTGTTTGTGTATTTCGCCATCCTTTTTTGAATTCCTCTAAATTGCCTTGATTTTTATCAAGATTTAGTAATATTAGGTAACAATTTAGTACACTTCTCTATACTATCATTTATCTCGAATGTGTGTAAACACCATTTTCCGACATTTCTTAGGACTTTCGTCTGTTTTTGGAATAGGACTTTTGGACAAAAAATAAGAATATATAGTTTCCTGCAATTAAATTATTTTACACGCATTGTAAAGAGAAAGAAATTTTTTTCACATTTTGCTTCCAAAATGTTGCAATTTGTTGTAATATCAATATTGGTAATACAACATACCACGTACCTTCTATGGCATACTTAGTTAATATAATTACGCGATAATAGCAAACTTAGCGAAAGCTAGGAACGCAAAGTCATGGACCTTCCCGGGTTATGCTGATGGTTGCCAGGCTGCCGAACCATTTTTACTATCGCTGAAGCGATTTTTTTATTGTCATTTTCGATTAAAGTAAGGAGGAAATAATTTTGAAACTCAGAACACGATTATTCTCAATGCTCTTGATCACTAGTTTAATTCCACTTTTAATTTTCTCAGCCATAACTATACCCTCATACTTTTCTGTTGCTCAACAGAACACCTATAGACTTAGTCAAGATAAAATCATAATTGCCGAATCCCAAATTAAAGGAATGTTAGATAACAATTTTACTACTCTACATATGGTAGCTAAGCAGCCTGCAATCCGGAATTTTGATTTACCTAATGCCAAAAATATTCTAGAAGAAGCAGTAAAAGTAAATCCTGATCTTATTATTGCCCTTGATAATACGGAGGGTCAGCAAGTCGTTAAGAGCAACAATGATAAACTAACAAAGATTAACGACCGTGAATTTTTTAAGCAAGCTATGAGCGGAGCTGAAGAATATATCTCCGATATTCTTGTTGCAAAAGCTACTGGTAAGTTAATTGTTGTTATCGCTACACCCGTTCGAGATGTGGACAACAACATTATCGGTGTTCTTCAGGCTAACATACAGCTCACACAGGTTACCGACTTTGTTACAGAACTATCAAAAGACGGTTCAAGCGTATATGTGCTTTCGAGGCAAGGGAAGGTATTGGCTCATCCCAATGAACAATATGTGCAAGACCAGGAAGATTTCAGCTCCTTGGAGTTTGTAAAAGAAGGATTGTCTGGTAAGAGTGAAAACGAAACCTTGCAAACGATGAATATCCAGGGAGAAAAGGTCATTGCCAGCCATGCTTATAACGAGCTGGCGGGTTGGTTAATCGCAGTTGAAACTCCATATTCCATAGCTATGGCTTCGAGCACTCATCTTTTATATATTTCGATTGGCTTGCTCGCAGCTGTTGCGTTTATTGTTGGTTTATTGGGTTTTTACTTTGCAAAACGGTTTACAAAACCGCTTTCAGATATATCCTCCATTGTTGAAACAATCGCGGAAGGGGATTTAAAAGACATTGAACTTAATATTCAATCTCAAGATGAGATTGGCCGACTTTATCAGAGTATTAAGATCATGCATCAAAATATAAAGGAACTCGTAAGTGATATCCAGTTAGTTGCTGAAAAACTGGCCTCTAGTTCTGCAGAATTAACGACAACTACTGAGGAAACCACCCAAAGCTTGACACAAGTCGTCACGACGATCAATCAAATCGCACAAGGCAACAGCAATCAATCGGTAATGATCCAAAATTCAACTGATGCCATTAAGAAAGTAAGTGAAATCGTGGGCCAATCTTCTGAAATGAGCAATCTTGGTGCAACGAAGGCAAAAGAATGTTTGGAGCTTGCTGAAAAGGGTCAAAAGGCTCTTGAAAAGCAAGGTCAGAAAATGGAAGAAAACAGTACGTATTCGAAAAAAGTTGGTGATTCAATTGTTGAACTTGAAACTATGACCAATGAGATCCGCAATATCATTGAGACAATTAATAGCATCGCAGAGCAAACAAATCTTTTAGCTTTAAATGCTTCAATAGAAGCGGCCCGGGCCGGTGAAGCAGGAAGAGGATTTGCTGTAGTAGCAGAGGAAATCCGCAAGCTGGCGGAACAATCCGGTGATTCAACGAAAAAAATCGAGGAGATTGTTAACGGCATTAATAGCAAGGTAAATCAAGCTGTCAGTAATATGACCCAAGCCCGAGACAGCGTAGAGGTTATGGATGCTTCCGCAAAAAATACAAAAGAAAGCTTTTCAAAGATCTTTGATGCCATTTCAGAACTTGCAAAGAATTCTCACGATATTTCCACAGCCTTAGAGAAAATTGATATTCAAACCAAAGAGGTAGCTAGTCAATCTAGCAATGCCTCCGCAGTAATTGAACAAACCTCGGCAGGTATGCAGGAAATTTCCGCTTCTTCGGAAGAGCAGTTAGCTTCAATTGAAACAATAGCTCAATCCTCCAGCCAATTAAAAAATGTAGCCCAAGAACTCCTCACTCAAGTTTCTAAGTTCAAAGTTCAATAATATAATGAAAAATAATACCCCCATAATAACGAATCGAAAGACCCGCTATTTTGGGGGTATACTTTTTGAGAAAATGTGAAATTAGAGCACCTCATTGAAAGCATTCATAAATCTAAAATTATATCGATTTAGACCCGTTTATCGACCTGAATCCCCACAGCCTCGGAAAACGTACCAAGAATATCCATCAGTCGCTGCGGAGAAATTTCGTCAAGTATCTGGTTCGTATTTTCATCAATAATCTTAATCAGCAGAGGACGAGATTTCTCGTCAAGTTGGAACTTCCTCCGCTTTTCAACCAAGTTCATTAAGCGATTCAGTTTATCCATGGCTCTTTCAACTTCCTCACGGGGAATTTCTTCCCGGGCCGAAGAAGCTTCCTGCCGGCGATCGATAACTAACCTAGGTATATCATTTCCTTTTTCTTTTCTTTGTCCGGGAAAAGCATCAGCCGGTAGAGCTAAGTTTTGATTAACGTTAGGCTGTAAAGGATTCAGCGGATTAATGGCGTTGACCATAACTCAATCCCTCCTACCCTTTAAAATTAACCTTTCCAATTTCTCCCGCCAATTTGGTCATTATTGAAATCATCGTAAGCTTTTGCTACTTGATGATTTCGCTTACTGATGCTCATCTTTAATTGCATCTGCTCGATAATATACTGGTTATCTTGCTGGATTTGAAGAAACAAGGCTTTTCCTTCTATTGAGTTTCTAAATCCACCATCTACCGTTTGATTTAGTATAATCTGTAAGCGCTCCCGCTGATCCAAAAGTTCATAAAAAAACTCCATATCCTGCTTATCCAGGAATTTTTTCATTTCTAGTGTTAAAAAGCGATAGCGCATCCACAAATTTTGAGCAGTTTCTTCACCTATCATTTTCCAGCCACTCGAGTAATTTGAGTTTGTTTCATGGCCTCTTCCCAGGTGTCCCTCATCTCCTGCAATATTCCTTTCGCATTTTGCAGCTGCCCTATATCTTTTTTGATATTGCCCTGAATCAGGCTGTATTCAATGTATTCATAAAGCTGGGCCCAGGTTTTAGACACTTCATAACTCATATCAAGAGTAACAACAAATTCACGAATAATATTTTGCACGCGTAGATTTGCAGAATTGGATTTCTGGATGTCTCCCTGCTCCAGCGCAATGATGCTTTCATTCAGGAATTTTAAAGCTCCGTTATAAAGAAGCAGGGTTAATTGTGCGGGAGATGCTGTCATAATCTGCTGATTCTTATAGGCGTTAGCCATCTGTGAATTCAACATTTCAATCACTTCCAATTACAAAATAATCCTTATAAAATATTTAATAAACTTTAACCCTTTGCGCCAAACATCTGTGATATCCAACTGCTTTGCTTATTAAGGGTATTAAGTGCAGATTCCATAGCATCAAATTGCTTATAATAACGTTCTTGCATATTATATAAACGTTCATCCATTGAACCTAGTTGATCGTTATAGTTCGAAATTCTTTTTGCAAGAGAACTTTTTATATCGGCAGCACCCGGATATCCGGCATAATCCTTGAACTTGCTCAAGGAAGTATACATTTGATCATACAAACGATTGGCTACCCCTTTGGTCTGATTTGTATCACCGGAAGTCCCGAATATTTTATATACAATATCGGGATCTTCAGCAAGGGCCTTACGGAGTTTATTTTCATCGACATGGAGCTTATTGCTATTATTATAATCTGCAACAAACTTCCCATCCTCATTGATATAGGAACCCGTAGTAATACCAATGGAAGATGCGCTCTTATAATCACCTTTTAAACCGCTGATCTGAGTAGAGAAGCTAGAACGGAGGTTTGTTATCATATTTGTTAAATTGGAATCATTCCGCAAAAGACCGCTTCTCGCCTTTTTCTCCCAGGCCTCAATTTCACTGTCCTTCATGTCTTTTTTTTGGTCATCCGTTAATGGCATAAAGTCTTTATACTTTTTCTCAGCAAGCTCAGTATTAATGGCACCAATAAAAGTATTATAGTCTTCGATAAAAGCTTTGACATTTTCTATGGTCTTATCTATATCTGCCTGGATGTTAACGGTTGCAGCGACTGTTGAAACTGATTTTAATTTATATGAAACACCTGATATAGTGAAACTATTTGAAGCTTGCGTTAAATCTACTCCATCCAGATTGATTTTAGCATCTTGTCCTATTTGCCCAAGTTGTAACTTGTTAGTCAAGAAATCACGTGCAACCAAGTCACCTGCAGCAGCTGAGATGCTAAAACCGGAAGCTGCATCGACTGCCTTAATGGTTACCTTCTTTCCATCATAGGTTGCCGCTGTGGCATTTGCCGGATTCACTTTTGCAGCTTCGTTATTAATCTTTGCTAAAGCCATATCTAGCGTATCTGTAGGATCGATTTGAACTGAATTGCCGGCAATATTCAAAAAAAACGATGCACTTATCCCAAATTTTGCAGAGATTGTATCAGTTCCCGTCATTCCTAAATCGGTCAGACTTTGCATGCCCATTGTACTAACCGTATTATTTTGTGTATCTAATTTTAGTGTATTATAAAGAAAATCTAAACCTGTATCACCGCTCCCCGCAAAATTAATCGAAGCAGTTGAACCTGAGTTATTAGAATATAAATAAAATCGATCTAGTGTCGCATCATAATTTGCTTTTACACCCGCTCCTGAGTCATTAATGGCTTTAACAACATCATTGAGATTCGTTTGATCGGTTATGGTCAATTTAACCGACTTCCCATTAATCTTAAATAACTCAACAGGAGATGTGTCGGCAGTATAACCGGAAGTTGCTAAGGTAATATTAGTTCCGCTGATACCGGCACTGCTTGACAGTTTTACACCATCTGCCAGCTGATTAACTAAAATCGAGTGTGAGATATTTGCAGCATCAGCATTAGCCGTTACAGTTAGCACAGCCTCATTAGGGGAGGATACCACTTTCGGTTGATATGAACTTGACTTTCT
Organism: Desulfitobacterium sp.; assembly: GCF_034927245.1. GTDB lineage: Bacteria > Bacillota > Desulfitobacteriia > Desulfitobacteriales > Desulfitobacteriaceae > Desulfitobacterium_A. The sequence goes on from NZ_JAYFQK010000043.1 coordinate 8,587, forward strand.
AAAGCTAGATATTGTAGTATTCCGGAATTTCTCTGCAAGCGAATAAATCGTATTATAATCTTCTTTAGCCCACTCCGTTTGTGTTTTCTTCTGCCATAATTTATCATAACTGGATCGTTGAGCTTTCATTAGATCCTTAACCATTTGATCTATATCCATCCCCGACCCGCTGAGTCCATATATACGAGTAGACATTCAGTTCCCCCCTATCACTCCGTTAATAGAAATTCTGATTTTAAATCAATAATTTGCTTATATATATTATCGAAGAATCTGCGAATAGACTTTAGTTAATTCCATAAATATTAGTCTCCGCCCATTTTCCATTCGCTCATCATATTCACGAAAACCAACTTTAGTATATACATGACGACCAGCCATGTTATCCGCAAAAACTTCAAGAAAAAGTTTTTCTACCCCCAACTGCTTAAAAGCTAACTCACAAGCCATAATTGCAGCCCTTACGCCATATCCCTTCCCCTGTGCATCTGCTTCACCTATAATAAAGCGTCCGAATTCAGCTATATTACTGCTTCTAGAAAAATTATAGATAGACACGGTTCCTATTTTCTTTTGAATAACGTTGGTCTCCTCAATGATGAAAATAAAGTCGTTTTCTATAACTTTGTATTTATTGAACCATTCTTTTTGTTCAATAGGTGTAATAATTTCATTACTGATAAAATTATTACGTATATAATCTAAATTTCTCCATCTTCGTATATCTTCTATATCATCTGCACGAAGTGGTCTTAAAATCAGTGGAAATTCTTCTTTGAAATAATGATGCAGCATATCAATTTCCTACTTTAGAAATTTGATGACTTTATTTGCAATATACTCTACATCTTCCTTTGTTAACTGTAAGTGAAGCGGCAACGAAATAATATGATTGGATATTTTCCTTGCCTTTGGACACTTGCCATCATCATACGAATACATTTGATATTCTGTATTATCACGATAATGTACGCCTGGATAAATATCTGCTTCATTTAATGCTGCCATTAAACCTTCACGATCCTCAACCGCTATCACATATAAATGACGTGAGCATTCATCACCGTAACAAACAGGAATATGATGAACCTTCTCACAACCTTTAAAGTATTCATCATACCAAGAACATATCTTTCTTCTGTACGCATTATCTTCGTCTAAATATTTTAGCTGAACAAGGGCAATACTTGCCATTATAGAGTTTCCATGGTCTTTATAACCTAAATATTCAACATCATATTTCCATTTGTATGCTCCTTTATCATTACTTCTTGCATATGTATCCTTGTTGATACCAAGCCAAGTTAACTTGCGGCAAAGTGCATCATTTTCCACATCTTTAAAACAGATCATTCCACTGTCGGCTGTAGGAAGATTTTTAACAGCCTGAAAAGAATAAACAGCAACATCTACCCCCTCCAAAGTACCCGGAAAAACCCCGTGAACCCTAGTACCCCCCATATGAGCTGCATCTAAAATCAACTTCAAATTGTGCTTTTTACAAATTTCAATGATTTTATCGAGTTGGCCGAAGCACCCCCCATATCCCACAAATAAAACTGCTCTGGTTTTCGGGTTAATTTTCTTCTCCACATCTTCCGGATCCAAACACAAATATTTATCTACGTCTGCAAAACGGGGTATCATCCTCTCGTATTGAATGGCATGATTAGAAGAAATAAATGTTATAGGAGTTGATATAATTTCATCTCCATCCTGCCAATTATTTTGAGTTTTTAAGATTTGAACCGCAAGATGTAAGCCAGCTGTTGCGGAGTTTAAAAAATGTGCATATTTATGTCCTGTATATTCCTTCCATTTATCTTCAAACTTCACGGTCTTAAAGCCAAGACCCGTCCATCCCTTTTCTAAACAATCTTCTATTTCGGCTAGGCACTCTTGTACGTGAAATGTTGGTTTGAATAATTGTATCGCCATTGTATATCCCCTTTTTCCTTTATGTTAGAAATAGGCTAGGAACAATACCATATAAATTCATCGTCCTAAAGCGTATTTAGACTCTTATAATATTTTTTATTCTCTCCACTGTTAAATTTCTCCCACCATTGTCTATTATTCAGATACCATTGAATTGTTCTTTTAATTCCATCATTAAATTCTATTGCCGGATACCATCCCAATTCATTTTCTATTTTAGTGGAATCTATAGCGTAGCGTCTATCGTGTCCTGCACGATCTTTTACATACTCGATTTCACCTTTACCCAATTCTTTGATGATGATCTGCACTACTTCTAAATTTGTCCTCTCATTATGTCCGCCGATATTATAAATTTCACCAACTTTACCCCTATGAATAATTAAATCAATAGCCGTACAGTGGTCTTCTACATATAGCCAGTCACGCACATTTTCCCCAGTACCATATACAGGCAACGGCTTATCATTTAATACATTAGTTATCATTAAGGGAATCAGTTTTTCCGGATAGTGATATGGTCCGTAATTGTTCGAGCAACGAGAGATGGTTACTGGTATTCCATATGTTCTATAATAAGCCTGTACAAGCAAGTCGGCGCAGGCCTTACTAGCTGAATAGGGACTTGAAGCATGTATTGGTGTTTCCTCAGTAAAAAATAAATCGGGTCTGTCTATCGGCAGGTCTCCATATACTTCGTCGGTAGATACTTGATGATATCGGTCAATACCATAATGCCTGCAAGCATCAAGCAATACCTGAGTACCCACCACATTCGTTCGTAAAAAAATAGCCGGATCTTCAATTGAACGATCGACATGGCTTTCTGCAGCAAAATTTATAACAATATTGGGCTTTTCTTCTTCAAATATTTTATAAACTAACCTACGGTCTGCAATATCTGCTCTTATAAAGTTAAAGTGAGGATTATTGATCATCAGATCTAATGTTTCTAAATTTCCCGCATAAGTCAATTTATCTATACAGATTATTTCATATTCTGCATACTTTTTTAATAGATAATGAATAAAATTCCCCCCGATGAAGCCCGCTCCCCCAGTTACAATAATCTTCATTTTGATTTCTCCTCATAAACGAAATCAACATCGCTACTGTACAATTTGGGTGCTTTCTTGTCCTTTTCAGATAAGATAGGGTTTTCTATACCCCAAGCTATATTGATTTCTTCATCGTTCCAAATAATATTTCGTTCTGCCTCTGGACAGTAATAGTTATCAGCTTTATATAGAAATTCTACGTTGTTTGTAAGGGTTAAGAAAGCATGAGCAAATCCACGGGGAATTAAGAGTTGCCTTTTATTCTCAGAAGATAATTCAATAGCAACCCATTTTTTATAAGTTGGTGATCCTTTTCTCAAATCAACGGCTACGTCAAGAACGGACCCTCGCCCACAGCGTACAAGCTTTGCCTGTGATGCAGAACTATTTTGAAAATGCAATCCACGGAGTGTCCCTTTTTGTGCAGAATAAGACTGATTATCCTGAACAAAATTATAATAAAGCCCTGCTTCTTCCATTTTTCGCGCTGACCACGATTCCATGAACCAACCTCGATTATCTTCGAAAACCTGCGGCTCTAAAATATACACATCCAAAACGTCAGTTTTAATAACTCTCATTGTTTGCCCTGCTTTAATATATAATTTTGCCATCTGCAACAGCTTTTAAATGTTTACCATAAGCTGACTTTCCATACTTCATTGCAGATTCCATAAGGTTATCCTTAGTAATCCATCCGTTTCGGAAAGCAATTTCCTCAACAGCTGAAATCTTTATTCCTTGTCGAGTTTCCAGTACTTTAACAAACTCTGATGCTTCTGTTAAGGAATCAATTGTGCCAGTATCTAACCATGCAAACCCACGACCTAAGGTAATTACATCTAGTTTGCCCCACCTCAAATATATACGGTTTAAATCCGTGATCTCTAATTCTCCGCGCTTAGAGGGTTTTAGGCTTTTCGCATAATCACATACCTTATTATCATAAAAATAAAGGCCAGTAACAGCATAATTTGATTTTGGGCTTTCGGGCTTTTCTTCCAAAGAAATCGCCTTTCCATTCTCATCAAATTCAACAATACCAAATCTTTTGGGATCATCTACATAATAGCCAAATACTGTCGCACCTTCCTTCTGTTGCGCTGCCTTACGTAAATGTTGTATTAAGCCACCCCCATAAAAGATATTATCACCCAGTATCATTGCACAGCTTTCGCCATTAATAAATTTTTCACCAATGATAAAAGCCTGTGCAAGCCCATCTGGTGAAGGCTGTTCTGTATATGAAAGTTGAATACCTAATCTTTTACCATCCCCTAGAAGCCGCTCAAAATTTGATATATCGTTAGGTGTAGAAATAATCAAGATATCCTTAATACCTGCTAACATAAGCGTTGACAGCGGGTAGTAAATCATTGGCTTGTCATAGACAGGCAAAAGCTGTTTAGATGTTACCATCGTCAGTGGATAGAGCCTCGTTCCTGATCCCCCGGCTAAAATTATTCCTTTCATCCCTAACCTCCTGAGGTTCATAGCATAGTAATTTCGCTTCTTCATTATCTTTCCATGTAGATTTCATTAGATCGTCTTAAGCCTTTTTATCATAATGTATTTACTTTTCCCAACCTACTTGTCTATATCAATTATTGTCCGATTCACTAAATAAGTTCAAAAAATGTTTAATTAATTTCTAACAATCTTGATTACGTAATCTTTTGCTGTTGCTTTTAAAAATGCATTTTCATTATTAAATTTAATGTTCTTAAGAAAGTTATGAATATCTTCGTTAAATCTATGTTGTTCAATAATAATGTTATTAATTGTATATCCCAACAGTTTCAGCTGCGAATTTAATTCATCTACAGAAAAATGATGAACGACATCATTATCTCTAGCTATGTTCATTCCAATAATTTTTAACAATGTAACTATATCATAGGAATTAGCGAGTTTTACGAGTAGTTCTCCATCAGGATTAAGTAATTTTAATAAATGTCCTACTAATAAAAAAGGATGATTATATGCGTTTAAAGGTTGACCAACAATAACATAATCAAATTTTTCATGCTCAAAATAATCTAGAATATAATCAACACGATCCACCTCGGCTTTACCATCACAAATTGTTTTCAAATCAAGCCAGTATTTAGCTTTAGTCGTAAAAGCTGATAAGCGGGTGTTAAATATGCCTTTTTCTCTGAGAGTATTTTTAGCTTCTAGTAAAGGTGTACCACATCTAACATCAACACCTAGCACATTTGGAACGAAATCCCCGTGATTCCTTTTTAATGTAATCAGCGACATCATTGAACTTTCGAAATTATTAACATCGTCCCAGGCATCAATTCCATAATATTTTTCCTTAAAGGCAATCCTTCCTTGTTCAAGAGATTTCCTAGAGACTTCAGGATCTTTTGTTGTATTTCCAGCATGATGAATAAAAACATCTTTACAAAGTATAGCCTTATATCCTGCCCTACGCACTCTGAACGCCAAATCATCATCTGCAAAGTCATGAAAAAAGCCATAATCTTGCATACCTATCATATCTAAACACACCTTACTAAAGAGCACAATTGGATTTATAAGTCGAAGACGTTCGTGCCATTTTTGAGGATTTGAAATATTGAATTCCGCGGCTTTTTTTTGCATATCCTCAAAATCAGTAAAATTTAAATCAATGCTTTGATGATTACTCACATTATCTGACATCGGAACAACCATACCAATTCGCTCGTCCGATAAAGCACATTTCAGGAGATTTTCAAGCCAATTTTTTGTCACATAAATATCATTAGCTACCCCTACAATGAATCTTCCTCTGGCTATTTTAATGCCGGCATTTGATGCAAAGAATGCACCTAAATTTTTAGTAATTTTAATAATTTTCTTTTTGGAATATGCAATAGACTTAAAATATTCAAGAGTTCCGTCGTATGATCCGTTATCTATTAAGATTAATTCATAATCTATATTTGTTGTATATTCCAAAATACATTCAACACAAGTCTTAGTATATTTTTCAAGATTTTTATATCCTATGACGTAAATACTAACTAATGGTGCATTATAACCCTCTAAACTTATTGATACATTATTTCTTGCTAAATATATATTATCTCCCGGTGTGGATCTTTGATTATTATCTGTATTTATCTCAATTATTTGATTTGATTCAAGATTCTCCTCATTTAAATCAAATTTCACATTATCATTCCCTTTTGATATCTGTTTGCACATAATTTAATATTATTTTACTTTGAAATAGTGGCTATGATGTCCTCTATTTTCCTCTTCATACCATTTGAGACTTTGTCCATACTCCACCGCAAAAACTCATAAATATCATTTTGATTATAGCCTAATTCATAAGCTTGTATGAATACATTCGAAGCGTTTTCATAATCGCGAAGTTTATACCAACAAAGACCAATTGCAAAAACGATATTAACAACGCGTTGGTCATCTTCTTTGACCCTGTCTAGAAATTGTATATAAAACTGAACTGCTTCAGCATATAGCTGTTGACGTAAAAAGATATTTCCTAGTCCCACATATATATCTTCTTCATTAAAGCATTGACTTAGGTTTATTACTTTTTGCAAAGCTTTATTATTGCCTAGTATAAGTAAACGTGTCACTAGATCGTAATAATCCTGTTTATAATTCTCTGGGAAAACAGTTAATTCGTTACATAACATTATATTTGCAAAATCCCTTATTGCACCATTCATATATTTAATAATCCATAAAAGGTAATTGTTATTCTCACTCATAATTGCTGAAGTCATTGTCAATAATCCGAAAAGCCTATCTTCTGGAGCAGTTATTAAGCACTTTCGCATTATTTCAAATGTCTTTTCATATTGTCCGTTTGATAAAAGCATATAAACAACAGTAATATCGTCTTGTTTAAATTTTTTAAGCCGCATATTTGTATAATATGCTAGTACTATAGATATATTTATTTTCGTTAAATTGCTCACCAAAAAATCAAGTTCTTTTTCTTGATTGGAATCATATAAACTGTTTAATAATAAGATAACATCTTGCGTTGGAAAATCTTTAATAATGAGTAATAACCGAAATAAACAATTATCGTTCATCTTTTCTAGTCTTAATGATTCAATAAAATAGGTTAACGCTTTTTCATCGTCATTTTGATATAAAGCAATAATCCCCATATAATAATAAATGTAATAAATATTAGGCGGTATCGAGTTAATTTCTATATCATCATATTCTTCTTGAAGCTTTAGAGTTATCTTATACTCTGCATAAGCTTCATCATATTTTTTTAAATCGTACAACATATTTGCGAGATAAAAATGAAAGGATGGGTTTCGAGGAAACTTTTTAAGTCCAATATTGATTTCCTTTAAAATTTCGTCAGTATTATATTTTAAATGCAGCATAGAATCAATAATATTTTGATGAGGCTTTACATTATAACCTATAAACTTAGCACCACTATCAATGAACATTTGAGCATATTTTATTGCCTGTTTCCAATCTTCAATACCAAAATAGCAATCACTAATATATTGATATATCGCAGGTTTTTCCGGACCCTTATCGATCTCCAATAGCAAAAGTTTAAGATTTCTTTCCGATTTTTCCCCTCTATTCGTTAATGAATAACCTGTATGATAAATAAGTAAGTCTTTTTCATCAGCTAAAAATGCTTTCAAATTCTTGTTTTTCGTTTTGTTAATCAGCATCTCATGGATACTATTTACATAACGGATATTTTTGTCGCGTTTGAAAATACGAATATGCGTGATCTCATCAAGCATTTTACCATTCGCATAATCGATATTTTTCATTTTGCAGGCGATTGTATCAAAACTAGCGTGTAATTGTTTAATTATTGGCACTATATTTTTAGCTGTGTCATTTGCAAAATACTCATCGGCATCGAGAAAAATTATCCAATCTCCTTTAGCTTGATCTAGGGCAAAATTCTTAGCTTCTGCAAAATTATTATTCCATGTATAGTGATAAACTTTGGCTCCCAAAGACCCCGCTATTTCTATAGTTTTGTCGGTGGAGCCTGTGTCTACAACAATTATTTCTTTAACAATATCTTTATAACTATTGATACATGTAGCAATGACTTTTTCTTCATTTTTAGCAATCATACAAGCTGAAAGTTTCATGCTGTTAATTCCTCTTTCTTATACAAAGAGGCCAAAGTATATACTCTGGCCTCAAAAAGCACTCGTATAAAATTATCGGAGAAGTTGGAGAACGCCTTGAGGTTGTTGGTTTGCTTGTGCCAACATTGATTGAGCTGCTTGGGATAGGATACTGTTTTTTTGGTAATTCATCATTTCTTTTGCCATATCTACATCACGAATACGGGACTCAGCAGAAGTTAAGTTCTCACTTGAAGTTCCCAAGTTATTGATGGTGTGTTCAAGGCGATTTTGTACGGCACCGAGTTTAGAACGTTCTGCGGAAACTGTCTCGATGGCGTTGTTGATCGCGGTAATAGCAGCTGTTGCATTCTTATAATCGGAAACATCAAGTGCCTTACCATTGGTTTGCCGCACCCCAATATCGTCTGCTTTCATCGAATTAATACCCAGTAAAATGTTTTGACCGCTATTTGCACCAATTTGCATACTGAAAGCATCGGTTACTTCAGTACTTGCGGCAACTGCAGCCTTCACACTAATTGTAACACTTTCACCAACAGATAGGCTTGCAAGCGTTCCGCCAGATAGTTCAATTGTCTTTCCAGCGAATACTAAAGTATCACCATCTGTGAAAGTAAATCCAACGCCCCCTGGATTACCTACAGTGAATTCAGAGCTATCAAAAGTCGCTCCGCTTGCTTCATTAGTGCGAGTAATCGTAATAGTAGCACTTGTTGTAATATCAGTAGCAGTACCTGACGAAATGGTGATATTAGCTTTGGAATTTAACTGAATTGAAGTTTCTGCGTTAGCAGCCTCAACCAGACCTTTTTTGTCACCATTAAGAAGCTTTTGAGTGTTGAATTCAGTCGTATTAGCAATACGGTCGATTTCATCGGTGAGTGAATTAATTTCTTTTTGAATTTCCTCACGATCAGTTTTTGTATTCGTGTCGTTAGAAGCTTGATCTGCCAATTCACGCATCCGTTGGAGAATGCTATGGGTTTCGTTCAAAGCACCTTCAGCTGTTTGAATCAATGAAATGGAGTCTTGAGCATTTCGGGTAGCTTGATCCAAACCACGAATTTGGCCGCGCATTTTTTCGGAGATTGCAAGACCTGCCGCATCGTCACCAGCACGGTTGATGCGAAGACCAGAAGAGAGTTTTTCCAGAGATTTAGAAGTGTTTGTGTTGTTAGCGCTCAGTTGACGATAGGTATTCAGAGCTGCCATGTTGTGATTAATAATCATTAGATATTCCTCCTTGATTTTGATGCCAGGCATCCTTGCCCGTGCATTATATTGCAAATAGTAGATTTTCCGTCTTCCGGCCGGTTTAGACGAATGAATGCTACCATCCTGCATACTTATTTATCGCTAATTCTGCGTGTTTACATTAGGATTATAAGAGTCAAAATTCTAGTTTTACATCGGGAATGGTTAAGATCTCTTTGAATATCTCCGAATTTTGCCTTATTACCTTTTAAGTAAAGTATCTTGTTAAACTTTTTTATCAAGCAATACCCCCACATACGAGCGAATTGCTGCAAGAGTATCCAGCAGTTCATGAGGAGGAAATTCTTTAATGACCCGGTGGTCTTTCTTATCGACAAATTGAACCATTAACCGGTTGGTTCCCTCATGGATTTTAAACTGGAGATCGGTATCGATAACACTCATAAACTTATTAAGTCCTTCGGTAATTTGAGTTACATCTTCAAGGCTGAGCTCTTTTTCTTCTGCTTGATTTTTACCTAGCTCCGTTTGATTGAGGGATTTATCGGAATCCGATTTAATCCGACTTCCATCGGACATTAACACCCCTGAAGATTGTAATGATGATTTGTTTAAGGCATTTGCCAAACTTCCTGTATTAATATTCATTGAGTTCACCTCTTTAATTAATAATTCTAATAGATTTATCGGAAAAACTTTTTAAATCTTTAGGGGAAATCTGGATAATAAAATGGAAGAATCAAATTCTTCAATACTTTACTACTTTTTATTTAATCCCTTTAAAAGATTTAAACCCGAAAGATCATTTGACACAGCTGCCTGTAAATTCTCTGCCACAATAGCATCGTAGATTTCTCCGCGATATATCTTAATTTCCTTAGGCGCATCCACGGTAATACGAATATTGTCCCCTTTGACACCGGCAACGGTTACAACGATGTCATCTCCAATCACAATTCGTTCACCCACTTTGCGAGTAAGAGCCAGCATATTACTCGCCTCCTTGGGAAAACAATTTATGCCGGATCGAATAGTCCTTTTTCTCAAGAATTATCTGCCTGCCCCTGTGATTCACCGGATTCAAGATGACAGGTGCCAGCAAATTAACGGTCATATCCACAATTTCGCCCTTGACATTCGCGATCAAAAATACCTGGGGCGGGTTTTCCGAAGAAACCCCCAATTCCGAGGCCGCTTCATCATCGAGTTCAAATTCATAATCGGTAAAAAAGGCAAAGGGATCAACCAGTAAAAAGGTCAGGTTGGGTTCATTAGCCGACTGCAGAAAAGAGAACGGACTTTCCTCCCCATAGGGAATATGAACAAAGGCTTTCTCATCAGGAAAGCCTGGAATTCCACGGGGAAAATCGATAATTTGTTCTTCGTCTATCTCGAGTTCACCCAAGCGCGTTGATTGCAATTTCATGATTTTTCCTCCTTGGCGACATTTAGCAAATAAAAGAACTTACACTTTATACCTGTATATCCACTGTCGATATCTCGACCTTAGGATATTGGACAACCCGTATATCGACCATTCCCGGCCGATAATTTCCATTGACTTCTGCGGGGTGCACATCGTAATTCACTTCGCCGGGAATGACATTGATTTCAACCGGGCTTGCCTCATAATGGATATCCGGCGGTGCAAGGGGTGCCCATGTAATCTCAACCGGTTCGGGAAAATTTGCTTGAGCGGCAATTTCGGCAAACGCATTTGCAGGATTGGTAATTTGGGCCATTCGATGGCCTTCTTCAACAGTACGGGCAAGCGAGTCCAAGAATTTCTGCCGGGCAAAGGCGGTATTATCTTGTGCAAAGTCAGAGATATTCCTAAGCCCGATTGAATAATAAAAAGGGGTGCTGTCTATCGTCAGTTTTCCCCGGGGCTGGTGAATCTCCAGCTGAGGAGGAATGGTCTTCATATTAACCACTGACGCTCTCGTCTGTAAATCCAGTTGCGCATTTCGGATATTATATTCTAATTGAATTGGGGTTGAGTTGATCCTGATTTGGAGCATATAAAGACTCCTTACTTAATAAAGTCAACCAATGAGGGTTGGATAATATTTGCTCCAACAGACAGCGCAGCTTGGTATACATTCTTTTGACTCTGAAAATCAATCAACGTTTTGGCCATATCCGTATCCATAATACTCGAAAAAGACCCTGTCAGGTTCAGCGAAGTCGCATCAAGTTGATTATAAACAGATTCCATCCGGTTATAGCGCGCCCCAAGTTCTGCCCGATAATTCACAACATTATCAAGCTGTGCTTCAATTTGATCCATACTCTTATCGAGATCTCTAATTCCGTCACCATCTGCATCTGGGTCAGTATTTCTCAGATTAGTGCTCAAATCTGTTAGCGTATTAAACAATCCTACGTTAGTGTTAGGAGGAACGCTAGTACCTGAAACACCAAATAATTTCACACCGCTTACGGAAACCTCTATACTCAAATTGCTTCCCACCTGATATGCCACGCTGTCGTCTGAGCCCTTCCAGTCCGTAGCCCCTTTAGGAAAAGGTTTTTCATTAATTGTTCCGCCAAAGACGTACTTGCTCCCAAACTTTGTATTGGCAGTTTCAATGAGTTGCTCCCTGATCTGATCTACCTCTTTGGCAAGCTTTTCCCGATCTTCCTTAGTATTTGTGCCGTTTGCTCCCTGTTCGGCAATATCCTTCGCTCTTTGAAGCATTAAAGTCATATCACCCAATGTCGTGTCTACCGTATCCATAAAGTCTTTTCCTTCGCCGGCATTCGCTTTCCACTTTTCGACATAGGAAATGCTGCTTTTTAAGCGCAAGGCAGTCTCAACACCTGCCGGATCATCGGAAGGACGTGAGATCTTATATCTTGAAGACAGTTGATTTTGGAGCTTATCCATACGGCCTTGGGCACTTTCGAGATTCTGCAGAAGATTATTGCTGAGCATATTATTTGTAATACGCAAAATATCCACCCACTTTCCAGAGGCTAACCCCTCTTATTGTCGCTTCTACCGTGTAATTCCCATTCCTCTGACAATCGTATCCAGCATATCATCCATCATCGTAACCATCCGGGCAGCGGCAGTATAGCTCTTTTGATACTTGATCAGATTTGTTATTTCTTCATCAAGATTAACACCGGATATCGTTTCTCGTTGATTATACATATTGTTCAAAAGAACATCCTGGCCCTTTCTCATGCGGGTCGCCTGTTGGGCGTCAACTCCCAGTTCCGCAATGGCTGCCCCATAGTAATCCCCGAATGAGGCTGCTTTAATGGTGCCGTCGGCTTTTAGGGTTATATTCTCATAGTCTTCCCAACCGCTCGAAAGCGAAGCAATCGCTTTAGCAATTTCACCGTCTCCATAATTAGTTTTACCTGTCGCTATTTTCCAGGGGTCATTCTTTAAGTCTGAGTTCACTTTGATATTCGCCGCAGTTATCTCTCCTGTCCCATCCTTAACAAAGAAATCAGGAACATCCGACGGGGGAGTTATTCCTTTTGCTTTTCCCAGCTTATGAAGGTCGTTAACAGCCTCGGCAATTCCCTTTGCCAGTTCATTAATTTTATCTCTTAAATTAACGAGATAAGCGCTCTCCTTCGGCTGACTTGGTGTATTATCTGGCCCCCGCATATTTAAATTGGCCTTAAGCTTACCTTGGTTCTCTCCCAGATTTACTGGTTTTCCTGCTAAGGAACCTGTAGCCCATTTCACATCGGCGAAAGGCAGCCCATCACTTCCCGCGGCAGTAGGTTCCGCCAATTGGTATGCTGCGTTCGTATCATCGACTAATATCTGATCTGAAGCACTATCGCTTCCGATATAGACTTTATAAATACTGACATCCCGGTCTGTATAGGATGGATCTTTGCTTTCAACCACTCGGACATTCACGAGGTTTGAAAGTTCATCCACTATAGCGTCCCGTTTATCCTTGAGGTCGTTCGGATTATCGCCCGCAATTTCCGCTCTCTTGATCTGTTCATTTAAACTTTTTATCTGGTTTGAATAATCATTGACTTGCTTAATTTCAACCCGGATCTCTGAATCTAAGCCTTTTTGCATTTCCGTGATCTGCTGATCTAAATGGTGAAAAGTATCGGCAAGGGTAGCCGCCCGTTCCAAGACCACCGAGCGCGAGCCTAAATTTTCGGGATTCTTGGACAGATCACTCCAAGCATTCCAGAATTGGTCCAGGTCGTCACTCAAGCTATAATCGGAAGGCTCATTGACGAGTCCTTCAATCTTACCCAGGGAGTCCTCACGTGCTGCCCAGTATTGCTGGTTCGAATTTTCCCAACGATACTGACGATCAACGAAGGCGTCACGAACACGTTCAATCGTCTTTACGTTTACACCTGCTCCGATACTCATTCTGTTCCCCATGTTGTTGAGAATATCCGGGGTCATGGCTTGGATATTCGGGGTCTGCCGGGTATACCCTTTCGTATTTGAGTTGGAAATATTGTGCCCGGTTATATTTAAAGCGGTCTGCTGCGTTTGAAGCGCACGCTTTGACATTTCCAATCCGAAAAAAGTGGAACTCATAGTATCCTCCTTAAATCTTTTGGTCTAATATTCCAGTTGAACCTTGGTTATTCTTAATTCCTGGCTTCCGATATGTATTTTTATCCTGATAGGTGAGCATGCCAACCGTAAAATTGACAATACTCATGGCTTGTTCAAGCAATCGCGTATTCAGTTCATTCACATTCATGAGGTCTTTGATGATGATTTCCAGCTCTTCTTTAACATTTTGAAGCTCCGGATATCGAACCGCAAGCTCGGACAAGGTAAGTTCTTCAGCCGCCTTGCCGGTCATTTGCGACATTTGATCAGACCAAAGCAAGCGTTCTTTTTCTAAGCGGGATGCTTCCATCATCAACTGCTCTTCACGGACCGTCACCGCTTCAAGTTCTTGAAAATTATTCGCGACCAGTGCATCTTGCATATGATCCGCTAATTCCTTAAGCTCCCGATAGACTTCAATCTGCTTCGATAAATTATCCTTTAAAGGCTGAATTACCGGCACACGTAACCCCCCTTGATCTCTTTATAACGTTATTCTTTTCCGAAAAGCAAGCTGCGGGCAATCGTGCCGGCATCGATTTTAAATTCCCCATTCTTAATCTGCTGGGAAACTTCACGAACGCGTTCCTCGCGAACCTCCGGAACATCTTTGACTTTTTGCATTAAAACTTGGTAGAACTGAGCTTTATCGGAAACCTTTACGCCATCCGTTCCTTGTACCGCAGCTTTCTTATCGATGGAAACCACTCGGTTTTTAGCCTGGATGCCGCCCACCGGAGGTAATGATGTTCCGTCGATTTTCATTTGACTCACTCCCATAAACTTAATCTATACTTTTAGTATCGGCAGTTTCGGTAAGAAACTTTAAAGGTTTCTCGAAACTTCAAGTTAACTTAAGGAAATGATATACTATACTTAGAAATAACAATACAGTCGAAATAAAAGGAAGGTGCTCGCCATGTCACGGATGCCTCGTGACTTAAATGCTCGGTTTACGTATAAGGATTACCGAACTTGGTCAGACAATGAACGTTGGGAACTCATTGATGGCGTCCCTTATAATATGACACCCGCTCCTTCAACCAAGCATCAAGAAATCCTGGGAGAATTATATCAACTTTTTGCCGCCTATCTCAAGGGAAAGCCCTGTAAAGCCTATCTTTCCCCCTTTGATGTTCGACTTCCGTCAGCAAACGAACAAGATGAAGATATCTCCTCGGTAGTTCAGCCCGACCTAACCGTGGTGTGTGATCCCTCCAAAATTGACGAGCATGGTTGCAAAGGTACCCCTGATCTCATCATTGAAATTCTTTCACCGGCAACTATGAAAAAAGACTTAGGTGACAAATTACGCCTTTATGAAAGAGCCGGCGTTCCGGAATATTGGGTTGTTCATCCCTATGATCAAACCGCGCTCATCTTTAACCTTAATCAGGGGATTTACGGTACACCAACGTTCTATAAAGTTCCGGATGAAGTTCGTGTAATCGTATTCCCTGACTTAGTGATTCCGCTGCCCGAAGTCTTTGCGATCTAAAAGTTAACCGTAAAGGAAAGCTCAAGGTTTTCCCGTGGTTTTTCGATAATATAAATATGACATAAAAAAGGAGGTACGCCTGAGCAGTTCCCTCTTTGGGAGTATGCACTGGCTAATCGTTCATGGATTTATCAACTGTAATTGGACTAGTCGTTGGATTCGGTTTTTTAATCTTAGGATATCTTGAAGAAGGCGGAAGTATAGGAGCCTTATTCCAGCTTTCGGCAGCGATGATTGTTTTTGGCGGAACGATTGGTGCCGTCGTGACAAGCTTTCCGTTGGACGACTTAAAAAGAGTTCCTCAATGGCTGAAAATTGCCTTTACCTCGCAATCCTTTGGTATTGATGAAGCTTACGAAACCCTGATTCGCTTTGCCGAAAAAGCGCGTCGTGAGGGATTGCTCAGTCTTGAACAGGAACTTGAATCCGTAAAGGATCGTTTTACCAAGCAAGGCATGCAGCTCGTGATTGATGGTACGGATCCTGAGATCACCCGTGAGATTTTGGAATCTAATATCAGTGTTATGGAAAAGCGCCATAAAGTCGGAATTGCCGTATTTGAGGCTGCCGGCGGTTATGCCCCGACCATGGGTATTATCGGAACTGTGATGGGACTTGTCCAAGTTTTGGGAAACATGTCAGACCCCAATTCACTTTCAAGTTCTATTGCCGCTGCTTTTTTAGCTACGCTATATGGGATTAGTTCCGCCAACCTCCTGTGGCTGCCCATCGCCTCAAAGCTTAAACAGAAAGATAAAGATGAAGTCGGCGCCATGGAAATGGTCTTAGATGGAATTCTCTCCATCCAAGCCGGAGAAAACCCCTCTATTCTTAAGGAAAAATTAAAGACTCACCTGGGAAATCTGCCAAAGCCGAAAGGCAAAGCGACGGGTGATGCTTTGAACATGGATGCCGAAAGCGCATCAATCTAGGGTTCATAAATAATGCGAAGGTGATTGAATGCCAAGAAAACGTCAAGAAGAGCCAGAAAAGGATAACCATGAACGCTGGCTTCTCACCTATTCTGATTTGATTACACTCCTGATGGTTTTTTTTGTCGTCCTCTATTCGATGAGTCAAATTGATGCCAACAAATTTAAAGCGGTAGCCGAATCCTTAAGCGTCGCCCTAGGCGGCGGATCTGCTTCGCAGATTAATGTCGGTTCGAGCACAAGCGGCCCGTCCATATTCGAAACGGGAAGTCCCAAAAGCCAAGCCACTCAACAGGGAACAACAGAAGAAGTGACCGACAATATGAATACGGCGGGAAGCGGGATCAAGTCCGGTCAGGGAAATGCAGATGCCGAGAATATGACGATTGAAGGAATTAAGGCAAAGCTCGACAAATTTGCGGCCGATAACGGGATTCAAGCTCAGCTCGTCTCTTCGATCGAAGAACGAGGCTTGGTCATCAGTATTCAAGAAACACTGCTTTTTGAAAGCGGTTCAGCAGATATAACGCCGCGAGCTCGTGAAATTCTGGATAAAATCAACACGGTTTTAGCCTCTGCTCCAAATTATATTAAAGTTGAAGGTCATACGGATAACCTCCCGATCAATACCGGCCGTTTCCCCAGTAACTGGGAACTTTCCGTACTTCGGGCAACTAATGTTCTGCATATCATGGCCGCTCCGGGAGCAATCTCACCGGATCGCCTTTCCGCGGCAGGATATGGGGAATACCGTCCTGTGGCCTCCAATGATACCGAAGAAGGCCGCGCCCGCAATCGACGTGTAGATTTAGTCATCCTTCGTTCCAAGTACGATACAACCGAACCCGGCAGCGCTGCCGCAGCTGCGGCCCCACAAGAATAGACATACTCTTTACTTAAAGGCTAACAGCTGCACCGCACGATATACAATATCACTGGCTAACTCAAGCTGTTCGGGTTCAATCAAGTCTATCGTATCCTCAGGGGTATGGTTCTTGTTCAGCCAATCTCCGGCCATCAACGTCACCGCAGGTATCCCTGTTTGAGCAAAGCTCGCCTGGTCACTGTTATGCCCTCCGAAGGGAGTCCGCCCGGCGCTTGCTCCGGCTTGAATCGCTGCCGCCCTAACGGCTTGATAAGCGATATTATCCTCATTCACTGACCAAAGCCCAAAATCTCCAACCGGGCCGTTCCCAACTGTGTCGATATTCAGCATCGCCTGAATTTGTCCCAGCGGAAATGTCGGGGATTGCACAAAGGCCTTTGAACCGATAAACCCCATTTCCTCGGCGCTCCAAAAGGCAAATACCACTGTTTTCCGCGCCGGCTTACCATCCCGAAGAAGACGGCGGATCACTTCAAGAACACAGCTTACCCCGGATGCATTATCATTAGCACCGGGATATATCTTTCCCTGATAAACCCCAAGATGATCATAATGTGCCGAAACAAGGATCACTTGATCTTGCACTTTGCCCTTTATGGCTCCCAGCAGATTCACGCTTGGAGTACGCAAGCTTCCCAGGGTGCCGGGGATAAAGGTGAGCCTGCCGTTCACGACATTTTTGCTAACGGGAGGAATCGTGAAAACCTGGGTAAAGTTTTTCCCTTGATCCCCCATCGGGATTAGGCCGAGTGAACTCATTTGTTTCGACAAATAACTTGACGCTTTATTCTCCCCGACAGTACCGGCTTGACGCCCTTGCATCTCCGGTGCGGACAGCGCAGTGATATCCTCCATCGCACTATGGTAGAGCATTTCTTCATCGGTTACCCCCTGGGGAAGCTCAGACATTGGGGTAATGAGCTTAACCGAAGGACGCTTAACCCAGCTTTGGAAGGTTTGATTTATTTTTCCCGGCCAAAGCGTCCACGGTAAGGACAAAGCCGATAACCCCAAGAGCATTTTTAAAAAATTGCGCCGTGAACTCATAACATTTATCCTTTCAAAGGAGGATTTCGATGCCCTTACGAATTGATGGCACCGCCCAAACCGAAAGCATAACCCGCTCATCCTCTGCTCCGGCACGGGGAGAACTGGATTTCATTCAAGCCTTAGACCAGGCTCATCACCTGCAGCAGAAAGAGCTTCAAGATTTCCTGAAAAAATTTGATGATAAAGGAAAAGCGCTTGCTCAGAGTTTTTCCTTAGGCGATTTAGCGGATTTTAAAAGCATGGTCAAATCTTTTTTGCGCTCTACTTTTGGCCAAAGCCGCCGGCTCTCTGAAGAAACCTGTTGGGATTTTCGCGGAAGGCCTAAAGTTCTCTCCCGAATTCAAAAAATCGATAAATCACTCGAGGATCTCGGCAATACGCTCCTTGAAACCCAAAGCAAGCCTCTGGATATCTTGAATAAGATTGACGAAATACGAGGGCTGATCATTGACTTATTATGTTAAATATAAACACAATGTAAAGAGGTGCTCAACATGTTACACACTGAAAACACTTATGAATGGTTCATCAAAGCCTTCCATCCTAAAAGCGGGCTTGATCTGAATTTTTATAAACAAAACCAGATGCAGCGACGGATCATAAGCTTTATGACTTCTCACAAATATCAGACCTTCCCCGATTTCATGAAAGCTTTAAACGAAGACCCCGTTCTTTATGACGCCTTTTTCAAACATTTGACGATCAATGTTTCCCAGTTCTTTCGAGATGTTAACCAGTGGAAGACCTTGCGGGAAACCATTTTTCCTAAGCTTATCGAGGGAAAAACAAATCTTAAGCTTTGGAGCGCTGGCTGCTCTAGCGGTCAGGAACCTTATTCCTTAGCGATCACTTTAATGGAATATTTCCCGCATATCAAATTTAGTGTGCTGGCCACCGATATTGATGTCAATGTTCTGAAACAAGCGCGGGATGGAATCTATAAACAAAACGATTTTACCTCTACTCCGCCTGAGCTTCTGCACAAGTATTTTACCCTAACCGACAAAGGGTATCAAATAAAAGATTCTGTGAAACGCCAAATCACCTTTAAGCCGCAGAATTTGCTCACGGATCGTTTCGAAAGCGGTTTTGATTTTCTGGCCTGCCGAAATGTTGTTATCTATTTCACGGAAGAAGCGAAAGAGATGCTTTATCGAAAGTTCACCCAATCTTTAAACAGAGGAGGAATCCTTTTTACGGGAAGTACCGAGCACCTTTTCGGAATGAACAATCTTGGTTTAAAATCCGTTTCTTCCTTTTTTTATCAAAAACAAGAATAGTTTTATAATTCTTCTTCCCACACGTGATTTTGTACACTATAATTAGGTTAAGGTTCATATTATAGTGTAGAGACAGAAAAACGATGAAGAGAAAGGTGGGATACTCTTGTTTTTTCACGAACGTCTAATCATCGGTTATGTCCAGGACCTCGAAAATGGCCTCTATGCCTTCCAACTTGCCGAAGGTGAGGAATTCCCTGTTACCTTTGAGGAATTTGAAACTCATTGGCAAGAGTACTGCAAATTTGAAAAGGAGAGAGCCACGGCTTCTCAAGATCATGCCGGACACTATCGGCCGCTGCCTGTCACACTGGTCGTCCGTCATGGTGTGCGCATCTTTCCCGCAAGCCCCATATTAAGGCGCAAACGCAGGTTAGCCTGAATGAAACTAACTCATGCGTGTGCGCTCTTTTCATTTCTATTCAAGAAAATCATTCGACTAAGGAAAATAAGCAATGCCCCCAGCATGGATTTGGAATCCGTGCCGGGGGCATTTTCATTCATTCGCTTATTTGTATTACTGCACTAATTCTGAACCCTTCTCATACTCTTCAATAAAAGCTTCAAGAGGATATGTCAAGCCTTTGCCTTTGTACTCAAGAGAAACCTGCTGAGCAGAGGGGTTATACCCTATAAATTTCATCCCCAACTGTTTCGCCATTTTGGCCAGCTCAATTCGCGCGCCTCTACCTAGATCTTGAAAATTCATCGTCCGCACACGCCCCTTTTACCATATTATCAGAAGTAAATTGGGTTATAGAGTTATAGGGTTATTCAGTTGTATAACGCTAACGTCTTATTCGGCGACGAACCGGGGTAGAACGAAGCCTATATCGCACTTACCCTTACCTAGATAATATCTTATTGCGCACAAAGATGCAACTTACATCTACCGCAAAAGTCGCCCTTACCCAGCCAGACTCAATAGCATGCATCGTGAGGTAAAGTAGACTTAGAAATTATTGGGGTGACCGAAAAGACCGAGGACGGATATCCCGATCAGAATCAATAGGCTTCCTAAAATCTTAGGCAGATTTACGCTTTCATGCAAGAAAAGTGTTCCGTAAAAAATGGCAAGAACATATCCTAAGGCAACCATCGGATAAGCATAACTCAGCTCCCACTTGGAAATGACAACTAACCATAAGATGGAGCTGATTCCAAAACAAATAAATCCCGCAAAAATAGCCGGCGTAAAAACAATACCCAAGAGCTGACGCCAAATATTTTGAAAAGTAACCCGGCCGTATTGGAGCATGCCGACCCGAAAAAGGAACTGGCCGGTTGCTCCTAAAAAGATGGAGAAAAGAGCAATCACCAAAGAGCGAAAATCTAGACTCAAACTGCGCACCTCTTTAAATCAATCATCATGATCGTTAAGCACCTTAAGCGGTTTTACTGTCGGCCCCTCAAGGATTTCACCGTCCATAGTATACCGTGAACCATGACAAGGGCAGTCCCAGGAGTTTTCGGCATTATTCCAGTGCAGCTCACACCCCAGATGGGCACATGATGTATCAACTCTATGAATCTTACCTGCCTCGTCTTTAAATACTCCCACACGCTGTCCATCCTCAGTTTCAACATTTGCCTCCCCGGGCTTAACTTCAACTTTATCCGGTACGTCTTCCAGCTTACCGGAGATTAAATTCGCCGCGACATCGGCATTTTGAACGGCAAACTGAGCTGCTGTGCTTAGTGTAGCCGTCCTTGAAGGAGAATAAACATCTTCCCAAGGGGATTCTCCTTTGACGATTAAATCACGAATGAGAAGCCCTGAAACGGTGCTGTTCGTCAAACCCCATTTACGGAATCCGGTGGCTACATAAAGATTAGGGCTTTGCGAAGACATTCTTCCGATATAGGGAATATCGTCTAAGCTGGTGCAATCTTGAGCTGACCAGCGATATGGGAAATCTTCAACCGTAAAGAGCTGTTCGGCAAAATTCATAAGGTTTTCATAACGCTGCCTTAAGTTTTCACCCTGGCCTGTTTTATGCTTTTCCCCGACAATTAAAATCCGCTCGCCTTCGGGGGTTGGCAAGGAACGCAGCGAACGGTCCGGTTTTTCGGCATTGATATATATTCCGCCCGGGAATTTTTCCTGAGCCTTGGCAACTACAGCATATGCCCTCTCCGTATACAGTCGTGTAAAATAGAGTCCCGGGAAAAAGTTAAAGGGATAATGCGCCGCCATAATAACGTGTGTTGCGGTGACTTTGCTCCCCTTAGCTGTGATGAGCGTATACGGGCCATCTCCTGCGCCGTCAAGGTCGACTACTCGGGTCTGCTCGAAGATTTGACCGCCTTTGTCCAGAATTTTAGGGACTAAGGCGAGTAAATATTTGCGGGCATGAAACTGGGCCTGCTGCTCAAAGCGGACTGCCCCCAGTATATCAAGGGGTAATTCCAACTTTTTCTCAAAGCTTGCCTTAATTCCGAGTGCCAAGGCGCTTTCAACTTCATCCTCTATTTTCTGAATATAATCCTTAGATGCTGTATAAACATAGGCCGGCTGATAGCTGAAATCACAATCGATCTGCTGCTCTTCAACAAGTTTCGCCACAAAATGGAGGGCAGCCTCGTTGGCCTCGGCATACTGTTTGGCTTTCTCCTGCCCCATATTTCTTTGAAGCTGAGCATAAATCAGCCCATGCTGAGAAGTCAGCTTCCCTGTGGTATGAGCAGTTGTCCCAAGAAGAATTCGATCCGCCTCCAGCACAGCTACCTTTAATCCCTCTTGAGTCAGTAGATACGCTGAAGTGATTCCCGCCATTCCTCCTCCGACAATGGCGACATCCACCTTTAAATTCTCTTGCAGGGCGGGATAATTCGTTTCCGGCGTCGAAGCAATCCAGAAAGAAGTCGGAGGATTCTTAAACCATTTATCGGCAGCATTCTGTTTGTTACCCATCTGTACTTACAACCCCTTAATCAAAGACTTTAAATTATCTTTCCCCTGTTTCGGTTTTTTATTATCGTGATAAAATAAAATCATAAGTCTGTTCAATGGGAGGTGATCCGATGCAAACTAAGCAACCTCTAATTTCAGATCACGCAGGTTCTTACCGGAAGCTCTATTTCATCTGGTATTTTGATGATGAAAAAGGATATGGAATTGAAGTGTTTGGGGAAAAACCGCAGGGAAATGATCTGTCAGGAAGCGATCTGTCGGGGAACGATGAACATTCGAAATTATATAGCATTGTCAATTGGACCTTTGGTCACGGAACTTGGGCCAGGGATTTACGCAGAAGCTGGGGAGATTTTGCGGCCAATAAAGTCGCTGAAAATCAGGGGACTATGCCCCCTGAAATTAAGGAAATCGTTTTAGACTTCAATATTGAAAAGCAAATCATCGAGGGAAACCTAGAAACAGTGGAAGGTATGCTAAAATCCTAAGCTAATGCCAAATCATCACCACCCGTCCAACGGGTGGTTTGGGATAAGGCTATAAGCCTTTGTTACTGACCAGCGCCTAAAGACGCTGGCTTTCACATACGTTCAAGCTACTTGTCTTTGCCACCTTTGCCACCCCTAAAGGGGTATTT
>NZ_JAYFQK010000042.1:0-41042 GCF_034927245.1 Desulfitobacterium sp.
CCCTAACTCTAATTATAAGGACTTTTTTATTGCCTTGACAGGAATAATCAGGAATATTGACCGTTTACGAAAGATTTCTTTGAAATTTAACCTTACAAGAGACTTGACTTTTTGTTAGTTAATTTGATGCAACGCTACTGAAACGAGGTAAATTAAACCCGTGTATAATATCCTTTCATTCTTGATATTTTTCTCTTTTTGACTTTCTAACAACTTTATCATCTTAGAAAGAGAAATACCATCTAAGAAATCTGAAAAGCTTTATTTTTAAAAACGCTTTTTTCTGGTAAACTGGTAATAGATAAGAAAAATAGGTACAATGGGATTAAGCAGAATGTTGCATGGAGTTGATCACGTGAGAAGAAAAAAGGCTTTTTTATCTATAATTGTCCTACTCGTCGCTGCTACAGCATTCGGAGCTTTTCAGTTAGGATTATTCCCTGTTTCTAAGCATGGCAACGGTATTTTTTCGGCGGATTCGGACGGACTGGATACGTCGAAGCTTGTCAGCGTTTTGTTGGTGGGAGCAGATCAACGACAGGGAGATACGAAGTTTAATACAGATTCATTAATTCTGGCCAGTGTTGATCCGACAAACCAGAGAATCAGTCTGCTTTCGATCCCCCGCGATACTCGGGTTTCGATCCCCGGGCATCCCAATATTAAGATAAACTCGGTTTTTGCGCTTGAGGATATGGAAACCCTCGAAGGGGTCGTCTCTGATTTAACAGGGGTACCTGTAGCGGGCCATATTGAGACCAATTTTAGCGGTTTTAAACAGATCATTGACACCCTTGGGGGGATTACGGTCGATGTTGAAAAAGATATGTACTATGAAACCGGAGATAAAACGGACGGCTATATCAACCTTAAAAAAGGGGTTCAACGTTTAGATGGGTCGAAGGCTCTTCAGTATGCCCGTTTTAGGCATGATGCTCTGGCTGATATTTCACGGACAGCCCGTCAACAAGAGGTTTTGAAAGCAGTTGCCAAAGAAATGCTTCAAATCTCAACCCTTCCTAAACTTCCCTGGTTAATTCCTCAGCTTAATGAAGCAGTCCAGACCAATCTGAGTCTGCCGGATATTCTGAAAATATCGAAAGTGGCGATCGGCTTACAAAATGTAGATATTGTTTCACAAACGCTGCCTGGAAAGTTTTTAGATCTTAAGGGCGTCAGCTATTGGGAAGTTGATCCCCGGGACGCCAAAAAAGTGATGCGTGATTTATTGCAGGGGATTACAACGGCTAAGGTTATTGATGATCATGAGGTTGATTTATTAAAACCGGTTCCCTCTTCGACCATTACGGCTCTACCAAAAATCCCGGGCAATGATCTGGATCCGAACGGACAAGGATCCTCCGGCTATCGGAAAGACAAAACCGATAATAGAGAAGAAATAACAGGTGGAGATGATGCGGGAAATGTTGAGGGAAATGTTGAGGTTCACTGGCCTTTAGGTCCCGATGGCGGTGCTTAACATTGAAAGAAAAAATGTATTTATAGAATTGTCTGGTAATTCTCCAACTTAGTTGTTAAACTAATTATTAAAGTAATTTTTAACGGAATTCGCGGAATGTTATTCGATGAGGTGTTAATAATGAAGGAAGAAACAACACGGGGGAAATCTATAGATAACATTAGAAACGAATACGCCCGAAAATGGGACTGTCAACCGGAAGACCTAGATATTGAGGTTCTCGATAAGCCGGGATTCCTTTCCCGGCAGTGGAAAGTCCGAGTATGTATGAAGGCAAAGCAAACGGATTCAACGGACGCACCTTTTTTAACCTGTGAGGAGGTTGAAGTTAATGAGCCAAGCCTCCAAATTCGTCCGATTTGGAATGAAGAAGAAAAGAAATACTTAGTTCCCTTAATTCCGTCTGTTCGGCAAATTATTCCTTATCCGTTGGCAGGGGCCACTTATTTTAACGGGGAACTGCAGATGGAGCCTTTTTCGGTGAAAGAGGAAGACAGGATTGAGTTTATTCCATGCGACAATTTAGGACATAGGACTTGGGATATTGTTCTTCGCCAAAATGGCTTAAGCGCAGTTGCCAAGGTTAAATATGAGAAACCGGGGCGTTATGAACTGCCTGAGGTTATTCAAGCGGATACCCGGTTAAAATGGGAGGATATCGTCATATGGAAGGACACCCCTCCGGAAGGGACTTACTGGGATAACGGACATTTGCAAGCGGATATCGTGCGCTTAAAGATTGTTCATGGCGTCCGCAATGAAGCCTGGTCTGAAATACTCAACATCAAAGAAACCGGAGAAGCAGAAGTCGTTGTCGCTGAGGCAACTCTTCCGTCCCCTACTGTCCATACCCGTTTCGAAGATTTTGTGGGTGAATGCGCAGTCGGTTATGATGAAAATAAAGAACGTATTGATTTTTTTGCTTCAAAAAGGAATTTTATTGATGAGGGTGCGGTTTTAGCACGGAAAATTCCGGGACAAGAGGGATCGCCCGGTAAAGATGTCCTGGGTCGGCCGATTCCCCCGCTGCCTGTTAAGGATTTACAATTTAAACTAAAAAAGAATGTCCAACTTTCCGAAGATGGCTTGGAAGTTATTGCTTCCTGTGCGGGGTTCCCCGTTCGTGTCGATGAGACAACATATCTGGTCGAAAACATTTATCTTCTTAATCAAGATGTGGATTTGGAGACGGGAAGTGTCGAGTTCCCAAGAGATGTTTTTATCAACGGAAATGTCCAGGACGGATTTCATGTCTTTTCCGGGGGAAAGGTAGAAATTCAAGGTTCGGTTTCAAAAGCGGAAATTCGTGCTGAAAAGGGACTTAAAATTCTTCGTAATGTCTTGGGCGGGCATTTGATTGTCGGGGTACGTTATGTTGTTCGCGCAGAGTTATTGCGCCGCTTGAAGGAATTTTACGAAGCGCTCAATCCATGTTTACTGCAAGCAGCGGAATTATTCGGTTGTCCCGAGGCTGAACGCTTAAAGACGGGTCAATGTTTAAAACTCGTCATTGAGCGAAGGTATCCTGATCTCCCTAAAATGTCCGCAGATCTTGAAAAGTTCGTTTTGAAAATGAAGGATGAGATTCTGACTCAAGAGATCGTTCTTTTGATACGAACCGCAAAACGTTTTCTGGTCGGTTTGGGACCCCTTGATCCCCAGGCATTGCCTCTTCTGCAACGCGTAGATCAGGCTTTAGAACAGATTGTTCTGAATATCTCTGTTGAGGTTCCGGAAAAATTAGAGTGCTCGGTTACATATATTCAAGGAGCGAATGTGGAATGCGGGGGTTCCTTTATTTGCTATAAAGGAGCTTACAATTCAACGGTTCAAGCAGGCGGGGATGTCAAAATCGAAGGGGTTTGCCGCGGCGGCAAAGTTATTGCAGGCGGGAACGTTGAAATCGGCGAATTAGGGGGATCCGAAGTAAGCATCACCACAGTTCAGTTCAACGGTACGAAACGATTGAAGGTTAATTATTGTCATCCCAATGTGATGATCATTGTGGATAAGGAAATTATCCAAATCGAGGAACCCTATCGTCAACTGGAAGTCTATCGGGAAAGAGGAATGGTTCAGGTCGAACGATTCAAGGTGAATCCCAAGGAATCGTAATATTAGGATTCACTTGTTGGTGAAGAAAGGGATAAGCAGATGGAAACTATGATTTCGTTAGAACGGGCATGGGAAATTGTCTCAGCAAAAATAAGCCCGGCCGGGACAGAAAAAGTTGGTCTGAATGAGGCGTATTATCGGATTTTGGCTGAATCGGTGACTTCTCCGATAGCCATGCCTCCTTTTGATCGTTCACCGTTGGATGGGTATGCTTACGCGGCAAGTCCAACGGATCTTACCGCACTTGCGCTTCGACAAGTAAGCGAAATACCGGCAGGTACCTACCCCGATCGTGAAATAGCCCATGGAGAATGTGCGAAGATTTTTACAGGTGCACCGATTCCGGCGGGGGCAAACTGCGTTGTGCGGATTGAGGATACAGAAGCCCATGAAGATCAGGTGCTAATTCAGCGGCCGGTTTTACCCGGTGCCAATATAGTTCGGCAAGGCGAGGAGATTCAGAAGGGAGAAATCGTTTTAACTCCGGGAAGCGTGCTTACCCCTTCTGCCGTTGGCTTATTAGCGGCTTTAGGTGTGGAAAGGGTGAGCGTTTACCGGAAGCCGCGTATTGGTATTCTTTCTACGGGTTCAGAACTGATGGAAGTGGGAAAGCCGCTTTTACCGGGAAAGATCTATAACAGTAATACGCATACCTTGCAAGGCCTTCTCTTGGAGGCGGGCTGCGAAGTAAAAGTTGCATCTTTCGTTCCGGATCGCCTGCCGGAAACGATGGATACCTTAAGATCATTACAGGACATGGATGCGGTGGTGACAACGGGCGGTGCCTCTGTGGGAGATTATGATTTAATCCGCGAGGCTTTAGTTGGAATCGGTTGTGAATTGCTCTTTTGGAAATTGAGTTTAAAACCCGGAACACCTGTGGCGGTTGGGGTTAAAGAAAATAAGCTCTATTTTGCACTTTCCGGAAATCCCGCGGCCGCTATGATTACTTACGAACTTCTTGTTCGCCCATCGCTGAAAAAAATGGCGGGACGACGGGATGAAGTTGAGGTCTTTCCCGTCAGGATGGCAGGAAGTTTTAGCAAATCGGGAAAACAGCGTCGCTTTTTACGGGCACGCGCGATTTTACGCGACGGCGAAATTTGGGCTGACCCCAATTATGCGCAAGGGTCCGGCATTTTACGCTCGATGATTGGCAGCGATCTCTTAATCGATGTTCCCGGAGGACATGGACCTGTTCAAGCCGGCGAGATCCTATCTGCCCGCTGGAGTCACTCTGAGGTGAGAGATATTTAACCTCGTGCGGCATTAATTCCCCAAATAATCCTGCGGAAATAGCCTTATCGATTTAATTGTGATATTGTATAATGGGTTACCGGTGGTAATGCACATAACAGAAAACGGGGGAATAGCTATGGCAAAAAGCTTGGAAGATCTTAAAAAGAATTATATTCAAAAATACACGCTTCAACTGATCGTGGCCGGTAAGGATAAGAGTCTGCTTCGTTCGGAGATGTGCTGTGATGTATGCGGAGAGACGCATTTGGCTTGGGAGATTCACCAAATACCCTATTTTGAAGGGGGCAAACTTGCCGCCAATTATGAAGCGGGAAGCATGATGCTGGCCTGTGAAAAGTGTATGGAAAACCATGATCTTAAAGTTTTAGAGTCTGATAATGCCATGAATTTTGATGCTTCAAATCTTGCCATTAAGGAAATATTGGGAAAGTAATATAATTATTAATTGGGGGAAGAGGTGGATGAAGAATGAATTCAAT
Source organism: Desulfitobacterium sp. (assembly GCF_034927245.1). Classification (GTDB taxonomy): domain Bacteria; phylum Bacillota; class Desulfitobacteriia; order Desulfitobacteriales; family Desulfitobacteriaceae; genus Desulfitobacterium_A. The sequence goes on from NZ_JAYFQK010000042.1 coordinate 5,335, forward strand.
TCAGCCCCCCGTCGTTTCGATCGTGGCAAGGCATTCCAACTCGGGAAAAACAACATTGCTTGAAAAACTGGTGTGTGAGGCTAAAAAACGAGGTTGGCGAGTTGCGGTTGTCAAACATGATGCCCATGATTTTGACATGGATAAACCGGGGAAAGATTCCTGGCGTTTTACACAAGCCGGGGCGGATGTAGTTGCGATCTCTTCACCTCATAAGACGGCGATTTTGGAAACGCGGGAGTTGGAACAAAGCCTTGATGAAGTGCTTGAACGTCTCCCAGAAGTTGACCTCATTTTCACGGAAGGGTACAAACACGGAAACAAACCCAAAATTGAGGTGTTTCGGTCAGAGGTGCATAAAGAACTCTTTTATAAACCGGAAGAGCTGATCGCTATCGCCAGCGATGTTTCATTCGAGGTCGGAATCCCCTGCTTTGATCTCGATGATGCGGTGGGTATCTGTGATTTCCTGGCGGAGAAATATCAGTTGCCATAAAAGAGTGGAAGATGTGTCCAAAATAGAGGGACTGTTGCAAAACGAACTTAATAGTTCGTTAGCAACGGTCCCTATTTTTCCGCCTCTATAACAAAGGATTACTCTAAAATAAAACCTTAGAAGAAATACTACACGACCATAAATTATCTGATCCTTACTTTAGTACCCGTGTTAAGAACCGGGTTGCTAAGGGCAAAAAGGGGAAAACAACTAATGAAGATACCAGATTGAAGACAGTATGAGCATTGGCCACTTGCCGGCTTAGACTGCCTCCTAAGCCTTCCAGCAAATAGGCTAGGGGATTAAGGAGGGGCAGGAACAGAAGGACGCCAAAGACGTTCAACAAAACGTGGAAAAGGGCAACACGCTGCGCCGCTCGGTTTGTGACAAAGGAAGCGATAACCGCTGTAAAACAAGTTCCAATATTGGCACCAAAGATAAAGGCAAGAGCAGTCGGCAGGGTTAAATATCCTCCCTCGGTAAGAAGCATGACAAGCCCGGTTGTAGCTGCCGAGGAGTGTAAAAGGGCGGAAAGCAAGGTTCCCGCAAGTACCCCTTGAAAATGATGATCTCCGAGCTGCATTAAAAATGCTTGTACAATCGGAATTTCGGCTAAGGGGGCCATTCCCGTTTTCAATAAATGGAGGGCGAGAAATAATAACCCCAGCCCGAAAACGGAGAGGGCTAAGTAACGGTAACGATTGGGAATAAAGAGAAATCCGAGAGATCCCAAAAGCAAAATGTACGGTATAAAGGAATCGAGAGAAAAGGCAAGGAGCTGTGTCGTCATTGTCGTGCCGATATTACTTCCGAGAATAAGCCCTAAGGCATTTTCAAAGGGAATAAGTCCGGCATCAACGAAGGAAATCGTCATCACGGAAAGGGCAGTACTGGATTGGAGCAAAGCCGTCGCGGCCGTACCGCTCCAAAGACCTCGCCAGGGAGTAAGGGTCATTTTGTCAAGCACGCGTTTGAAAGCATCCGCCGCAAAACGCTCAAGTCCGAGCCGGAGAATCGACATACCATAAAGCAAGCAAAAAAGTCCGAGAAGCATCGCAAGAAGGAGTGACATATTTTAATTCTCCTTTTAAGCGTTAACTGAATCGTTACCAATATATGATTTTTTTTTAATCGCAGAACAAGCGGATTGAATTGTGCGTAGATTATCCCAAGGGGTGATTTTATGCGGGTTCGGCAAGGAAACCTTCGGGACTGGCCCTTTATGTATGCGTTGGGGAAAGATGTGATACCTTCCAGCATTTCACCATGGCGCAAGCAGTCCATGGAAGATACGATGAAATTTCGGGAGAAGACCTTAAAAGGGTTCTGGACGTGGATTCAGCAGACCGATTCAGTGGTTTTTATAGCGGAAACGGACAAGGAAGAACCCATGGGGTATTTGGTTCTTTATCCCTCCTCGCGTGAGGAGCTAACCGGGGTTTTACAAGCCTGGGTCATGGATTTGGCGGTTTCGCCGAAATATCGACATCACGGTGTTGGACGAACCCTTATGGAATCTGCTGAAGAATATGCAAAAGAACAGGGAATTCATTATTTGGGATTGGCGGTGAGCAGTCATAATCTTTATGCCTTACACCTTTATGAATCACTTGGATTTGCTGAGGAACGAAAGTTAATGGTCAAAGTTTTAGATTAGAAATACCTCGAAAACCCTTAACCTTCCATTTGATAGGGAGTTAAGGGTTTTTTAATGTAAAAAAATGTATTACCAAATTGTGGCAATTACGAGTGCTGTGAATAATCTATAGTATCTTCAGATAAAGGAGGAATTTCAAATGGCATTTGGTGCTGGTGTTGGTGGAGCTTGTGGACCTAATTTTTTACCGGGAATTGCAATCGTTGTAGTCATTATTCTTCTTCTGATTGCAATGGGAATCGTATTCTAAGTGAGAACAAAAATATAAAGGGGAGGTAAAGTTATGTACGGTTTAGGTGGTTTTGGTGGAGGCTTCGGTGGAGGCGTTGGTGCTTGCTGTCATCCAGTATGTACTCCGGCAGCACCGGTTGGTCCGGCAGTTGGCGTCGGCGTAGGGATTATCGCAATTGCTATTTTAATCCTGATTGCTTTAGGTGTAATCTTCTAATTTCTCTTTCCCATTTATAAGCAATGAACCTCATTCGCTGTATGTTGATTCAGCGGGTGAGGTTCATAGTATAATTAGCTATATCTTACATATAGAGGAATTAGTGAAGGCGGAAAGAGACAAGAGGAAATGGGGGCTATCGGTGCTGAAGAAAATTGTTTTAATTTTGCTTATCACCCTGATCATGAGTGGCTGCAGCTCAAACCAAGCCGCAATCAACGATTCCATCACACCAGGGGAAGAAAGTCAGAATGCTGATTCTCTCGTGGAACAAGGAGATAAAGAGGAGCCGCCAATTGTCCCGGAATGGATGGGAAAAACTTTAGAATCGGCTCCCACTGAGTGGGGTGAAATAAAGATAGAGAATAATGGGTTCGTGTTTAGCAACTTAAAAGATGTTATCTTTTATACATCAGTAGACACCATAATTTCCGGTATCGAAATTAAGAATAAAGAGATTGACGTATACGGTTCTAAAGTCGGACAAACCCCTGCGGAGGTCAAAGCGGTTATAGGGGAGCCGCGTTTTAACGGTAAAAATGAAGAAGGCGGGGGCTGCATTCTTGAGTTTGAACTCGGTGATACACTGATAGCCTTTTATTCCTCATCGGATGAAAATAGTCCTGTAAGTAATATTCTCTTAATATCACATAAATAAAAAAAGCTTGCGACCGGGTATCTAAATACACGCGCCGCAAGTGAAGTAAAAGAGAGGAGTGGGGATAAAAAATTGGAAAACGTGAGACTAATAAGATTGTGTCCGCTCGAGGGCTTTACTATACATAAAATTCCCGAGGAATTATTTTCCGAGGCTAAGCATGGTATAATACAATACATCAATATGTGGGAAAATGGAGGAACATTGTGAACAAGGATGAACTTCGAGAACTGATGGATCAGCTCTTTAAAGAAAACGGGTTAGAATATATTATTGTACGCCTGGAATCCAAACGCGAATGGGGAATGCGTTTAAGCAATGGAAAGTTTGAGCGGGTTTCAAGCGGCTGGGACAGCGGAATTGGGGTTCAGGCTTTTACGGAAGAAGGGGTTACCGGTTTTGCATCCTCAGATGTTCTTGGCCTTGAGGCGGGGCTGAAGGTTATCCAACGCGCTGTTGTTTTAGCAGAGCGTAACGCCAAGATCGGGGCGGAGTCTAACCGCATGATATTTAAGACGCCTCAGCTTGTGGAGGAGGCTGTTGATCCGCGGGTTTATCCCTTTGAACACTTTTCTTTGGCCCAACTACAAGAGCTTGTTCTGGGTCTGCATCAACGTTTACTTAAGCACAATTCTGAAATTGCTTGGCAGACGAGTTACCGCCAAGTTGAAGATCATTGGTGCATCGGACGTTCGGATGGGACACGGGTATCTTTTGTAATTCCACGTGCGGTGCTTATGCATCAGGGAACCGTTCGGGAAAATGGCAGAGCTCAAAGTACGCTTGTAAATCGTAGCGGTGTGGATGTCGAAATCTTGCTTAAGGAAAAAGAAGATGCGATACTGGAAAAGAAAGCACTTGAACGCGCTGAACTTGCTCAGGAGGTTTGTCGGGCTCCCCAGCTTCCTTCAGGGCATTATCCGTTAGTTATTGATTATGGATTGGCTAAGGGGTTGGCTCATGAAGCTTTTGGGCATGCCGTGGAATCGGATCATATCAAAGAATCGGTCCTTGGCGAAAACGGAAAATTGAGAAAAGGTCTGAAAGTGGCCCGAAGCGGTGTAAATATAGTCGATGGGCCGCTCTTAGGGGACTGGGCGTATCAGCCATACTCTGCTAATGGTTTAAAACGGGAAACCGTCGAAATTGTTAAAGATGGGGTACTTATAGCTGGTTTGGGGGATATCTTCTCGGCTGAAGAAGCCGGAATGGAGGTGACCGGAGCGGGTCGTGCGGAAAGCTATGGTTATATTCCTATTCCACGAATGACCAACATCCGTCTCCTCGTAGATCAGGAGATTCCCCTTCCACCAACATCAACATTAAAAGAGGAAATTCAGCAAGTCCGTGAAATCCTTAAAGAAAAAGGAGAATTAAGGGAAGAAGGAAAACACCTTTTGCTGTTTGGCTACCGCGGAGGACAGGTTAATCCCAAGACGGGAGATTTTGTTTTCCAGTGTGACGGCATGATTGACCTCGCCGATCCATCCTTACCCGTTTATCAACCCAGCATTTTCAGCGGGAAAATTATTTCGGCGCTGCAAGCGATTCGCGGCGGTCTGGGACAAGGGTGTTACGATGCGATCGGTACCTGCGGTAAATCGGGTCAGGCGGTACCTTCCAGTGGGGGAAGCCATCGTTATCTTTTGCTTGAACAGGATGAACAGGTGAGTTTAGGGGGAGAACAAGGATGAAACTTATAGCACATCTCGAAGATCTTTTATATAAAGCCCAAACTTCCCCGGCCGATCAGAAACTAAGGATTCGTGACTGGCGAGTTGTCGTGCATGAATCTCAACTCATCTCCTTAGGAATTAAGGATAATGCACCGGGGAGTGTATATACCCCCCCCGGTTATCGTCAGAGGGAAAGCGGGGAAGTCCTTATTGTCTGGGAGGACGGCCGTTTGAGCCAAGCGAGGGTTCAAGCCGTATCCGAAAGAAATGATCAATCAGGGGAAGAGCAGCTGCGGCAGTGGTATCAGGCCGCCTATGAAGATCCGGATGGCAGGGAAATTCCGGCCCCGGAGGCCATCCCTTTGGTTGCGGTAGAAGATCGAGCGGTTCAGAAGGTTTTGGCGGGTGATGATGAAATCCTTTTTGCCCAATTGAGCCGCTTGCTTAAAGATCGCCCCGAGCAGGCTGAAATGCAGGCCGAAATTCAAGCCGCCTGGGGATATCGCCATGTCCGCAATTCGAAGGGTTTAGCGGTTACGTATCAGGAATCGGAATATGCGCTTTCCTTTTCCTTTGATAGTATAGTCGGAGGAGGGTTTGCCAAAAGACGTTTGATCCGTGAGGAAGAATGGGTAAAGACCTGGCAGCAGACTCTGGAGTATTATCAAGCAATGCAGCAGGAAGCAGCCCAGGTTACTCCGCAGACCACTGTGGTCTTTTCTCCGGGGGTAGCAGACGCTTTTATAGGGCAATTTATTGTTCCTAATTTTATCGGGCAGAGTATTTTAGAGGGGCAAAGCGCTTACCGAGTCGAACATTTTGAAAAGCAGGAACACGTTTTTAACGAAGGTTTAACGTTAATCATTGATCCTCTCCGTCCTTTTGAATTGGGATCTTATTTAGTGACTTCTGAGGGAGTTGCGGCCGATCGCACTGTTCTTGTTCAAGACGGAGTTTTGAAGACCCCGATCTTAAGGGTCAAGGATGCCCGGCGATGGGGCACAAGACCCACGGCACTTCCTTTGGGGACATCAGGGCTATACCTTAAACATGCTCAAGAAGGGTTATGGCCGGAGGTTCTCCAGGAAATTGAAGATGGTATCTTGATTTTATCGGTTCTCGGAATGCATACCCAAAATAGTGCGGCAGGGTATTACTCCCTAAGCGCTCCGCAAAGTTTAAGAATCCAAAAGGGCAAAATTGTGGGTAAGACTGATGTTAAACTTTCGGGGAATTTCTTTAACGATTTGAAATCTCCCGAGACTCGGTTTGCGAAGTCTGAGCTATCCACAAAGCCTTATATCCTTGTTAAAACAGGACTGCAAACACTGTAAAGAAGACTTGGCCGGTAGCGAGCAAAGCGAGATAGCGGGCTAGACGCGCTTACCCTGCCGGACTTAACAGCGTGCATCGTAGGGTAAAGAAGACTTGGCCGGTAGCGAGCAAAGCGAGATAGCGGGCTAGTCGCGCTTACCCTGCCGGACTTAACGGCGTGCATCGTAGGGTAAAGAAGACTTGGCCGGTAGCGAGCAAAGCGAGATAGCGGGCTAGTCGCACTTACCCTGCCGGACTTAACAGCGTGCATCGTAGGGTAAAGAAGACTTGGCCGGTAACGAGCAAAGCGAGATAGCGGGGTAGTCGCACTTACCCTGCCGGACTTAACAGCATGCATCGTAGGGTAAAGAGATAGTTTGAGGAGAGATAGATCATGTTTGATTTGCATATTCATTTAATAGGGCATCAGGATAGGCTTGCAAATCAAGAAAATGTCCGGAACTTTTTGGAAGCGGCGCGGCGGGCGGGACTCAACGAAATCGGCTTTGCCGATCATGATATGTATTTAGAGGACCTAGATTTGCCGTTGATCCGCAGGGTTGCGGAAGAATATCCGGATTTAAAGGTTCGGGTCGGCTTGGAAGTCGATTATCGGGCTGAGGATGAAGTCAAAATTCAGGCCGTTTTGCAGACATTTCCCTTTGATTATGTCATTGGATCAGTTCATGAGATCAATAGCTGGTTGTTTGATTATCCGGATCAAATTCAGAGACATCAGGCCGAAGATCCTGACCGCCTCTATCTGGCGTATTTTGAGTTAGTGGAAAAGGCAGCTCGCAGCGGACTTTTTACAACGATCGGCCATTTTGATTTGATTAAATTATTCGGGGTGAGACCGCATACCGATGTCCGCGAATTGGCCGATAAGGCGCTGCAAGCTATCGCCGCGAATGGGTTAGTGGCCGAACTGAATACAGCGGGCAGGTATAAACCGGTCGGGGAATTTTACCCTGAGGAAAAATTGATTCGGGAAATGGTGAGGCGAGGAATTGACTTTACGCTGGGCTCTGATGCTCATGAAGCTCAGTATGTCGGGCGCGATCTGCAAGAGGGAGTGCAATTCCTTCGAAACTGCGGGGTAAAGCGGTTGATTCATTTTGAACAGAAGGAACACCTGATCTATGGATTGTGAGCATAGCTAAGCAGTTGAAACAGGAGGAGAGGGGCTAAACAAATATGTATGGCAAGGAAATTCAGCAATTACTCAGGGATTTAGCCTGGGTTGATGATGTGACCTATTATCATAGTTTAAGGGTTGGCTATCTCATGTCAGCGTTTGCAGATACTCCTTCGGGTAAACAGATGACTAAACAAGCATGGGTTACACGAAATGAATGGGTGGCTGCGGGTTTGCTCCATGATATTGGAAAAATGCGCTGGCCAAGGGAAATCCTTTTTTCTACGGAACAATTAAGTGACATGGACAATGAGAAATTGCTGGAGTTTTGGCGCTGTGAAATTGAGCATCCGCTTGAATCGGAGAGAGCAATTCTTGATTTTTACCAAAGGACGGGGAATCGATTCTGGGAGAGAATTGCCAAAGGCTTAGCCGCTCACCATGAAAATTACTCGGGCGGGGGTTATCCCTATAAACTCAAGGGAAAGGCTATTCCTTTACTGGCTCGCGGAATCCGGATCTTTGACCGGTATATGACAATGACGGAAGTGAAGCGTTATCGGGTGCAAGTCAGGGATAAGGAGAGTGCCTTAAAGGAAATCCGGGGGCTTTTGGGTTATGAATTTGATCCATACTGGGGAGAACCGATTATTGAATTTCTATCCCAGGTCCAGCTCCCTTCGAATCCGGATGAGTGGCTGACCGAAGAATTAAAGAATTTCTAGGTTTAAATTCGCCTTCTTTTGCGAGCATAGACGGTGCAATATTTTGGCACACTAAGGAAAATTCTAAGATTAGCCATGCTCGGAAAGAGGGAAGACTATGCCTTGGATGGAACTCAATTTAAACCCTGCGGATAAATGGAATGAGGGATGTTTAGAAGATTGGTCAGCCGCTTTGACCGCTTTTCTCCTTGAAAAGGGAGAAAATATTAATCCCCGATTACACATGCTGCCGGGGTATTATACTGTTGCTTTGGGAGAAAACGAGGAGTTCGGTGAGCTGGTCATCAGTTCAGCGGAACGCCTCGTTGTTCTATTGGGGTTATCCTATGAAAGTTCGGTGGAGAAGGAGTTAGTCCATTTCGTGGCTCGCTTTGCGCGGCAAATGGGCGCTGTTGCCCTGCGGGCTCCGATTATGAATGCGAAGGAGAGAAAGTTTTGGCGGCAGATGGGGGCGGGACTTTACCCTGACCCGACACGGCTTAAGGAAGATATCCATCGTGAACATATCAGGGTCGAACCGTTATTCCAATTCAGTTTGCAGGTAACCTACAGGGATAAACCGGCCCTTTGTCTGGAACCTATCTTCTGTACGGCTCGGGCCGAGGGAGTGGTGAGTTTGGCCCAACGCCGTACTGAACGCTTGCTGGGGGGAAGGCCGATCGGTTTCGCCAGCCGTATTTCAGCTCATAGTCCGTGGGAATTGGACCGCGCTCAATGGAATGATTTGCTGGCATTCAGCCGTTTAGACTGTTTCGAAGTGCTGGAACGATGTATCAATATTTCAGAATTTTCTTGAGACTCATTTTATGATATGATACCCCTATAAGAGAGAATGTGGGGAGGGGTAGATATTAAAATCGAAATGACTTTGGATGAATTTGAACAGGCGCTTGCCCAAATCGGGTATATCACCGAAAAGAAAGATCGGATTGCGCTGACGGTTTATCTGGCCATCCGGCTAGAAAAACCCATTTTGGTTGTCGGTCCTCCGGGTGTGGGAAAAACTGAGGTAGCCAAGGCTTTAAGCCGGGTCATGTCAGCCCCGTTGATTCGGTTGCAGTGCTATGAGGGCTTAGATGAAAATAAGGCCCTTTATGAATGGAATTATCAGAGACAGCTTTTAAGAATTCAAATGCAGAAGGAGAATCTTCAGGAAGAGGATCTGTTTTCTCCCGAATATTTACTGCCGCGTCCATTGCTTCAAGGGCTTATGAGCAGGGAAGCCTCCGTTTTGCTGATCGATGAGATTGATAAGACGGACAGTGAATTTGAAGCATTTTTACTGGAGATTTTAGGGGAGTTCCAAGTCACCATCCCGGAGATGGGAACCATAAAAGCGCTGGAACGGCCCTTGGTTGTTTTAACATCGAATGGCGAAAGGGAACTTTCCGATGGGTTGAAAAGGCGCTGTGTTTTTTTAAATGTCGAAGCTCCTTCAGTTGAAAAAGAAGTCAGGATTTTGCGCTCAAAACTCCCGGGGCTTCCCGATAAACTGGCCTACCAGGTCGCGAAAGCGGTGGGTATTCTTCGCGAAAAATTAGTACTGCAAAAAACACCTTCTGTGTCAGAAACGCTGGATTGGGCGAAGGCACTATTGGTGATGGGTAAATCAGAATTAGATCCGGCATGGATTGAGGCGACCCTTAATTTGCTGCTCAAAAGTCAGGAGGATTTGGAACTTTTCTATCAGGAGATGGGTGCGGAACGCTTGCTTTGGGAAACTAAAGTATGATGGGCAAAGAGGGAGAAGAATAAGATGAAGCAGAGGAGCGAACTGGATCATCATCTTCTGGAGTTTGCCGGCTTATTACGGGAAGGCGGAGTTCCTGTCAGCATGACAGAAGTCCAAGATGCGCTGCAAGCCTTGCTGGTTCTCGGGATAGAGGATAAAGAGCGTACCGAAGGAATTCTGCAGGCAACGTTGGTCAAATCGCCGCAAAGTATTCCTTGGTTCCAAGAAACGTTTCGCGTCTTCTTTGCTCCGCCGGAACGACAAATGGATTGGCAAAAGGAAGCAAGAGAAAAAGCGGACCAATTTCATCAGGGACTTAACAAAAGCCGCAGGGAGCTGAGCTTTAAAGGCAGGGAACTCGATTTAACCGATGAACAATTGATCGTCTATATGCAGCTTCCCGAAAAGGAACAGGAGCGGTTGAAAGATTTCTTAAACCGCTCAGAGCAGGGCATTCATAATGGTCTCCCTGTAGATCATTCCTTTCAGCCGATGATTGAACAAGTGATGAGGGGTTCACTCGAGTATTGGCGAAAAAAATTGGGTGAAGAGAATGATTTCCCGTTATCCCCGCCCGGAAAAGGGGGGATTATGTCCGAGATTGAACGTGCCTGGCGTGAGCAAGAAATTAAATATGTGACCAAAGACCTGAAGAATATCTCACCTGAAGAATGGCCGCAAGTTATGAAATTGATTCACAAGCTTTCGCAGCGTCTCGCTTCCCAAGCTTCGCGAAGGTACCAAGTGAGAGGAAAACGCGGCGGAGTTGATATGCGTCATACCCCTCGTGATAATCTTCGCTTTGGAGGGGTACTGCTGAAACGTCACTTTCGGATTAAACGCAGGAGCCGTCCCAAATTTGTTTTGCTTTGTGATTTATCCGGTTCGATGATGAAATATACGGAATTTATGCTGCAGTTTATCTATGGCTTATCTTCCGTTGTCAGCGGGATTGAAACATTTGCCTTTGCCGATCGGTTGGTCAAGCTGACAGGCAAAGTCCGACCGGGCCGTACGCTTCAGGAAATGCTGGAATTGGCTCTGCCGGAAGTCAGCAAAGAATGGGGTGGTGGAACAAATTTAGCGATTGCTTTAGAAGAGCTTGCAGAGAATCATGCCCGGTGTTTTTCACGCGGCACTGTTTTGATCATCCTTAGTGATACTCAGACCCTTGAAGGGGGGAAGGCAGCTCATCTTCTTAAGAATTTTCGCGGAAAGGTCCGTGAGATTCTTTGGCTGAATACGCTTCCGCAAAAGCGCTGGGAGGAAACAAAGACGGTTGCCCTTTTCCAGCCGTACTGCCGCATGGTCGAGTGTTATACCTTGGAACATTTGCAAAACATCATGAACGCTCACTTTTAAGCATTTTTGTAAAACATCGCAAGATAGACGTTTAGTGCGGGGCTTTATTGTGCATAATAGAAATGTTAATCCAATAGTCCATAAGCGCACAAATGTCTAGGAGGTAATACCGGTGTTGGAAAAATGTCGGTCCTGTGGTTTTGAACACGAAGATCTCACACATGTCCTTTTTCGGAGAAATCAGGTTAGTAATCGAACATTGCCGTATTGTTCCCAGTGTATGAGAAGACTTTATCAGGTTCCCTATCGACCCGATCGGGATATTTAAGTTTAACTTTGGGTAAAATAGTAATTTACAGCTTGCACTTTTTTCTTCCCTTTGGTATAGTGTCGTTGAATAAGGGGAGAAGGGGGTTGATTAATAATGGCTTACAAAATTTCCTCAGACTGCATCAGCTGTGGTGCATGTGAAGCTGAATGCCCGGTAGGTGCTATTAGTGCAGGAGATGACCAATACGTCATCGATGCAGACGCTTGCACAGAATGTGGTTCTTGTGCGGGAGTTTGTCCTGTCGGTGCACCGGCTCAGGCCGAATAAAGGAAAAAGGATAAATTTTAAATCGTATGGTTTAAAGTATTAAAAGGGGGAGCAAAAATGCTCTCCCTTTTAATTTACAACCTCTAATTCCTAATAAAGAATAATTGACATCAGCTCTTTTAGTTCGTATAATAAAATTAAAATAATTATAAATTAAGGCGGGCTTGGGGATATCTTATTATACCTGTAATGGGGAAGCAAGGAGTTGAGAGAGATGCAAGCAATCGATATCTTAAAACAGTTAAAAGAAAAAGGGGTACGGTTTACACCGCAACGACAGGCTATTCTTGAATATCTTTTAGGAACGGATACCCACCCGACTGCTGAAGATATTTACAATCATGTGAAAGCAAAATTTCCGGGAGTAAGTCTGGGAACAATTTATAATACGCTGAACATGCTGAAGGATCACGGTCATATTCTAGAGTTGTCTTATGGGGATATGTCAAGCCGATTTGATGGCAATCCGGAGAATCATTATCATGTGGTTTGTACAGTGTGCGGAAAAGTTGTAGATTATCATCGCCCGCTTTTACAAATGGAAGACGAGGTTTCCGAAAAAACCGGCTTTGATGTGATCGGACATCGGATGGAGTTTTACGGCGTTTGCCCGGATTGTAAAAAGTCAAAGCTTCATTAAGGGTCGTTTATAAGAGGGACAGTTATGCAACTGTCCTTTTTTTTATGGCCCGGAGCAAGGATTTTCTTTAGTTTTCGCGAACTAAGTGTATTAAATCCACTGTAGTTTGATGAAGGGGCTTAACGGGAGAATGTTTAAACGTCGTATTTTTTTATTGATCATTATATTCGCAGCAGTGTTAGGGATTCTGGCTTGGAACTGGAGTGAGACTCCGGGGATATCCTTAAAGACAGAGAAAGGTTCCGTGAGTGCCGAGCGTTTGACCTTGGATTTGCAGGGGGGTTGGAATAGTTATTCTTCGCTCCGCCAAGCTTATACCACAGAAATAAATCAAGGGAATCCGGAAGATAAACTGAAGCGTTTTTCACTAACTGCCGGGAAGGAATTAAATCTTCCCTCCATGGAAAAGTTCCATGTTGTGGCTAAACATTTTCAAATCCAGCCGGAATGGAGTGCACGAAGCGTTCTCCTTCAAATCAATGGGGTTTATGGTGAAGGAGAAATTTATTTAAACGGAATAGATAGTGCACATCGGATCGGTAAGTTTGAGAACGAGGGAGGATCCGAAGAGTTCCTTCTGCCCGCGAATGCGCTTAATTATGGGGAGGATAATATACTTCTGATTGAGTCTTCATCACCGCCATCCCAGGCAAATACACTATTGGGTATGCGTTGGCCGGCCAAGGGACAAATCAAGGGGGATCTGCAGCTCGTCGGGACTATGGAAACGAGTTTATCGGTTCAAAAGGTAAGTGCTCAGTGGAATAATACAGATGCAGTCGTTTCCGTACAAATCCGGCTGAATCATCATTCTGTTACAGAATATGGGCCTTGGGATATTCAAGGTGTTTTATCGGATGGTTCTTCTGCTGCTGCAACCGCTTCGGCCCAGGTTAAAGCGGAGGAATCCGCGGTTCAGAATGTGACCCTGACTTTTAACGTTCCTCAGGCTCGCGCCTGGTCGCCGACAGACCCGTTTAAATATCAGCTTTATGTGACCCTGTTGAATCCCAAAGGAGATAAGGATGATGTGTCCATTCCCCTTGGGTTATCTACGGCAACGTTCAAAGATGAAACATTCGTTCAAAATGGACAGGCCTTAACGATTTCGGGACTTACTCTTTCTCCGGGGCAAGAGGCCCAGATTCGCAACACCGGAAATGTGGAAGAATGGTTGACTGCGCAAAAAAGTAAAGGATATAATCTTCTCTATTTTATCGGTTCATTTCCCGATGAAGCTTGGTTAAAGGGTGCCGATAAGATAGGAATGGGCATATGGGCAGAACTTCCTCAAAAGATGGTGCCGGCTGATCGTGTCTCTAATCCTTCGGTATGGGAAACGATGATCCAAAAGGGAATGCTTCATCCTTCCCTGTGGGCGTGGACCGCGGGGATGGGTTTGGAGAGTGATCCTCGCTCTTTAAATTCGACGTATTGGGAGAATGTTCGGCTGCAAACTCAACCGTTGCCTGCGTTTGCGGCGCGTTTAACGGAGGAACCGGTTCCGGCTTCAATACATAAGGTGCAGCTTTCAGGGACATATTTTAATGGACCTTGGGGTAAAGTCGTTTACAATACAGAAGGCCAAACAAAGCCTTCCCAATCCTGGCCGCAGGAAAAAGTATTCAGCGGGGTTTGGGCAGCATGGGTAATCCTTGTTATTATTGCCAATATTGGTTCCGCCAACTGGCGTTATCGGGAAATATTTGAACGAAAACCCAAACGCGCCCTGCGGAATGCATGGAACTGGCAGGGTTTAGCCTTATTAACCCGGGAGGGAACACTTGCCGGTCTCGTGATATCATTAATTTTTAATACTCAAGTTCCTTGGGCAAACTGGATCCCTGAGCAGTGGCCTTTGTGGACGATCATAAAACAGCAGCCGCCATTGTTAATTTGGATTGTTTTATCATCTTTACTTGTCTTTCTGCGCGTTTTGCAAGTGGGTGTTGCGGCACCGCGTCTGCCGGAGGCCCCTAATCCTCTCGGTCTGGCTTTATGGTTGGAACGCCGTTACCGCTGGATTTGGATTCCTGTACTACTGTGGGCTGCCCAACCCTTTGGCCTTCCGATTTATCTTCCTTTAGCAGCCTATATAGGGTTGACACTTCTGTATCTTCCGATAAGAATGCATGATGTGCATAAGATAAAAGGAAAATACCGTCCGATTATGGTTGTGCCGAACATCTTTTTCTTGGTCATCCTGGCTTTCGCAGCTTGGCGATGGTCGGACTGGTATTATCTCTGGCATTTTGTTACGGCCTTAAGGTTGTGAGTTTAAAACAAAGGATGGATTAATATGTGCTTAAAGGAACCTCATTTTTTAGCGACAGGGATAGGCAGCTTGCCTTATTTGGAGCCTCAAGCGGCGCTGGACCTGATCTGGCAGTCGGTGCCCGCTGCTCCCCATTGGCCTCAGCTTCCAAACTTAGGAGCGGAAAGCGGTTTCGTAGGTCAATATTTACGGCCGTTGATTGAAACCGGAGTGATTGAGGGATTTGCCACGCCTCGATTTCAGGTGGAGGCTCCGGACTGGTCGGAGCGGATGATGCGTTTTTATGAACTTTACTTGCGGGCGGAAAGCGGCGATGACGAAGCGCTCGAATCTTTTGGCTTTACTCCCGAGGGGGGAGTGGGGTTTGAAAGTTTCTGTTCAGATTTCCGGCAGCGTAAACCCAAGGATATTTCCTTTGTTAAGGGACAATTAAGCGGTCCCTTGACGGTGGGAATGCAAATAACAGATGCGTCGCGGCGCGCCAGTTATTATGATGAGACGCAAAGGGATCTATTGGTTAAAGCATTGGCGATGCATGCACAATGGCAAACCCGGCGTCTAAAGGGTTTTGGCTATCCGGTTCTGATTTCGATTGATGATCCGTCACTTTATGCTTACGGAGCTTCGACCCATGTAACATTGGGACGCGAAACTCTCCTTGCCCATCTTAATGAGGTATCCGAGGGAATCCTCCGGCAAGGGGGCATACCGGGAGCGCATGTTTGTGCCGGGACAGATTGGACCTTGCTTTTTGACTCAAAGATACAGGTGGTCAACTTTGATGCCTATGAATATATGACAAGTATGCTTGTTTTAGCGGGGCCTTTAAATGATTTCTTAGCACGGGGAGGGATTCTTTCTTGGGGAATTGTGCCAACCTCGGCTAAGGCTTGGGAAGAAACGGTTGAAAGTCTGCAGGAACGTCTCGAAGAAAACATAAAGGGGCTTGTTAAACGAGGGGTTGATGAGTCACGATTACGCGCTCAAAGTATGCTGACCCCGAGCTGTGGAACGGGTACGCTGGAGGTCGCCTTGGCGGAAAGGATATACGCCTTGCTGAAAGGGCTGGCCTTGAAAATGGGCTGAACTTGCGTCTTCAATAACAATCCTTTATAATTGAGGAAAACCGACTATTTTACTTAGAATTGATTTTGGTTCGGATATTGAAAGGGGAAATCGGCTTGATTACAAAAGATATGACCGTAGGACAAGTGTTAAGGACTTATCCGCAAACGGTACAAATTTTTTTGGAATTAGGAATGCACTGCTTAGGCTGTCCTTCTTCCACGAGTGAGAGTATTGAAGGTGCTGCTTTAACGCATGGAAGAAAGCCGGATGAGTTAGTGAAACAGTTAAATACAGCAGTTAGCAATGGATAAATAAACCTCTAAATCATAGATCGAAGAGGGGGGACTGATCCGTGAAATATCAAGTCGGAATTGTCGGCGGCGGCCCGGGAGGATATGTGTGCGCTCTTCGGGCGGCACAGTTGGGCCTATCCGTTTTGCTCATTGAAGGAGAGCGAATAGGCGGAACCTGTCTCAATAAAGGATGTATCCCGACGAAAGCACTTGTGAGGAGTGCCGAACTTTGGCGGGAAATTAAACACGCAGATACATTTGGCATCCAAATCAGCGATGCCGGTATAGATTTTTCAAAAGTGACGGCGCGCAAGGATCAAGTGGTGGATACTTTGGTCGCCGGGATCGAGCGGTTGATCAAAGCCGCAAAGATCACTTATGTAGAAGGTTTTGGACAAGTGCGGGAAGCCGGGAAGATTGAGGTTGAAACAGCAACAGGTCCCGAGAACTATGAAGTTGAGAATCTGGTTTTGGCAACCGGTTCTGTTCCTGCACGTTTACCGATCCCGGGCGCGGGTTTGCCCGGTGTTCTTACCAGTGATGAAATCCTGGAGATGACAGAACTCCCGGAGCGCTTGGTGATTATCGGCGGCGGGGTTATCGGTCTGGAATTTGCTTCGATTTATCAGGAATTCGGGGTTAAGGTTACAGTCGTTGAAATGCTGCCATCATTGCTGGCAAATATTGATGAGGAAATTCCGAAAAGAATGACTCCGCTTTTAAAAAAAGCGGGCATGCAAATCATGACCAAAACAGCGCTTAAGGAAATTCGTCAAGAGGCTTCTCAATTAACGGTTGTCGTTGAAGACGCAAAAGGACAAAAGGAAATTGCTGCCGATAAAGTTCTGATAGCGACAGGCCGCAAAGCGAATTGCCGAGGCATTGATCTTGAGCATTTAGGACTGCGGACAGAGCGGGGAGCCATTATTGTCAATTCAAAAATGCAAACCTCTCTTCCCAATGTCTATGCCATCGGCGATGTGACAGGCGGTATTATGCTGGCTCATGTCGCTTCGATGCAGGGAATTGCTGCGGCCGAGAATATCGCCGGGCTTCACACAGAGGTTAGTTACAAAGCGGTTCCCAGCGCGATCTTTACTTATCCGGAAATTGCGGTAGTAGGACAGACGGAACAAGCGCTGAAAACCTCCGGTCAGGAATATAAAGTCAGCAAGTTCCCATTTAGTGCCAATGGAAAAGCCTTAGCTCTTGGCGAAATAATGGGCTTAGTAAAAATACTTGCGGATAAACAGGGCGTGGTTTTAGGGGCAAGCATTATGGGACCGCAAGCCAGCAGTCTGATTCAAGAATTAGTCCTGGCTGTAGAGAAAGGATTAAACGCAGAGGAATTGGTCAGGACGATTCACGCTCATCCGACCTTGCCGGAGGCGATAATGGAAGCTGCCCACGGCATTTTTGAAAAGCCTTTGCATCTGGTTTAGGAATTTTATTTCTGATCAAAATGATTTTAATAACTGTAGGTTCGTGCGGACCTGCAGTTTTTAATTTACTAACGGACGGCAATCGGGTGCAAGCCAAGCATTTTTGTTTCTATTGTTTACCTTTTGTTTACATCAAAAAGAATTGAGGTAAAAAAACACTAAAAAGCGCAAAGGTAAAAAAATGCAAACTCCGAACGAAGGCAAAAAACTATGGACTAATGTTCGGATATGCGATATAATTCTTTTATTGTCGTTTGACGTCTAATGATATGGAAAAATGGCAAAGATTTATTAAAGAGGAGGAATTACGTGTGGAAAACTTCTTCAAACTTAAGGAAAACGGCACAGATATTCGTACTGAGTTTGTTGCCGGATTAACCACCTTCTTTGCAATGGCTTACATTATTATGGTTAATCCTACTATTCTCTCTCAAGCGGGTATGCCATGGGGGGCAGTATTTCTGGCCACTATTATTGCCTCAACGATCGGAACCCTTGTTATGGGTCTTGTCGCCAATGTACCCTACGCCTTAGCCCCGGGTATGGGTTTAAACGCCTTTTTTGTATTTACCGTTGTTTTCGGTCTTGGGTTTAAATGGCAAGAAGCCCTTGCTATGGTTTTTATCTGCGGTATTATTAATATTTTAATTACGGTCACAAGCATCCGTAAAAAGATCATTAAAGCTATTCCTTCAAGTCTGCAATATGCCATCGGCGGCGGTATCGGGATTTTTATTGCTTATATCGGTATTAAAAATGCGGGTTTACTTTCTTTCATCTCTGATCCGGGAACTTATGTTCAGCTCGGCGAAGGTGGAACAGTTATCGCCAGTTCCAGTGCAGTTCCATCACTTGTAACTTTAAATACACCTTCAGTGCTCTTAGCAATCTTCGGCCTTATTTTTACGGTTATCCTACTTATGCGCAATGTAAAAGGTTCAATATTTATCGGGATTATTGTCACAACTTTACTCGGTATCCCTTTTGGAATTACTCATTTCGGTTCCAGTATGAGTCTAGGTCAAGCTGTTTCCGAACTTCCTCAAACCTTCTTGGCCGCTTTCGGTAATCCCGGGTTAGTGTCCCTGTTTAGTGATCCCGGTAAGATTCCCCTCGTGTTAGTCACGATTTTTGCCTTCAGCTTGTCCGATACTTTTGACACTATCGGAACCTTTATCGGTACCGGTCGGAGCACAGGTATTTTCTCTGATGCAGATCTAAAAGCGCTTGAATCAAGCAAAGGTTTCAGCTCTAAAATGGACAAGGCTCTCTTTGCGGATTCTATTGCAACTTCCATTGGTGCTATCGTTGGGACTTCTAATACCACAACCTATGTCGAAAGTGCAGCCGGTATCGGAGCGGGCGGACGCACAGGACTGACCAGCGTTGTTGTCGCTGTCTTGTTTGTCATTAGTGCTTTCTTTGCTCCGGTGATTAGTGCTGTCCCTTCGGTTGCTACTGCGCCAGCTTTAATTCTTGTCGGTATTATGATGATTTCTTCCTTTAAAGATATTAGCTGGGGAGAATTAAGCGAAGCCATTCCTGCTTTTTTTGCCGGAATCTTTATGGCTTTCTGCTATAATATCTCTTACGGCATTGCCGCCGGATTCATTTTCTATTGCATTGTAAAGATTTGCAAGGGTCAGGCCAAAGAGGTAAGCCCGGTATTATGGATATCGGCCCTGCTGTTTATCCTTAACTTTGTACTTCTTGCCCTGCTCTGATTCTGATCAAGTAACTGCAGTACTCAATAAGGTACGTATTTTAATAAGCTCCCGTCATTTTTAGACGGGAGCTTTTAGTTTTTAGCTTTTAGTTTTACTGCCGAACAGTTTCCGCTCTATCACCCGATGTTTGAACTGCATTTATTAATGACTGAACTTTTGTGTTTCTTCTCGGGTCTCCACCGAGGAAGGGAAGACGCACAATGAAACAAATTCCGCTTGGGGACGCTATCTCAATAAGGTTTAAGAGGTTAATAACGGCACCCGGTGGAGTGAAAATCCGGAGTATTGTTCCGGGAAGTGGACCGCACGGTCGAGGTGGCGGCGGGGGCGGAACCGGGGGAAACCATGGGGCTTCTTGAGTGCATGTCAGAGGTGCGGCGGTTGGCACCGGTGCATCTCCCGGGAGGCTGTATTCCGGAAACATATAATCCCCTCTTTTTAAATTTAGTTGGGCTCTCAAGGCCCTATAAGAATAGAGGGGGGAAGGTTGACTGCTTTTTTACTCAATATAAAATATGAAAGGTTGTTCTTCTTTGTTACAAAAGCAAAATGGTTAATAAGGGATAATGCCACCAAAACCCCAAAAAGACGCCTCAAGCGTCTTCTTCGGGGTAGAAAGGGGTGTTGTGATCGATTGATCACCATAAGACTATATGCTTGGAATGAGGAGGGCAGCTATCAGCCGCCCTCTAACACGTGGATTATTGGCTTACGAAGGTAATAGCACGCAGCGGGATCCGCACAACGGGGCGAACTCCGTCAATGGGTGTTCCAATATTGGAGAACAACAGGGCATTGGTCAAAAGGGCAACTCCGTCTTGTAAGCCGCCAAAGTTTCCTACCCAGAACCCGGAATCTTCTCCTACGGCAAGCCTAGCGCCAATGGGATAGGTGTCAAAAAGCCCTACAACGAAAGGCACAGGTGCACAAGGAACTCCAAATAGTGACATAATATACCCCTTTTCTTAAATTCTATTAGGCCATTAAGTGGCCTTATAAGATTGAGAAGGGGTTTTCTGTTTCCTGATATAAGTTATGAAGGCTTGGCCTGAAATGTTACATGGTGGAAGAAGATAGTTTTCTTTATATTTTTTTTACACTTTCCATAGGATTCTTTACGCCTAATTTACACAACGATGACTTACTATGGAGTGGAACCGAAACGAAACGATAGAACAAAGAACGGGGGGAATAAGATGATGGACTTATGGTTAGGGGGGTTAGTAACCTTAGGACTGCTCATTTATTTAACATACTCATTATGGAACGCAGAAAAATTATAAAGCTGAAGAGAAGACTCAATGAAGTGAGTCATTTAGTTGCAATCTTTATAATAGGCCGTTAGGAAAAACGGCCGGTCGTAAGATTTTGTAAACGGAGGCTATCGAATGAAGGCGATAGATATGGTTCAAATGATTTTATTTATTCTGATACTCACGCTTCTGGCCATTCCCCTGGGACGGTATATGGCAAAAGTATTTAATCGAGACAAAACGTTGTTGGACCCTGTGGCAAGACCTCTGGAAAGACTGATTTACCGTTTAACCGGTACTCATGTTGAGCAGGAAATGAACTGGAAGCAGTATGCCGGGGCGCTGCTTATCTTTAACGCTTGGGGTTTGGTGGTTCTCTTTTTCCTTCAATTGTTACAGGGTCATTTACCGCTTAACCCTCAGGGGTTTAGCGCTGTCTCCCCTGATGGGGCATTTAATACGGCGGCTAGTTTTGTGGGGAATACAAACTGGCAATCGTATGCCGGTGAGTCAACCATGGGCTATTTAACCCAAATGGCGGGTTTAACGGTGCAGAATTTTGTCTCAGCCGCGACCGGGCTGAGCGTCGTCATTGCCTTAACACGGGGGCTCGCTCGCAAAACGGCGAGCACCATCGGTAACTTTTGGGTTGATTTAACGCGCTCGGTCTTATGGATCTTACTTCCGTTGTCTATTTTGCTAACGTTGGTCTTAACCCAACAAGGTGTGATCCAAAATTTAAGCCCCTATGTCCATGTAACGACTCTTGAAGGCGGGAAACAAACCCTCGCCATGGGGCCGGTGGCATCCCAGGAAGCCATTAAAATGTTAGGTACAAACGGCGGAGGATTCTTTAATGCCAACTCGGCACATCCTTTTGAAAATCCCACACCGCTTACGAATGTTTTGGAAATGCTGGCGATACTCCTGATTCCTGCCTCTTTGCCGTTTACCTTTGGGCGAATGGTTGGGGATAAAAGACAAGGTCGGGTTATTTTTGCCGCCATGCTCTTACTCTTTACTGTTTTTCTCGGCGTGACTTATCATAGCGAAATTTATGGGAATCCCCAGGTCACAGCGCTGGGGGTCAGCGGTCCTTCGGCCATGGAGGGGAAAGAGGTGCGCTTCGGAATTGCGGGTTCCGCCCTCTTTGCCAACGTAACAACAGCGGCCTCGTGCGGCGCCGTGAATGCCATGCATGATAGTTTAACACCCCTGGGCAGCCTCATGCCTATGCTGCAGATGATGTTAGGTGAAATTGTATTTGGTGGCGTAGGTTCCGGACTCTACGGAATGTTAGCCTTCGTTATTCTGACTGTGTTTATTGTTGGGTTGATGGTTGGCCGTACTCCGGAGTATTTAGGCAAAAAGGTAGAGTCCCGAGAAATGAAGATGGCTATCCTGGTCGTACTCATTCCTGCTGCCTCTATCTTGCTGGGAAGCGCGATCGCGAGCGTCACCAAGGTGGGAACGTCGTCGCTTCTCAATTCCGGTCCGCATGGTTTGAGTGAGATCATCTACGCTTTTACATCCGGAGTTGCCAATAATGGAAGTGCCTTTGCCGGACTCAACGCCAATACTCCTTTTTATAATCTGGCGATTGGTTTTGCTATTCTGATCGGGCGCTTTGGAGTGATTCTCCCCATCCTCGCGATCGCCGGAAGTATGGCAAGCAAAAAAGTGATTCCTGCCGGCGCCGGAACGTTTCAAACGACGGGACCGCTTTTTGCAGGGCTGATTGTGGGTGTCACGCTGATTGTCGGGGCCTTGACATTTTTCCCGGCGCTTGCTCTCGGGCCGATTGTCGAACATCTCATCATGGTTGGAATGTAAACCTTAGGAATGTGGGAGGCCGGTTATGATGCACAACAAGAGAAATAAGAAAGATAAAAAAACGGGCGGATTCAATTCAGCGATGTTACGCGAAGCGCTTAAAGATTCTTTTCGTAAACTCAGTCCCCGTTCGATGTGGCGCAACCCAGTGATGTTTGTGGTCGAGGTGGTTGCGATCCTCAGTACATTTTTCGTCGTCCGCGATTTCAGCACGGGGGCAAAAACCTTGTTCTTTAATAGTCAGATCGCTTGCTGGTTATGGCTGACGGTTCTGTTTGCCAATTTTGCCGAGGCGTTGGCGGAGGGCCGTGGGAAAGCCCAAGCTTCGGCGCTCCGTCGGACGCGAAGTGAGACGACAGCGAAGAAACTCAAGGGAGAAAAAGTGATCCATGTTCCTGCTCCCGAACTTCGCCAAGGAGATATCGTTTTGGTCGAAGCGGGGGATACTATTCCCGGTGACGGGGAGGTCGTTGAAGGAATCGCCTCTGTCGATGAAAGTGCCATAACGGGCGAATCCGCGCCGGTTATTCGGGAATCAGGCGGTGATCGGAGTTCGGTCACCGGCGGAACGCAGGTCTTATCCGATTGGATCAAAATGGAGGTGACGGCGAACCCCGGCGAAACCTTTTTGGACCGAATGATTCATTTGGTTGAAGGGGCCAAAAGGCAAAAAACTCCGAATGAGATCGCCCTAACCATTTTACTCCTTGGGTTAACGATTATTTTTCTCTTAGCGGTGGCGACATTGGAACCTTTTGCGATCTATTCCGGAACACTCGTTGCTGTCCCTGTACTCTTAGCTCTTCTGGTCTGCTTAATTCCGACGACAATCGGTGGCTTACTTAGCGCGATTGGGATTGCCGGCATGGATCGTCTGTTGCAGCGAAATGTACTGGCCATGTCCGGTCGGGCGGTTGAAGCGGCCGGAGATGTGGATACTTTACTCCTAGACAAGACGGGTACCATTACGCTGGGGAATCGGATGGCGACAGAATTTGTGCTAGCATCCGGTGTCGAAATCGAAAAGTTGGCAGATGCGGCTCAGATTTCTTCTTTAGCTGACGAAACACCGGAAGGACGGAGTATTGTCGTTCTGGCCAAAGAAAAGTATAACTTAAGAGAAAGAGATATGCGGAATTTAGGGGCGGCTTTTGTGCCCTTCAGTGCGCAAACCCGGATGAGTGGTGTCAATCTTCAAGACCGGGAAATTCGTAAGGGAGCAGCGGATACGATCGAGCAATATGTGCGGGAACAAGGGGGGATCATGCCGGCCGATGTCAAAAAGGCCGTTGAGGATATTGCCAAAAAAGGCGGAACCCCACTGGTTGTCGCCGAAGGGGCGCAGGCCCTTGGCGTCATTTATCTCAAAGACGTTGTCAAGGGCGGGATCAAAGAGCGTTTTGCTCAGCTCCGGAAAATGGGCATAAAAACCGTGATGATTACCGGCGATAATCCTTTGACAGCAGCGGCTATCGCGGCAGAAGCCGGTGTCGATGATTTTCTCGCGGAAGCGACTCCGGAAGCCAAACTGAAGCTGATCCGTGAGTATCAAGACAAAGGCCATCTCGTGGCGATGACCGGAGATGGGACCAATGACGCTCCCGCCCTGGCTCAAGCGGATGTCGGGGTGGCGATGAATAGCGGAACGCAAGCGGCGAAGGAAGCCGGTAACATGGTTGACTTGGACAGTAACCCCACGAAGCTGATCGAAATCGTCGAAATCGGCAAACAGCTTTTGATGACCCGGGGCTCCTTGACAACCTTTAGTATCGCCAACGATGTGGCTAAATACTTTGCGATCATTCCGGCCTTATTTCTTGCCACCTATCCTCAACTGGGGATTCTCAACATTATGAAATTATCTTCACCCCAAAGTGCCATCCTCTCCGCTGTCATCTTTAATGCCCTCATCATTGTCGCTCTGGTTCCGTTGGCTTTACGCGGTGTAAAATATCAACCCCGCGGGGCGAACGTTATTCTGCGCAAGAATCTTCTGATTTATGGTTTGGGCGGGTTAGTTGCTCCTTTTATCGGAATAAAGCTTATTGATCTTCTTATTTCGTCATTCGGCTGGGTATAGAAAGGAAGGATGAATGATGGTAAAACAGTGGAGTAAGGGGCTGGCGATGCTCTTGGTCATGACCGTTCTGACAGGCATTGCTTATCCCTTTGTGATGACGGGCCTTGCCCAGCTTCTTTTTCCCCGTCAAGCGCATGGGTCGATCCTGTATCAAAATGGGCAGGCTGTCGGGTCTGCGCTCATCGGACAAAACTTTAATGATCCCCGAACCTTTCACTCCAGACCCTCAGCAGCCGGACCCCAGGGTTATGATGCAACATCGTCTGGGGGATCGAACCTGGGACCGACAAATCAGGATTTCTTAGATCAAGCGGGACAAAGGGCCAAGACCGTCCGTCAAGAAAACGGACTCTCCGCAAATCAATCCGTTCCCTCTGATCTGGTCACCGCCTCTGCCAGCGGTTTAGATCCGGATATCACCCCGGAAGCTGCCTTGCTTCAGGTCCCGCGCATCGCTCAAGCCCGGAACGTATCGGAAGAGGCAGTACGGGCTTTAGTCCGGGAGAATATCACGCCTAGGGCCTTAGGCATTTTCGGTGAACCCCGGGTCAACGTCGTGCAATTAAACCTAAGTTTAGCTAATTTAAAGTAGATCGTTTTATTCACAGTGTATCAAGGATTTGTCAAGTCATTCAATGAAATACTTGGCAAATCCGCTTTTTGCTTTATTCTTATAGGGGAAAGAGTTTCCTATATATTCTGAGGAGTGGAGTACTTTGCCGAAAGAAGAGAGACGAGCCAATCCGGATGATTTGTTAGCGGATATTGAAGAAGAGCGTAGGGGAAAATTGACTGTTTTCTTGGGTGCTGCGGCGGGTGTGGGGAAAACGTTCGGGATGCTTGAAACGGCCCGGGAAAAAATCTCTGAAGGCGTTGATCTGGTCGTCGGTTGGGTTGAGCCCCATGATCGGCCGGAAACAAGCGCTTTGCTGGTCGGTATTCCCGCCATTCCTGCCAAAATCTTCGAGTATCGGAATCATAAGCTGAAGGAAATGGATTTAGATGCCATTCTTGCTCGAAAACCACACGTTGTGTTGGTGGATGAACTTGCTCATACGAATGTGCCCGGTTCGCGTCACGCGAAACGATATCAAGATGTGGAAGAACTATTGGCGGCGGGGATCAACGTTTATACAACCCTTAACGTGCAGCACGTCGAAAGTTTTAACGATATTATTGCCCAAATAACCGGTGTGAAAGTCCGCGAGACGGTTCCCGATTCCATTTTAGAGAAGGCCAGAATTCAACTGATGGATATTCCGCCGGAAGAACTGATTCAACGGCTGAAAGAAGGGAAGGTTTATGTACCGAATCAAGCGGCCAAAGCCTTAAAGAAGTTTTTCCGGCCCGGTAATATTAATGCGTTACGTGAACTTTCCATGCGTTTTGCCGCACAACGCGTCGACCGACAAATGGAAACGTATATGCGGATGAATGGGATCATGGGTCCTTGGCCGGCGGGTGAACGGGTTATGGTCTGTATCAGTTCAAGCCCGTTCTCCGAACAATTAATCCGCTTTGGCAGACGAATTGCCGTTGGTATGAAAGCTGAACTGCTTGTTGTCTATGTGAATACGCCGCGACAATTCCCGATGAAAGAGAAGGAAAAAGATCAACTTGGGAAAAATCTCCGTTTAGCTCAGGAACTCGAGGCTGAGATAATATCGCTCAACGGCGAAAATATTGCCGATGAGTTAATTGCAATGGCGCGCCAAAGAAATGCCACCCAAATGATTATCGGTAAACCGGGCACCCTGGGTTTGCGTGAAAGGTTGACCGGTTCAATCGTGGATCAAGTGGTGAGAAAAAGCCAAAATATCAGCGTTCATATCATTCCGGGGAAAATTGAAGAGACAAGAGATCATCAATCTGACCAACGATCGGATTTGAAGAGGGCTAGAAATTGGGTGCCTTATGTTGAAATTCTGTCTCTGATGGCCCTCATCACAGCCATCGGTTGGAAATGGGGCTCATTCTTGGGAGCCGTGAATATAGCGATGCTTTTTTTACTTCCTATATTATTGGGTTCCGTTCGTTGGGGATTACAGGTTGGCATATTTTCTTCCATAACTGCCATTGTAATTTTTGATTTATTTATCGTACCCCCGTTACTCAGTTTTTCCGTGGCCGATTTACGGTATGTGATTAGTTTTTTTATTTTCCTGCTCATAGGCATCTATACCGGTAAACTTTCAACCCGGTTAAGGGAACAAATCGATTATTCGCGTAAGCGCGAGGCTCAAACTTCGGCGTTATATTCATTAAGTCGTGAAATTGCCGCCGTCTCAGACATAAAGACGGTTTTGGACAGTGTGGTGAAAAAGATCACTGAGATTTTTGATGTACAAGTTGGGATCTTATTGCCGGATGAAACGGGGACTTTAGTCTTGCGCACAAGTTCAAATGATGAATCTTTTTTGAATGAAAGTGAGAGAGCAGTAGCCGCTTGGGTTTATGCGCATAAACAAAGGGCCGGATGGGGAACAGATACGCTCGGGGGGGCAGAAGGAAGTTATTTCCCCCTGATTTCTGAACACGTGATTTATGGTGTGCTGGGTATTACACCGAAGAACAGAGAAAACACGCTTCAGCACGAACAGCAATCTTTACTTGAAGCCTTTACCAGTTTAACAGCCCTGGCCGTTGCTCGGATTTCTTTGACCGCAAAGGTTCGGGAGGCGCAACTGTTAAGTGAATCCGAAAAGCTGCGCACGGCTTTGCTTAATTCTGTGTCCCATGATTTACGCACCCCTTTAGCTACCATGATTGGTGCTGTGACGACTTTGTTGGAAGATAACCCTATTTATGATGAAACCACGCGTAACGATCTCCTGCAAACCATTCAACAAGGTGCGATCCGCATGAATCGTCTCGTCAATAATCTTTTGGACATGGCTCGCCTTGAAAGTGGCATGTTGAAACTAAACAAAGATTGGTATGATCTCGAGGAGATTATTCAAACGGCCATCGAACGTCTGGGCCAAGCCTTGCAGGTTCGTGATTTCCGTATCAATTGCCGACCCGGGTTGCCCTTGATTTATGTTGACTTTGTTCTTATTGAACAAGTCGTGGTCAATCTCTTGGATAATGCTTTGAAATATTCAGATCCCGGGAGTAAAATTCTCTTGAATGTGAGAAACAGTGATCAGGAAATTGAGGTAACGGTCCATGATTGGGGCTCGCAAATTCCGGCGGAAGACTTAGAAAATATCTTTGATAGATTCTATCGCGTCAGAGCTCCCAGACAAATTAGTGGTACCGGACTGGGTCTGGCTATTTCCAAGGGCATTGTCGAGCTGCATAACGGTAGAATTTGGGCGGAAAATTCTTTGGATGGCGGGGTCAGTATTATTTTTGTTTTACCCAGTGAAACTGTGCCGGAGATTCCTATAAACGCGGAGGTAATGAGTGATGGGGCAGACAGGCAAGAAGATTCTCATTATAGACGATGAATCCCCAATCCAGCGACTGCTCAAAGTGACTTTAACAGCTCATGATTATGAGATTCATCTGGCCTCTGATGCCAAAGACGGGTTAGATAGTATCTTAGCCTTTAAGCCTGATTTAATTATCCTTGATCTGGGACTTCCCGATTTAGACGGATTAGAGGTCATTAAAATTGTCAGAGATTGGTCAAAGACACCCATCTTGATTCTGTCTGCTCGCGAAGATGAAGGTGAAAAAATTCAAGCTTTAGACTTAGGGGCTGACGATTATATTACCAAACCCTTTGGCATGGGTGAGTTATTAGCCAGAGTAAGAGCTGCCTTACGGCATGCCGGGGATTCCGCGGATCAGCCGGTCATGACATTTGATAATTTAGTCGTCGACAGGGTAAAAAGAATGGTTTTCGTCGACGGTAAAGAGGTCAAGCTGACCCCTACGGAATATGAACTTTTAAAAACCTTAGCCACGAATGCCGGAAGAGTGCTCACCCATCGGTTTCTCTTAGATACGGTTTGGGGTCCGCATTATGAGAAAGAAGGGCATTATCTGCGTATTTATATTGGGCAATTGCGCAAGAAATGTGAAGCCAACCCGTCAAAGCCTCAGCATATTTTAACGGAACCAGGGGTTGGGTATAGACTGGTCTAACCACTAGAAGGATTAGTCAATAGGCTTGTAGAATCCTTAGTGGGGACAACGAGTTTGTAAAGGGAGAGATGATAATGGCTAAATAGGAACAAATGCAAAACTGGCAATTGTACATGTAGCTACAGAAAGAGAGGAGAAACATTCGTGCTAAATTGGGAGAAAAAGTATGAAATTGGTATTCCAAAAATTGATGAGCAGCATCAACACCTATTTGAAATTGGCAATGATATCTACAGCCTGTTAAACGATCCTATGGCATTTGATAAATACGATCATATTACCACTTTTATTACCGAGTTAAAGGATTACACAAAGTATCATTTCGCCAGTGAAGAGGCTTTAATGCTAAAACTAAAATATCGAGGATACCTTGAGCAAAAAACAGCTCACGATGATTTTGTAGCTAAGATTGAGGCTGTTAATTTAAACGATGTTGATAAGGATCAGGACAAGTTCATAAACGATTTATTGATATTTGTTTTTAATTGGATTTTAGAACACATTCTTAAATCTGATATGAAGATCACAGCGGAAGTCTAAGCAATTCTTGTTAAGGCGAAAACGTTCATAAAAGCATACGTATTTTAAAAAGCTCCCGTCATTTTTGGACGAGAGCTTTTAGTTTTAACGCTGAAGGTATGCCGTAATAGCCGACGCTGCCAAGAATAAGGTTCTTGGGCGCTAAGCTCTATCTTATTCCATTGTCCACGTGTGCGTGAAACTTATCCAGAATTATCAATATTATCCCAAAATAAAGGAAATGGGGAAATAATCCAGAATACTATTATTATTAAAGGAAGGAAGGGTGTTTTAAAATGAATAATGAAGAAATTGCGGAATTGGTGCATGAATTAGTTAAAAATCCGAAAGGTTTGTTGCCTTTAGAGAACAAAGCTTTGGAGGAACTCAAGACTAAAGAACTTACTCTGATCAATAGGGTATTTAGCGGGTGTGAGACATCTGGAGATATTCTTGCAATTGATACACTACCCTTAGGTTTTTGGATTTGAAGAAATGAATTTTCACATTGAACAAGCGGTTTTAGCCGGAATAAATAAAATCCTAGCGCAAGAACAACTCAGTTCGGAAATGAAGAGTATGATTGAAGCTTCGTTGAACGCTGATTGCGAGACCGGCGAACGGTTCAAGTGGGCGCACTTAACTTTAATGTGTTGTGAGTGTGTCGGCGGAGAGTTTGAAACGGGGCTGCCAGGTGCAATTGCCATGGAATTAGCTGCTTTGGCGGCTGATATTTTTGATGATATTCAAGATCAGGACAATGATGAATTACCATGGCGTCAGATACCTACTGAGAACGCGCTCAATCTAGCCATCTGTTTAAGCATGTTGGGTTATCACGCTTTGGTGGTTTTATCTGAAGACAAAGATAAAAACTTCCTCGAAAAAATTGGTCCAATTCTCAGCAAAATGTGGATTACAGCCAGTGATGGTCAATACCAGGAAATTCTGTTTGACACTCGGGAGCAAATCTCGCTTGACCAATATTTTGAACTGGTCAAGCGAAAGTCTGGAAGCTTGACTGCCTGTGCCTGTAAAATCGGTGCAACCTTAGGCGGGGCATCTGAATCCTTGGTGCTTCAATTGGAACAGTTTGGGACAAGCCTAGGCATCATGAGCCAAATTAGGAACGATTTGCACGACTTTTTACACTTCGAAAAGAAAAATGACTTTATTAAAAACAAGAAAACCTTACCGTATGTCTATCTTTTGAACGTTCTGAAAGGGACCACAGCCGAAAAGTTCAAAGAATTAACCAAGGGGTTAAAAGAGTTTGGAGATGAAGAGCAAAATTATCTAAGACAACTGGCCGTCGATGAAGGGGCTATACATTACTGCAGAGTGATGTATGAAATGTTTCGGGAAAAGTCATGGGAAAATATACGGACACTTCCTGTTCCGGAAAAACAAAAAGAGAAGATGATCAGACTTGTTGAACCAAATGTTTAGACGACAGGCATACTATTATGCAAGTGTCGTCTTTCTTGTAATGTGGATTGTGTATACTGTCAGTGTTATTCATCGACCTTATGTCGGTCTTGAGCTTGAGCATGTCAATGAACAATGGATCGTCAGTTATAGTGATCCTCAGGGCGAAGGGTACAAGGCGGGAATACGGGTCGGGGATTTAATTATAAAAATAAATCAAAGTGATCCGGGCAGAAACCGTTTTGTTCAAATATGGAGTGAGGCAGAAGGGGCATCAACTCTTGAAGTCCGTAAACTTGACCAGAATAATGATCAAATCATTAATATTCCTGTGCTTCCATGGCAAAACGGACTAAGCTCATTTCCTTTGGAAATCCTGGGATTCGTTTTTGGGTTTCTGGGGTTTTTGACCTGGCTTAAACGTCCACTTCTGGTTCAAGCCCGTTCTTTTTTCTGGTTGAACTGGTTTATCGGTTTAGCTTTGGCGGTGTCTCCCGCATCGAGTCGAGATTTGCTGTTGGCCAAGGAATTGGAAATTATATTTTTTTCGGCAGTGCCTATCTTTCTCATTAATTTTGTCTCGGTTTTTCCTACAAAGAAGAAAAGACAGATCAACGAGTGGGGCAGCCTAATAGTAACTTGGCTATTTGTAGTTATCTTAACCATAACAGTGCTGCAATCCATGGGTATTGTCCATAACTATAGTTTGTTGAAAAGACTTGTCTTGAGTACAATGAGCATTGGTATTTTTATCGTGATTGGAAATTTAAGTATATCAATAAAGACGCTTAAGGATAAATCAGAAAACAATCAAGCTGTTTTATTACTCTTAAGTATCATTTTGGGATTTACCCCTTTCGTACTCTTAACAGGCATTCCCATGATCTTTGGTTTTCAATTAATTGTAGATGCCCATATCAGTACTCTGTTTATTTCGGTGATTCCAGCTTTCTGGTATTATGTCATCGTTAATAAATATTTACCGGATAGCCAAAGGATTTTAGGGAAAGTAATCTCATATTTCTTAGCAGGAATCATCATGAGTCTTATAGTTTTCGGCATCCTTTTCTTTGTCGGAGTATTCAAGAATTTGAGCCTTGGAGCATTACTAGCCTGGTTTTCCTTAGCCCTAATGGTAATAGTTGGCTTTAATCTACTTCGTCTGTTGATGAGCAAACTATTCAACAAATTCGGCTTTTTAACGGGTGAGCAAACTTTAAGCCAAAGAGTACTTAAATTAAATGAAAGACTCACATCACTACAAGAAGAGGAATGCATTTTAGAAGAAGTTGTAAATTGCTTGGATATGGAGGGAGCTTTTATAGTCGCTGAAAATGCCAATGGAATGTATCTTGAAAAAGCGGCAGGAAGGTTTGAGGGAAACCCTGACGAACAAGCCGAACTGGAAACTTATTTCCTGGCAGATCCAAGAGATATCTTAGGAGCCAAAAAACTACCTGATGATTTTCCGGCCGAATTCTATATATTCCTTAAGTATAATGATTTTGATTGTGGAATATTTTTAGGTCACCGATTTTCTCGCACAAAATTACGGCAAGAAGATCTACCGTTAGTGACTTTGATTTCCAATCAGGCGGCTCAGCGTTATTTAACAACGTATGGTATGAAAGAACTGTCGCAAGAAATAAAAGAGATTTCCCAAAAAACGTTGAATTACCAACGAAAAATTCAGAGAATGCAAGGAATAACCGGCTCCTTGTTTAAAAGTATTGAGCAAGAGAGGAAATCAATTGCTCGTGATATTCACGATGGACCGTTGCAGTTGGCCCTTGACTTGAACCGGTGGCTGGAAGAAGTTGCCGAAGAATGTCCAAGTACCGGGGATGGAAGAATTTCCAAAGCAATTTCTCGTCAACGGGAGGTCATTAGAAACTTAAATTTTGAATTGCGTTCAATCTGTAGTGATTTGCGCCCGCCATCTTTAAATGATTTAGGATTGTATTCTGCCGTTGAATCATTGTGTGAAGAAACAATGCAGAATGAGTCAATCATCATTTCTTTAGAAACGACAGGGTTTAACGAGGGAGTATCCTTGAAGGAAGAAATAGAATTAGCGGCTTACCGTTTTCTGCAGGAAGGAATATCAAATGCCGTGAAACACTCGAGTTCCAGCGAGATTCTGATAAAAATCGAGTTGGATGATTCTAAACTGGAGTTAAGCATCAGAGATTATGGCAAGGGGTTTGATATTGGTAAAATAGATGACCTGCCACTAACAAATGATCATCTTGGTTTAATTGGCATGAAAGAAAGGCTCCAAAGTATAGGCGGTGAGTTGCAAATTAATTCCGCAATGTCCCAAGGCACACATCTAAAAGCCTCTATTCCGGTTAAAGGGAGAGATGAAAAATGACATCTGATAACGGAAAATTAGAGAAGATTAAAATATTATTAGTTGATGACCATACGCTTTTTGCGGAAGGAACTACTGTCTTGCTGTCGTTGGAACCAAATCTTGAGATAGTGGGAATCGCTAACGATGGGGAGCAATGCTTAAGCCTTGTAAAATTAAAAAAGCCGGATATTATCCTGCTTGATATCAGTCTACCGGATTGCTCGGGAATTAATTTAATTGATGAAATCAGATTAATACATCAGGAAGTAAAGATTATTATGCTTACTGGGCTTAACCCAAAAGGATATCTTACAAAATCACTCAGTAAGGATGTTCATGGATTTCTATTAAAAGAATGTAACAAGAGAGAAATGATTGAAGCTATTTTTTGTGTAGCACAAGGACAAGAATATTTTTCTAGGTGTTTGGGGCCTTATCTGAAGACGGCAATTGTAGGAAATGATGAAGACAAAAGTTGTTTAACGTTACAATCTAAAGATAGTAGAGACCGATTAACTATAAGGGAAGAAGAAATAATGAACCTTATTGCAAGAGGTTTAAGCAATCAAGAAATTGCATCAACTTTATATATCGAAATTAGAACTGTTAAATTTCATGTTAGCAATATTTTGTTTAAACTCGGTGTTAAATCTCGCTTAAAAGCGGTTTCAGTTTGGAACACAATGTCTAAGAATCAGGATGAAAGAGTACAAAGATATTAGAGTTGGGAAAATCGAAAGTAAATTAAATCATATTGTGATAAATAACCTAAGTTCTCGGAATGCTGTAATATCAAGGTCTCACCGTAAATTCGTTCATCAATCCATCGTTATACTAAAACATTTATAGCAATGGAACTTTCCAGTATTTTTCCAGTATCTATGCAGGTTTTCGAGGTTACTCGTTACACAATCCGGGAACTCAGGATATAATACCTGTCTTTTAGTACAGTATTTATTTTTTAATAACTGTACCTTGGTACGTGACTAGAGTTTTTACTCTAGGATATAATTTAAATAAAGTTTACCGAATCGAATAACTTGAGATACCTTGGGAACTACATACTGTTTAATACTGATTTGAGCTGAGAAGAGCAGTCTATGACTCTTCCTACCGTGATTTGTAGTGTATCTTCTCCTCAGTCAAATCATAACCGAATAGTGAATGTCGCACTATTTTTCAGATGTAGAACATATCCAAAAGAGGGGGACGCTCAATAAAGTGGAACGGACTTCAAAGTTGGTTATGTAAAATTAGGGAAGGAGGATGTATGATGCAACCAATGGGTTTAGTATGCGATGTTTGGTGTGTAACAGAGTGTGGAATTGCTTGTGCAGCTGACACAATATCACCAGTCGCAGATGTAATCGGTGCAGGTACCGGATTTAATCTAAGTAAATCAGCTTAATTACTAACACACCCATATTGTATAAGGCACGATATAAAATATCGTGCCTTATACAATATGGGAAAAGAGTCTCAAGGAGGAAAAATGAATGCCCCTTCTATTCAAAACAGAAAATAATAACTGGTATTTTTATGATGATGCTACTAGGATGACGTTTCCTACTGAAGGATATGAAAAAGATTATTTAGAGCACCTGGAAAATATAGATGAGCAACCAGATATTATTAAAATGAAGCAGGATACACGACTACATAGTTTAACGGAAAAAGCAGAGAGATATGGTTTATTTAAGAATACGTATTTACTTACAACGTTTAAAGAGGAAGACGTAAGGAATAAGCTCAAAAAAGAGGGTATTGGACACCTATGTTTGATCTTAACCGAATCATGTAATTTTCGATGTAAATATTGTATATATTCTGACCACTATACACTTAGTAATGGTTATTCAGATAAAGAAATGAGCTTTGATACCGCAAAATCCGCTATTGACAAATATATGGATAATAATATAAAAAGTTTGAAGTATAACCCGAACCTGAGTATAAGTATAGGATTTTACGGTGGAGAGCCACTTTTAAATTTTAAAACTATAACTAGAGTAGTACATTATGTAGAAGACAAATACAAAAGTTATTTTTTCAGAACGATATTTGCAATTACCACTAATGGGTATTTACTAGATGAAGAAAAAATACAATTTATGTTAGATCACAATTTTGCAATTTCTATAAGTTTAGACGGTGGTGAGCAAGAGCATAACAGGAATAGAGTAACTATCAATAATAGACCCACTTTTGATATAGTTTATCAAAATTTATTAATATTAGATAAAAAATTTAACGAACGTTTTAGTTTTAGTTTTAAAAACGATATTTATCCATACGTGATATTAGTTACTTATGACAATTTTACGGATTTGCAAGAAGTATATGGTTTTTTTAAAAACCATCCTGATTTAGATAAGAGAATTTCTCGTATTTCTAAAGTAAAAGATTTGAATTCTAATTATTATTTAAATAGTAAACAATCCGATAATGGAACAATCCAAAAGCAAAAAGACGCAATAGATTCATTTTTATATATGATAAAATTTGACCAGCCTATTACTAATTTTATTCGCAAATATGTACAAGGAATTATTTTTGAACCATCTACGAATATCAATTATAACTATGACCGGTCTCGCGGGCTATGTTTTCCTGGGATTAGTAAACTCGCTGTAGATGTAAATGGAAACTTTCATATGTGTGAAAAAATTAGTTTACAATATCCAATTGGTAACGTAGAACAAGGTTTTGACGTAAAGAAGCAAATAAAATATCTAAATATGGCATTGTCAAAATTTGAAAATCGTTGTGAGAAATGTAACGTAAGAAATTTATGCACAATTTGTTATGTAACTCTTGAGTGTAGCGAACTGAGTTCTTTGGCGGTAATGTGCCCATTGCCAATTTCATTTAATTATTAACTTTAGATTCACCGCCTTCAGCGGTTATTCTTTTTCTCGCAAATCTTTGCCGATGGCGGCAATCTTAATTCTAACCAAT
>NZ_JAYFQK010000004.1:0-5749 GCF_034927245.1 Desulfitobacterium sp.
TACCTGCTTATTTTTTACGGAATT
The DNA here is from genome assembly GCF_034927245.1 of Desulfitobacterium sp. Taxonomy (GTDB): domain Bacteria; phylum Bacillota; class Desulfitobacteriia; order Desulfitobacteriales; family Desulfitobacteriaceae; genus Desulfitobacterium_A. Next base: position 25 of record NZ_JAYFQK010000004.1, read on the forward strand.
AAGTGTTGGAGCGTGGGGCAACATAACCTTTCATGGCATGTTTCTTGGGGGAAAATATATTTTTGCGTTCTCCTCAGCTCTTGTCCCACTTGACTTCTAGAACATCGCAATTACCTCCTCGATAGATCGGCCTTATACGTTATTTCGATTATTTTGCTCCGCTTATCGATTGAGGACATTCGTTAATGAGTTCAAAGATGTATTTTACAGCTTGTTCGGCAGCTTTTCCGGGTAAGGCTTTCGCTGCCGCTTGGCGCATTTGTTCAATCTCTTGGGGATTGTTCAGCAAGCGATGTACGGTTTCTTCCAGCTCTTCCTCTGTTTCGACAACCAGTCCGGCCCCAATCCGCTGAACAAAACGGGCATTTTCTTCTTCCTGCCCCGGAATCGGCTTATAGATTAACATAGGAAGATGCCGGGTCAACGCTTCCGACACGGTCAATCCTCCGGCTTTAGTGACAATAATATCCGATACGGCCATCAGTTCCTCAACATTATGAACATATCCAAAACGGCGCATCGGATTTTTGGCCTCAGCCACAATGCCATCCATAGACTTATAGAGTTTTTCATCCCGCCCGCAGACAATCAAGGATTGAACAGGCATATCCGAATCGGCTAAAAGCTGGCACATTTTTTTAATTCCGCCCAAAACGCCATAGGCCCCGCCCATAATCAAAAACACAGGGCGACCCGGATAAATTTGAAGCTTTTCACTCTCTTTTTGACGATCAATTCGCTGTTCAAAGCGGGGATTAACGGGAATACCCGTAATCCGAATGATCCGAGGGTCGATTCCCCTAGCCACAAGGTCTTTATAGACATCTTGATTCCCTACAATATAGAGATCTATGCCCGGATGAACCCATTGACTATGTACACCGTAATCCGTTACCACAGTAACAACGGGAACCTGTAATACACCGCGTAAGCGAAGTTTCGCCAGCACACCGGCAATCACAAAATAGGTACAAATAATCACATCCGGGTGAAGCTTATTGATATATCTTAAAAATTCGCCTCTCCCTACGTTATCCAATAGCTTCTGCAGCGTAGTATGAGGCAGAAGTTTCGAGGTTCCGTAATAGAACTTTCCCCATAAACGGGGAGTGTGCTTAATGAGTTCGATATATGTATTCTTAATAACTTTATTTAATGGCCTGCTTAAAAAAGCCATCGAATCAACGTGGGTAATTTCAGCGGAAGGAGCTTTCGAATGTATTGCATCAATGAGTGCCTCGGCAGCGCGCACATGACCTGCTCCGTAAGATGCCGAAAAGACAATAATGCGTAAATCGCCCACTTAGAAATCCTCCTTTGATTCCCTATAAAGAAGCAAAAATACCTCCTATACATTTTAACCTTAAATTTGAAAATAGCAAATAGAAACGAGGGACATAAGCCCCTCGTTTCCTTTATACTTTCGGTACGGATTAGGATAACGAGTTGGTATCCACCCATTCCTTGGCTTCGATAACAGCTTCTTCACTCGGAATGGCAACATTGGATTCAGGTTTCACGCTTTCGATATGTCCCCGCCAAGCCGCCGTATCATGCCGTTCAATCGGATTTGCCATGAACTTTTCTTTTGATTTATTTTCTTCTGCTCCAGCCATCGTTGATTCCTCCTATCAATACTGCATCGATGCAATACGTTTTAGTGTTTGATATTTTTCCCGGGCATGATCCTCTGCCACAGCAAACATCTTCTCCGCCAGCTCCGGGAATACCGTTTTGAGAGAAGAGTATCTGATTTCGCCCTTTAGGAAGTCTTGGAAAGAGGCTGTCGGTTCCTTAGAGTCAAGGATAAAGGGATTCTTACCTTGCTCTTTCAAACGGGGATCATGACGCCACAGATGCCAGTACCCCGCCTCGACCGCTTTCTTCATTTCCATCATACTGGTTCCCATGCCCGACTTGATCCCGTGGTTAATACAGGATGCGTAAGCAATGATTAAGGAAGGTCCTTTATAACTTTCGGCTTCGGCAATCGCCTTCAGCGTTTGACCCATATTAGCCCCCATGGCAATTTGAGCCACATAGACATAGCCGTAAGTAGTCGCCATGAGCCCGAGATCTTTTTTGCGAATCCGTTTTCCTCCGGCCGCAAATTTGGCGATGGCTGCGGTTTGGGTCGCTTTGGAAGATTGTCCGCCTGTATTGGAATAGACTTCCGTATCGACAATAAAGATATTGACATCGTCGCCGCTGGCAATCACATGATCCAGTCCATTATAGCCAATATCATAGGCAAAACCATCGCCGCCAAAAATCCAGACGGAAGGTTTTATGAGATAATCCTTGCGCGCCATAATCTCACCAAGCAGAGGCTCATTCGCGGAACCTTCGTTTTGGATTGCCGCAAGAACCCGAGCGGAGGCCTTTTTCGATCCTTCACCCTCCTCCATATTTTCAAGCCAATCCCGGAAGGCTTGTTTCAAATTGTCGGATATTGAAGTCTCTAAAGCGTGAATCATCAAATCGGCAATTTTGGCCCGGATTTGTTTTGAACCCACATGTATACCATAACCAAACTCGGCATTATCCTCAAAGAGGGGATTCATCCAAGCCGGTCCTTTGCCATCGGCATTTGTGGTATAAGGTATCGAGGGAGAACTCCCTCCCCAAATGGAAGAGCAGCCTGTCGCGTTGGCAATAATCATCCGGTCGCCAAACAATTGGGTAATCAGCCGGGCATAAGGTGTTTCACCGCAGCCGGGGCAAGCACCGTTGAATTCTAAGAGCGGACGGGCAAGCTGGCTTCCGAAGAGCGTTTTAACATCCGCTAAATCGCGTTTTTCTTTAACGGTCATCGCAAATTCCCAGTTTTCCGATTCCATCTCAATTTCATGATCGGCCGGCTTCATAACAAGCGCTTTACCGGGTGCCGGACAGATATCCGCACAGTTACCGCACCCCGTACAATCCAGAGGGGCGACCTGGATTCGGTAATGATATCCTTCCAGCTTTTTATTGACCGGCTTCTTCGTCTTGAAGGTATCCGGAGCTTTCGCATATTCATTTTCATCGAGCAAGAAGGGACGAATCGTAGCATGCGGACAGACATAAGAGCATTGGTTGCACTGGATGCATTTATCAATTTGCCACTCGGGAAGATAAACGGCAGTCCCACGCTTTTCGTAAGCGGTTGTACCGAGCGGATGGGTTCCATCCTCCATCCCTACAAAGGCACTGGTGGGTAGATTATCCCCCTCATGTGCTGCCATCGGACGTTGAATATCTTTCACAAAATCGGGTTCATTCTTAATTGGCATAGCCTCATCTTCAAGCGCAGCCCAGGCTGCCGGAACTTCGACTTTATGCAACGCCTCAATGCCGCGATCCACCGCTTTTTGATTCATCTCGACTATATTGGAACCCTTTTTGCCGTAGACCTTTTGAATCGAATCCTTAAGATAGCGAATGGCATCATCAACCGGAATAACGTTTGCCAGCTTAAAGAAAGCGGCTTGCATAACCATGTTAATCCGACCGCCCAAGCCGATTTCGCCGGCAATGGAGATAGCATCAATAATGTAGAAATTGATATTATTTTTAGCGATATAGCGTTTAAGTAGCGCAGGCAGATGATCTTCCACTTCTTCAGGCTTCCAAGGACAGTTCAGGACAAATGTTCCATTCTTTTTTAAGCCCTTTAAAAGATCGTAATTATAGAGGAATGACCGGTTATGGCAAGCAATATAGTCCGCATCGAATACAAAGTATGAAGATTTGATCGGAGTCTTGCCAAAGCGCAGGTGGGAAATTGTCGTTCCGCCGGACTTCTTGCTGTCATATTCGAAATATCCTTGAACATAAAGATCTGTGTTATCCCCGATAATCTTAATCGCACTCTTATTGGCGCCCACAGTTCCATCTGAGCCCAGTCCCCAAAACTTGCAGCTGATGGTTCCTTCTGGCATCGTATCAATAATTTGAGGGGTCGGTAAAGAGGTATGGCCGACATCGTCAATAATGCCGATCGTGAATCGATCTTTGGGCTGGCCTTGTTTTAGATTTTCATACACGGCAAGAATTTGGGAAGGAGTCGTGTCTTTTGATCCAAGTCCATAGCGTCCTCCGACAATCACCGGTTTTTGACCTTCGTTATTAAACATTTGGACGATATCAAGATAAAGCGGTTCACCTGTTGAACCCGGTTCCTTCGTTCGATCAAGCACGGCAATTTTCTTTACGGATTTGGGCAAAGCATCAAGAAAATATTTTTTCGAGAATGGACGATAGAGATGGACTTTCAGAAGCCCCACTTTTTCCCCTTTGGTTCGGAGATAGTCAATGACCTCTTCTGTCGTGTTGCAGACCGAACCCATAGCAATGATGATGTTTTCCGCTTCCGGATCTCCATAATATTGGAAGGGATGATATTCACGACCGCTAATTTTCTTAAATTCTTTAAAATAATTTTCAACGATATCAGGAACAGCATCGACAAACGGATTCGAAACCTCGCGGCCTTGAAAATAAATATCGGGATTTTCCGCACTTCCCCTTAAAACCGGATGTTCGGGGTTAAGCGCGCGGTCCCGAAAGGCTTGGATCGCCTTATAATCAACAAGCTTGGCAACCTCTTCATAGGGTGTTACTTCGATTTTCTGGATTTCATGGGAGGTTCTAAAGCCGTCAAAAAAATGCATAAAAGGGACTCGGCCTTTAATCGCCGAGAGATGGGCAATAAAAGCAAGGTCCATTGCTTCTTGGACATCATTTGAACAAAGCATCGCAAAGCCGGTCTGGCGGCAGGCATTGATATCTTGATGATCTCCAAAAATGGATAGGGCATGGGTGGCCAGAGCGCGTGCACTCACATGGAATACAGCAGGAACCAAACTTCCCGCCATTTTATACATTTCCGGAATCATTAAGAGCAAGCCTTGTGAAGCCGTATAAGTCGTTGTAAGCGCCCCGGCTTGCAGTGAACCATGAACTGCTCCTGCAGCGCCCCCTTCGGATTGCATTTCGACAACTCTTACCGGTTGGTCAAACAGGTTTTTCTTACCGTGAGCGGCCCATTCATCCACACCCTCTGCCATCGGTGATGAGGGTGTAATGGGAAAGATAGCGGCAACCTCTGTCAAGGCATAGGATGCCTCGGCTGCAGCCTGATTGCCATCCATCGTTTTCATTTTTTTTGCCACTAAAGAGTACCCCCTTCGAATATCAGGATATTTTTCTTTTTAGTATTCGATATTTTCGGAGTCTCATACCTAAAACTTCAATTTATTTCGACAGCTATATCTTGCTAAAACGATAAAACTTTCTTCAAAATTCTGTATAATACGAATAAAGTGTGTTAAGATGAAGCTACCAACAGGAAATGGATATATTTCTAAATTGTTCTTTGTTCAAGTGAAGTGTCCATTTGATTGGATTGGATGTGTTAATATGAAGAAATGGACTATTCCGACATTATTCGTAATCATCCTGGGTCTCGCTACTTACGGTTTGTCCAAATATAACTATCTCATTTATCACATCACTATGGAATTAGTCATATCTATGGTGGGTATACTCATTTTTACCACTTCTTTTATTTCCCGATCGCTTGTGAAAAAAAACATATTTACATTTATATAGCCATTCCTTTCGCTTCGCTCAAGGCACAAAACAGCATGAAATATGTTGCCTTCGAGCTAATTTCTTACTATTCTACAGCCATAGGGATAACAGTTAACTACAAATCACGAGGAGGTGAGTGGGCTGCTCC
>NZ_JAYFQK010000083.1:0-2012 GCF_034927245.1 Desulfitobacterium sp.
CCCGGGCGCCGACAGAGGCAGCGACGGCACAGGACGTGCCTAGTGCAGAGTGCGCCATGGACGGCGTAGCACTCTGCGAGCCGATTCCGGCGCCGAACCCCGCCTACTTTCATCCGGCAGTTTGAGCCGTTAGTTTGCTCTGCGGGCGCCGTGACCGGAGCAGCTGTACTCGCAACTCGCCCCAGACCCATTCATGCAAAACCCTCATTCATACAGCCCAAAGGCTATCAAATCTTTCGTAGATTTTCCTCACGGAAGAGGGCTGACACAACCCATTTTTGTCTGCTAATATGCTTACTGCACCGAAAGAGGTAGGAGACTTCTTTCCGGACAAGGTTAAAATTTAAACCGGTTCTATTATTCTTTAGAAATAGGAACCGGTTTTATTGTATGCTCTTTAATAATAACTGCTAGTTTTTCAAAACTGTACTCATGCTCAACCATAGCAACTGTAAAATCTCCGGCTTTTTTAGTGTCCATTTTAAATAAATACCCATTATATCTCAAGAACACTACCATTGCAGTAAACGCTGTTCGTTTATTGGCATTTTGGAATGGATGATTTTGGCCAAGCGATTCAAACAAAGCGGCTGCTTTTTCTATAATTGTAGGATAGGCATCCTCGCCAAAAGTAGATTGTTGGGGCCTATATACCGCAGACTCTAAAAGTGACTGATTTAGAACACCAATTTGCTCACTTGGGCTATATTTTTGAATCATTGCAATATTAATCGCAATAATTTCCTGTACAGTCAGATAGTGAATATCCATCAGCGATCCTTAAGTCCTTTCAATGTTTCATCATACTCATGAATTACTTCATTAAGGGTATTTAGAAAGTCTGAGCTGATGCCTTCCGGTAACGCCACATACTGACTTTTCTTAATAACAATTTCATCATCACGAACATCGATTTTGACTGTATCCCCGTTATTAATACCAAGCTGTTTTAAAGCTTCCGTCATAGTAACCCCTAGACTATTTCCGATTTTAGTTACCTTTCTTTCCATTCCCTTTATCACCACACTCATTTCTATGCATCCCCTTTCATAATATGTTCTAATGTTATAACAATTATACATTTCTTTTTAGGATCAAGCAAGAAAACTTATAAGGCTTTCTTTCTGTTTTTATTTTAAGTGAAGCGTAACAATAATAATTTTTGAAACTTGTCTTTTGTTATAGTTTCTTTTGTCGGGTGCAAATTTTGCAGGGGGGTTTAAATTCTTTGGAAGCATTTCAATTGCTTCTGTTTGATCTGTGGCATAATTTCATCGTCGTAAAAACTGAAAATAAACAAAACCTAACAAAGGCAAGCTGGGGAACGAGAAGCTCAAGATGAGATTGATGCGGGGCTAACTAGACGCGCAAACTTAGCCAAAGAACTCATGGAGGAGCTCATGAAAGATGGGGAATGAAGATTCGTTCGTTTTTGAATGGTCTCCTCGTTTTGAACGGACTTTTAAAAAATTACCAAGAGAAATCAAACTGCTTTTTAGTGATAAAATCATTCAATTTGAAGTTGATTGGCAGCATCCATCGTTAAGGGCTAAACGAATTCAGGGTACAGATAATATATAGGAAGCAAGTCTTAACATGTCCATCCGATTCACCTTCGCATGGGTTACCGATGAGAAAGACGTGAAAGTCTGCTTATTAAGAAACATAGGTGACCATGATCACTGTCTTAGACCGTCATTCCCAGATCGAGAAGCTCTACGGAATAAATGATCTAAAGCCTTCACTCAACCCCCTGCCTAGGGGCAGTCGCCGCCCATGCTCCGCTAGCTGCTCGCTTTAGTCCCTACCTCCCTTTTGCATGCATAGCAGCTAGTGGTACAAAATGTACCACGCTGTCCCTCGGGTCGTGAAAGAATATCATGCAAGGGACCCGTGAAGCAGCCTGGTGAGTTGCGGGTACAGATGCGGAGGCTTTAAGCGAGCAGTCAGCAAACTCGGCGAAAACTGCTCTTGCATCAGCGGGGCGGGAACATGACGAAAGTGTCCAGTGG
>NZ_JAYFQK010000016.1:0-17718 GCF_034927245.1 Desulfitobacterium sp.
CTTTAAGTTACGTCCATTATGGGGAAGAGACCCCCTATGATATTTTTCCGGAGTATTTGCCGGAGGGCAGGATTAGTTTGAGCGTGAAAAATACACTTTAGTGGTGTAATATAAACGTGTATAGGATTGAAAAAGGAGTTATAAATGAAACATCGATTTTTAAATCTACTTTTAATTACGATTTTGGCAACAATGGTCTTTTTGAGTGGATGCGGATCGAGTAAGACAACGAGTAAAGCAACTAGTAAAACAAGTACTGAACAGCCAAACCAAGAGCAAATGACAACTGAAAAAACAACCATGTCGCCCGATTCTTCAACGCAAGGACAGAAAGACCCCTTCTTGACTTCTGAGAATATAAGTGCATCTTGGGTTGATGCCCAATCCGATGTGATGAGCCCGAGTGATACCACTCCTGATGGAATTATGGATGGCCATTTTCACCTGACAATGCAATTACCTCAACCGGTCATGCTAGAATCTATTTTTATTCGATATTCGGAGTTTGGTAAAGAACTGCGATGGGATTGGATCTTTAATAATCATTTGACACCAGCCGGGTATAATCTGTCCATTTACGAAAAGGGAAGTTTGTTACCCCTTGGGCCAGATACAGGAGTCAAAAGATCTGGACAAGTTGACCTTGATCTCTTTGCAGCCGGACTGAATAATGCGAAGGGTAAGGACACTTTTTCTTTTGAGTCCGGAGAAAAATATCAAATTGAATTAAACTATACGAAGCAAACGGGAGAAAAGAAAACGTGGAGCACTAAATTAATAGCTAAATAACGAAAAAGTAAGTTAATAAATAATATTTTTAATTGACAAATATTTTTCGAGTGTTAATCTTAAAAGAAAATATATTGATATTATTTGTAGATCGAATTAGTAGTGAGGGATGATCGATATGCCTAGGCCCATTAAGTGGAGAACAGTAGAATTTGTTCATGAGAATAAGTACTTTGCCCCTTGTCCCAAAGGAGTGTGCACGTCGCGCAGTGAGGCGGAGGAAATTCAGATTAAAGTAGAAGAATTAGAGGCTATGAGACTTAAAGATATTGAAGGACTGAATCAGGAGGAATGTGCTGAGAAAATGCAAGTGTCTCGTCAAACCTTTCAAAATATTATTGATGAGGCAAGAAAGAAAATGGTAACGGCTCTCATTGAAGATCGGCCGATATATATAGGAGGAGGATATTATACAAGGAATCCGTGCAAGTTTGAATGCCTTGAGTGTGGTAAAGAAACGGAAGTTCCCTTTGAGGAAAACGTAACGCGGTGTTCTCATTGTGGTTCTGATAAATTGATTTGTTATAAGCACTGTACAAAATGCCAAAAATATATGCACAGAGATAAATAGATTAATCAATTGACAATCTCCAGAATTAACCTATAATTATATATAGCATATGCCATTAATAGTTATAGACTGTACCGAAGGATTATACCTTTAGTGCAGTCTTTCTTTTATACTTAGGCTGAGACTCAATTATACCAAGCACGATACAAATACACGGACTGGTTGACCGCTTTGACCTTGCCAAGGCTCGCCATACTGAGGTTACCGAAGAAATCACCGACAAGCATACAAGACTTAGGACGATGAATGCTTTCTTCGACACACTCCGCAGGCAAGATACCCTACTTACCGAATTTGATGAAAAGCTGTGCTTGCAGCCTTGTGGACTACGCTACTGTTTATGATAAAGACGATACAAGGTTCACCTTTAAGGACGGCACGGAGATACAGGCATAAGAAGCTAAGATGAAAACTCCTCATCACGTTTTTTAGGAATCAGTGGTGAGGAGCTATTTATTTAGGAATTATAGGATTCTAAAAACTATGCATGTATCGAAATTGCACGACAAGGAAGCATCTTATTCGCCACATTCATCATGATGCTGATGTTCATGGCAAACGGAACCAGTAGATTTTAGAGAGCCTTGCAGGTACGCTTCTGCCGCTGATTTGGCATTACCTCTTGCTCCAACAATAACCTCGATGTTCTTATCATTAAAGATGTCGATAGCTCCGCCGCCCATACCGCCCGAGATAATTACATTAACGCCCATATCATTCAAGAAGTTAGGCAAAAATCCGGGTCTATGTCCGGGGTTAGCAATGGTTTCACTTTTGATGATTTGATTATTTTCGGCATCAAAAATCATAAATCCTTCGCAATGTCCAAAGTGCTCAGTCACCATTCCATTTTCGCTTGCTACAGCAATTTTCATCATTTTATTTTTCCTCCATTTTTTCTAATATTTTTGCAACCGGATCAAGCCAATTGCCATCGAAACGCTCTATCATACCCTTGTCACATGCAACTGAAATTTTCGGGTCAATTGGTAATTTTGCAAGTACGCTTAGATTATGCTTATTAGCGATTTCCTCAATGTGACTATCACCAAATATCTGATAATCTTTATCATTATCAGGGCATTTAAAATAAGACATGTTTTCTACCAGACCAACGATTGGGATATTCATCATTTCGGCCATCTTGACTGCTTTTAAAACGATCATTGATACCAGTTCTTGTGGTGATGTCACAACAAGAATCCCATCAACAGCAATAGATTGAAATACCGTAAGGGGGACATCACCGGTGCCCGGTGGCATATCGATGAACATAAAATCTACATCGCTCCAGATAACATCAGTCCAAAACTGCTTAACTGTACCGGCAATGATCGGCCCTCTCCAGACAACCGGATCCGTATCATTTTCTAAAAGTAAATTAACAGACATAATATCAATACCGGTCTTGGTTTTAACAGGGAATAGGCCGAATTCATTGCCGGTGGCTTTTTCCTTGACACCAAATGCTTTAGGGATAGAAGGTCCGGTAACGTCCGCATCCAGAATAGCGGTATGAAAGCCCATTCTATTCATGGTCACTGCAAGCATGGAGGTTACCAGCGACTTACCAACGCCTCCCTTACCGCTGACAACACCAATGACTTTTTTGATGCTGCTCATTTCATGTGGTTTCTCGGAGAAATCGTTTCTCTGTTCCTTTCTCTCAGCACAGTCCTCCGAACAACTGCTGTAGCTTTGATTGCAATTCTCGCTCATAATCTTAACTCCTTTATTTTAAATTGTTATTTCACTGCCTGCCGACAGATAATCAATGCCATCACCCATAGCAGATTTCAGCCTTACACATAGGCCCCCATGCCTGTACAATGGCAGGTATAATACTTTGCTTTTGTACCTATTAGGTGTTTACCAATTCTATCTATCGTATCAAAGTCCTCATTTCCGCCAGAGCGGCTGGAAAGATGAAATCCGCCAATCATATAGTTGGGCATTCGTCCTTTAAGCATATGAAAATGTTCAAGTATAAACAAACCGCTTGCGCCCACATCAAATAATATTTTGTGTTTCTTTGTTTCTATATACAGGCTAAGGCCATGCTCGCTACTATAGTCTTCCGAAATAGATGTATTTTCCACTAAAGTTTTAATAAGCATGACTTTTAGCCACCACCTTTTTCAAAAAGTAAATTCATTGTCTTGTAGTAGACCTTTTTAACCGCCATTCCAGATGTGCAGTCTATGTCTACAATGGTTTGACCATTATTAATAGCTTTCACTGCGCCCAAGTCAAACGGTATCCTCCCGATAAAGGGCAGTCCTTGTTTTTTACAAAACTCTTCAATCTTTTCTGTGTTTTCAATGTTGGTGTCATATTTGTTTATGCATACTACTGTCTTAGTTCCGAATTTCGCCGCCGTTTTTATGATTCGCTCCATATCGCTGATACCTGAAAGGGAAGGTTCAGCAACGATCAAAACCATATCCACACCGCTGAGTGATGCAATAACAGGGCATCCTATCCCGGGAGAGCCATCTATAATGGCCTGTTCAACATCAACTGCTGCCGACTTCATCTGTTTTTTTACCTCAGTAACAAGCATTCCAGAAGTACCACTGCCCGTTTTAAGTTGTGCTGTTGAAAATACTTTTTCCTCATCAGCATACAGCATCAATTCTCCGACCACTGCCGGTATCAAAGTTATCGCTCCCACAGGGCAAACATACTCACAAACGCCGCAGCCTTCACATGCAAAAGGGTCTACTTTATATTTTTTATCTATTGAAATAGCATCAAATCGGCAGTTTTGTTTGCACTGATCGCATTCGATGCACAGTTCTGTATTTATCTCCGCTTTTGGCAACCCATAATAGTCTGTTTTTTTTGGTTCAGAATTCCACCCGGTTATAAGGTGCAGGTTAGGCGCATCTACATCACAATCCGCATATGCCTTGGCGTCAGAGAGTTTTATAAATGCGCTCGCTATTGTGGTCTTTCCGGTGCCGCCTTTACCGCTAAGGATTAGTAATTGTTTCATGCTGCACCTCCTTTGTCACTGTTTTCAGCAGAGAAGAAAACATATCCCGATACTTTTTATTTTTTCTAACGGCAATCTTTGCATTTGAATTCAATGTTCCAAGGTTAGTGTCAAATGGAATTCGGTCTAAAATCTTAATATTTTTTTCTAAACAGAACTTCTCTGCCGGGTTTTCTTCTTCCAAACATTTGTTAAGAACCACCCCAAATGGCTTATTAAACAACTTGACCAGTTTGTATACCATATTGAGGTTATGCACACCAAACAATGTAGGCTCTGCTACTAATATACAGTAATCCGCATCTTTGATACTTTCCATTACAATACAGGCGCTTCCGGGAGGACAGTCAATAAAAGTCTGTTTATTTGCTTCCGGATTTTCCTCGGCAAGTAACCTTTTTATAATAGGAATACCCGAAGCTTCACCGGTGTTTAATATTCCTGTGTATATCGTTACCGCGTTTGAAGTTCCTTTTTGAACTTTGCCAATAATCTTCTCCTTCTCTATTAGTGCCTTTTCAGGGCAAAGCATGATGCAGCCGCCGCAGGAATGGCAGACTTCATCAAAGACAATCAGTTTATTTTTGATATAGGCAAGGGCGTTGAATTTACAAAAATCAATGCATTTTCGGCATCCATTGCATAGTTCATGATTCACCTTTGGGATCTTCACTGGTATTTCTTCCTCCTGAATTCCTTCAGGTTTAAAAAGCAGATGTCCATTTGGTTCTTCTACATCACAGTCTATATATGTCGATGCTTTCGCTATCGCAGCTAAGTTCACCGATACCAGTGTTTTTCCTGTGCCGCCCTTGCCGCTTAGCACAGCTATTCTCATATTAATTGCCTCCGTGCCCATGAAATCCGGCATGAATTTCATCCAGCAAAGAAAGTTTCCCATCAATGAAATCATCAATATTATCCTTTGCCGAGGCGGGCGCCGTTTTAAATATTTTAATATCAGCAGATTTGAGTACGTCGGCAGCATTTTCTCCGCATCGGGGAGTGAGCAAAACATTTGCCTTGTTATCTACTATCGTTTGTGCAGCTTTAATCCCGGCACCACCTGTGCTTGCTGCCGCGTTGTTATCGATAAATACACTTTCCTTAGTTTCTGCATCGTAAATAAGAAAATAGGGAGTACGTCCAAAGGATGCACATACGTTCGACTCCAAGGTTTTCTCATCTACTGGAATTGCTATTTTCATAAGAATCCTCCGTTCTGTTTTTGTTTAAAAAATAAATGGTCAAATAACCCCCGCATGAGGGGTTACCAAAGCTGCCTTCGGCATCTGGCAGACTACAAGCATTTTAAGGACACATAAAATGTTCAATTGATTTTTCAGAATATATAATCAGTCACTTCGATCCTCATTATCGGTAAAGCATCGACCACGCCTATGCTTATGACAGCCACGGCCGCAACCATTCCCTAATCCTTCACAAAGTCGGTATTCACCACCCTCAATAAATAGCACCTTTCCATTTACTAATGATTCAGCCAGCTTTTTTCTAGCCTCGATATAAATGCCTTGAACGGTGGTACGAGCGACATTCATCTGGTTGGCACACTCTTCTTGTGTAAAACCCTCTAAATCGATAAGCCGTATGGTTTCATACTCGTCCACTGTCATATGTACAAAGTTTTCTGAATCTGAAGGTGAATCAAGAGGCCCAAATTTATTGCTCTCAGGTAAGCAGCAGATTTTTCTCCACTTCATCGGTCTTGGCATAATCTTATCACCTCACTTCTAATCAGGGATAACCAGAGCGTCCTCCGGTTATCCCTGATGCCCATTATAAGTTCTCTAATTGCTTATCAATGACTTCGAGTCGATCTTGCAGCATGGTTTTCTGTTCGTGGAGCAGTTCTTTTTGTGTTTTTGAGGAAGTCTGATTAATTGCAAAACCTAATCCCAATCCCATTCCGGGACCAGCTCCATACTTTACCGCATTAGCACCTGTGCAAAGCCCTAAACCTTTTCCAGTCATTGACCCAGCGCCCATCGGGCCGGTTCCATCCCTTCTTGGCATGCTATTCACCCCCTTATAGTTATTGACATATGTCATTTTTAATTCTTAGTATACCTCGTTTCTGACATATGTCAATAACTATTCTCCCTTTTTTGAACCTTAACCCCCTTTAGGAAGCCTTCAAAATAGGGTAATTAAATTGTACCGTTTTCGTAGTGATTATATCGATGTAGATACACTTAACCTGTCCTGCATAAGACTTAAGCAGATGCTTTAAACCATCAAGGTTGTCACCACTGATATAAACATTTTCACTATTTGTATTTTCCGGGATTAAAAATCCCTAAGACGTACCCTCTAAAGTAGTCTTTTTTTATTTCGTATTTTTTAAAGAAAAACAAAAACAGTTTATTGACATATGCTAATAAAGGGTTTATTATCTCCTTGCAATAAGGGCATATGCCATTTACATCATATAGAAGTGAAATTTATCATTTACTATTTAGCAGTTCGAATTTGCGTGTATCGTTGATAAAAATTGGAGGTGGTTATTTCAATAATAAATTATATCGTCAGATAAAGTTAATAAGTTAAGGAGTTGGGGACATATGAAAGGGAAATGGAGGATCCACTTAGCTGTAAACTGGGGACTATTGCTACTCATTTTGGGCCTTATCCTTGTTTGGCAGCCACAAAAAGTGGGGGCTGCTTGTGGGGCTTCGACATCTTCTTGTAAAACATGTCATGAAATTAAAGGGGAACTTTCTGTTTCAAAAAAAGGGGACTGGCATACTCAACATGCCTTTGGGGACTTTTGTCAAGCTTGCCATTTGGGGGTAGCCACTACGAACGATAAGACCCAAGCGCATCAAGGACTTATAGCTAAACCTCTCGAGATGTCAGGAGATACTTGTGCATCTTGCCATCCTTCAGACACTGCCGCGAGGGTGGCTAAATATGGAGGGGATTCCTCAATCGGCAGCAACCCAGCGGCCCCATCTAATGGATCAGCTTCAGGAAATACAGAGCCAACAGGTCAAGCCTCAACTACAGTGACTGTTTCAGCGGCTGCGACACAAATACCATCAAGTGAAAATCCGAATTATGACGTAATTGACTTCAATAAATGGAGAAATAAGGTATCGTGGTTATCTTGGGCTATGGGTGCCTTCAATATTATCCTTCTTCTTGTTTTAATTGCGGCTGTTTGGCGTTGGAAAAAGGGTGTATGGCCTTGGGCTTATTTCAAACGTAAGGGAGATTGGGTTGATCTTCACGACTTGCCGGTTGAAGGGCAACAGTTAATTAAGCGACTGCTGCATACGGATCTAAAAACAGTTATGGAAATAAACGAGCAATTAGAGCGAAGAAATCGTAAAGAGAATCAAAGCGAGTCGACTATCGATAAGGAGGGGAAGGACCATGTCCTTTAATGGAACGATGGAGAAAAAGACTTGGTCGCCTTGGGCCGCAGGGGTCCTTCTCGGGATCACAGCTATTTTTTCATACGTAGTTGCGGATAAAACAATTGGTTCATCCGGTGGGATCGAGAGCTTAGATAGTATAATTGGTAATGCGTTGAATTTAGGTTGGGCAAAAACAATGTATTTTAAATATCAAATGCCGCCCGTTGTTAGTTTTCAAATGATTTTGTTTATAGGGATGCTATTAGGGTCTTTTACGGCGAGTAAATGGTCAAAGGATTTTAAGCTGAGAATGATGCCGGATAAGCAGTGGATTGAAACGTTCGGGCCCAGTAAGGTTAAACGCTGGATGATGATTTTTATTGGCGGTATCATTATCGAATATGCAGCTGGAATTGCTGGAGGTTGTACGAGCGGTTTGGCTATTTCTGGAACAATGCAGCTTTCACCGGCGGGGCTTATCTTTATTGCTGGGTTGTTTGTATCTGGTATTATCACGACCAAAATTCTGTATGGGAGGAGATACTAATGATCAATTCCGTTATTGTTCCACTCATTATTGGATTTTTCTTTGCCTTTGCCCTTCAGAAGGCAGGCCTGGGTCACTACGATAAAATTGTCAATCAATTTCGGTTTAAAGATAACACGATCATGAAGTTTATGATGACAGGGATTTGTGTCGGGCTTGTGGGCGTTTATGGTTTAAAAGATTTGGGTTTTCTCCAATTAGACCAAGTTCCTTCAACCTATGTTGCTGGAAATTTAGTAGGTGGTCTTATTTTTGGAGTGGGCATGGCCATGGCAGGCACCTGACCGGGTACATTGATCACAGGTTGTGGTCAGGGCAATCTAGACTATTTAATTCCCGGAGTTTTAGGATTCTTAACGGGTGGAGTTTTATTTGGAGTAACTTATCAATCCGTGTTTTTAAAGATATCTACGATCAGTTCCTTTGGAACTAAGACCTTAGAAGATTTATTTCAAGTCAATCACTGGCTGTTTGTGGCAATGTTTATCTTAATAACTCTGGTCTTCTATGTGGGGTCAAAAATAATGGAACATCCAAATACAGAAGCTTCTTCTTCCCGATGAAAGGAGGGTGGAAAGTGTCAAAAGTCTATACTTGGGATCAACTCTTTAACCGCAGAAGTTTTATTAAAGGAAGCATTGCAACTCTTGCAATGGGAGTGGCTGCTGGCAAGGGCGGCTTAACGAACCCTGCCTCGGGTCTAGCGGTTACTCAGCAGGAGCAGTCAAATGTAACTTACATTCCTACCATATGTGAACAATGTGTTTGGCGATGCGGGGTTATTGCTCGTGTAGAGAATGGAGTCATAAAAAAGCTCGAAGGTAATCCGGTTCACCCGAATAATTTCGGCAAGCTTTGCCCGCGGGGGAATGCAGGTATCGAAACAGTGTATAGCCCAGATCGTATCCAGTTTCCCATGATTAGAGCTGGCGCTAGGGGAAGCGGCTTATGGCGCGAGGCGTCTTGGGATGAGGCCTTAAGCTATACTGCGGATCAAATGAAGCAAATTAAGGAGAAATATGGCGCTAAAGCCATGATCTTTAACTCTACGGATAACCTGTCACAGCCCTTCTTTGAGGTCCTCTTAAAAGCGTATGGGACTCCGAATTATGGTACGCAGCGAAGCCTATGCTTTAACGCGACAACAACAGGCTTTCTCTATACTTTTGGAGTCCCCCAACCTGGTACTGACTATAGCAACTGTAAATATATGATCTTTACCGGTCGTAACTTGGCTGAAGGAATTTCCAATAACGAAACGCAAGAAATGATCGAGTTGATTGCGCGCGGAGCCAAGGTTGTGGTTTTAGATCCGAGGTTTTCTAAGACGGCCGCAAAGGCGGAATGGTTACCCATTCGGCCGGGAACAGATTCAGCATTCTTCCTGGCGATGATCCACGTTATTATTAAGGAAAAGAGCTATAATGAAGCCTTTATTTTAAAATATACCCAAGGTTTTGAAGCCCTTACTCAAGAAGTTGAGAAATACACGCCGGAGTGGGCAGAGAAACAATGTGAAATTCCGGCAGCAACCATTGAACGCATTGCTCGGGAATTTGCGGGGGCTGCGCCGCAGGCCATTGCGCATCCGAACTGGCGAAGCTCGAATTTTATTAATTCCTTCCAAACGGAACGTTCCATTGCAGTTCTAAATGCGTTGGTAGGGAATTGGGCGCAACCCGGTGGGCTGATTCCCGATCAGGAGATTAATACCGTTAAACTTGGAGAACTGGGGCATCCGCAGTTTCCAACAGCACAAGGAATGAGGTTAGACGGTGTGCCATGGCAATACCCTATGGTTCCAATGGCTTATGGTGTTATTCAGACGATGCGGGATAATATCTTAGCCGGGAAACCCTATGAGGCAAAGGGATGGTTGATTTCCCGGCAAAACCCTGTTCTGTCAATTCCAGAAAGGCAGAAAACCATTAATGCGCTGATGAAGCTGGATTTTGTTGCAGTTGTGGATATCCAGGCGAATGACACGGCTTATTATGCTGATGTTATTTTACCCGAATCGAGCTATCTCGAACGTTACGATGGACTGGTGCCGATCGGTAATAAGATTTTCCTTCGTCAACCGGTGATTGATACGCTTTATGATACCAAAAGCAGCTTAATGATTTATAAGGAATTGGCTGATCATCTAGGTTTAGGAGATTTTCTTCCCTACAAAGATGAGACTGATTTACTTCAAAAACAACTTAGGCCTTTCCCGATTAGCTTAGAGGAGCTGAAAGAGAAAGGGTACTATGAAGTTCAGAACTTCCGAAAAGATCATTCCAAAGACTTTAATTTCCAAACAACAAGCGGAAAAATTGAGATTTCATCAAGCATTATGGAACAAATGGGCAAGAAGGCTGTCCCCAACTGGGTCGACCCTCCTCGGCCTGATGAGGATCATTATTATCTATTGACCGGGAAGACTGCTCAACATTCACAAATGTTTACCCAGAATAACAGCTGGTTATTGGAGCTTTTCCCTGAAAATAAACTGTGGCTCCATACCTCGGTTGCGGCTAAACTCGGTGTGAACGAAGATGAAGAGGTCATCGTCGAGAGTGAGGTCGGCAAAGTTCGGATCAAGGCGCATGTCACCGAAGGAATACGGTCAGACTGTGTTTTTATGGTAAGTGGATTCGGTCACGTTAGTAAAGGTTTACGAAAGGCCTATGGTTTAGGAGCAAGTGATTCCGCCTTGCACAAATCTTTAGCGGATCCTATTTCCGGAGGTTCGGCCTTAAGCGAGACTTTCGTAACTGTGATCAAAGCTTAGGAGGAAAAACATGGAAGTTCGCATGGGATTTGTTATCATTACATCGCGTTGCATCGATTGTGATGCTTGTATGGTTGCGTGCCGCGCAGAAAATGAGGTACCCCTTGGGAATACCCGTAACTGGGTGAAAGATAGTGGAGTTAAGGGTCAGTTCCCTGAAGTGAAGCAAATGTTCGAACCCGGAAACTGTATGCATTGTGATAATCCGCCTTGTGTTAGGGTTTGTCCGACAGGTGCCTCGCAGAAGCGTTCTGACGGGATTGTTATTGTGGATCATGAAAAATGTATTGGGTGTAAGTATTGCCTGACGGCTTGTCCGTATGAGGCGCGTTTTATCAATGCGGAGACAGGGAAGGCTGACAAATGTACTTTATGTTTACATCGTTTGCAACAGGGCTTGAAACCTGCTTGTGTTCAAACCTGTCTCGGAAAGGCTCGACAAGCAGGAAATCTCAATGATCCTGAAAGTGTAGTTGCCAAATTACTTGCAACGTATCCTTCTCGACAACTGTTAACTGAATTAGGAACAGGACCGAATATTTACTATATTGATGTGGCCGTTCCGGAAATTCCGGAAGGAAAATAAGAAGCTTAAGGAGGATCCTATGAAAACAGAAATACCCTGGGGGTTAATGATTGTGATCTACCTCTTTACAGCGGGACTAAGCGCAGGGTCCATGATGACATCGAATCTAGCCCTTTTAAAAGATAGAGAAAAGTATGGGCGCATCATCCGTTGGGGCGCGTATGTGACTCCTTTCCCGATTTCCTTCGGGACAGGGATGTTATTACTGGATTTGGGCAGCCCTTTTAACTTTTATCGGCTATTTTTAACGTTACAAGTAAGATCTGCGATGTCATATGGCAGTTGGGCTATCCTCTTGTTTGCTGCATTAAGTTTTGTGAACTTATATCTGTGGCTGCCCGACCGTTATCGTCCCATTAAATGGCCAGCTGAAATTGAAAAATGGCAAAGAATCTTGGCCCAATTAATGCCTATACTTTCTTTAATCGTTGCCTCCTATACAGGATTCTTACTTGCCGAGGCCATGCGTCCTTTGTGGGATACACTACTCCTGCCGATACTCTTTTTGGTTTCTGCACTTTCAACAGGAGTAGCTGCAGTCATTTTAACCGCCACGCTCAGCCATAAGAATCGAATCCAACATCATGAATTGCATGTTTTGACCTTAGTAGATATGATTCTTATCCTCGTTGAATTAGCTCTCTTTTTAGGAATAATATTGACACTATTTGCGGCTTCTGAATCTCAAAAGTTGGCCATTAGTTCTTTACTCTTCGGATCGTATGCCTGGATGTTTTGGCTTATGATTGTCGTTTGTGGCCTGCTTCTTCCGCTTGGTCTTGAATTGCTGGAGCTTAAGGGACGAATTCAATTAAGGTGGGCCTTACCCACTACATTGGGCAGTAGTTTATTGGTATTGCTTGGAGGTTTCTTTGTTCGGTATGTCATAACGTATGCAGGACAACTAAGCAGGTGGATTAATTAGCGAATTAATTAGCTCAAGGTAGACTTTTCAATAACGAGGGAGGGGCGAAAGATATGATTTTGCTCGATAATATCCAGTTCACCCGTCAGAAATTAAACGCGCTCTTTAACCTAGGAACACGGTATAAACGGTTTGGCCCCGAAGCGCCGCCGCTAATTCGCTGGATATTTTACTTTCTCCGCCCTACCCTTCTAGGAAAGAAGTGGGAAAAGGTACATTCAGAAACGATGCACCAATTTCAGCGGGAATTTCTAAATTTACAACGGAGTAGTCTTATTCCCCCCTCCTATTGGGATTCAGAAGTTCTTACTCGGTTTGAGGAGTATTTGCTCAGCAATCGGGCATGGACGCTTGATCAATGTATTAAGCTTTATGAATCAGAAGGACAACGGGAAAGAAAACCTGAGGCTTGGGAGCAGTTTTATCTTAAAAGGGTTAAGGCCTAGGGTAGGAGTAGGTGTTAAGACAATGAAGCAAAGTTGGTATTACACACGACGTGAAATCCTTCTCCGCCTGTCTTGGGTTGGGGTAATCACTGCAGGAGCTATGGCCCTAGGCCCTCTGTTTCAATATTTGGCCAGCGATGAAGATCAGGTACAGTCTCCTATCGTTTCAGTGAAAAAACAGCCGGAAATGGATAACCCCTGGGAAAATGTACCGAGTACACGAGTCTGGCTGAAACGAGATCAAGCAGGGGTCATGGCTTTAGTGGCAAGTTGTACTCATCTGGGCTGTGAGGTACGTTATCATCCGGAAAAGAAACAGTGGGAATGCCCCTGTCATGGTAGTATCTTTGATGAAGAAGGAAGGCCAATTAGTGGACCTGCTCCCAGGGCTTTACCCCGGGTTGCCGTTGAGATTAAGCAAGATGGTTCGTTATTGATCCAAATGAATGAGCAGGTGAGAATAGATGAACGTGCCAAAAAAAGAGGATAACTCATTAAAACAGACTGAAATAATCCAGAACAAGGGTGAACGAACGACCTTTATTAGTCATATTCATCCCCGTTTTGTCTCGGAGGCTGCTTTAAAGTTTGTTTCAACCTTTTGCTTAGGCGGTTTATCTGCTTTATCCTTCCTTGTTTTAGCTATAACTGGTGTTCTCCTCATGTTTCATTATCAACCCGGTGAGAATTCCGCGTTTAGCAGCCTGCTTAATCTATCTTCGGTCATTCCATACGGAGCAATCCTTCGCAATTGGCACTATTGGTCAGGTCAAATCATGGTTATCAGCGTGAGCATGCATATGATTCGCGTTGTTTGGACCCACTCCTATAAACCCCCTAAACAATTAAACTGGCTTGTGGGAATCGGGCTCTTATTACTAACACTATTTATGGATTTTACGGGTTATCTATTGCGAGGTTCACAGGAGAGCGGGGCAGCAGCAAATGTGGCGGTGCATCTTAGTCAACTTATTCCGATGATGGGCCAACCCATTGCACAGATATTTTTTGGTAAACCTTCTCCTCTAAGCGGAAGCACACTTATGGTTTATGTGTGGCATTGTGTGGGACTTCCGGTAATTGCCTTGGGACTTCAACTTTATCATTTTTGGAGAGTTAGACGAGATGGCGGAGTACGACCATTGTAGAAAGGAGAGTTGTTATGAAACGCTTACCGATTCGAATACTAATTGAAAAAGAAGAATTGGCAATTCTGCTTTATATGGCTTTGAGCCTATTGCTTGCGCTTGCAATTGGGCCTGAAGTGGGGACAAGCGGTCAGGCACCTCTCGTCGGTCAGGCTGCTGCACCTTGGATTTTTGGACCTGTTCAATTTCTATTATTCTATTTTTCCCCTTGGATATCGGCAATTTTTTTTCCCGTAATTTTCATACTAACTCTCGCATTTTTGCCTTGGATTAACGCGTTTATAGGAGATAGGATGACAAGAGTCTTAATTGCGATTTTGAGTGGGACTATATTAATCTTGCTTATTGGTTTTATGTTCAAAGAACAGGTGACTTTGTAATGGAAAAGAAAATTTGGGTGGCTACTTTATTTTTACTTCTCATCATTTCTTTAGTGTTACAGCAAGAAAAAAAGCCTTCCTGGGCTCATTATCAACAGGAGTATATCAATAATCAAAAAAAACAATTACAAAGTTTATTGACGAGAAGTCACGACGAAAAAGTTAGGACAGAAATACAAACTGAACTGGACAGTCTGAAAGAACGCAAGCCCGAAATTGTGAATATCGTTCTTCCTAATGGACAAGTTGAACGTTGTAAAACCTGTCACATCGGTATCGAAGAAATTTCATCTTCACACCCAAGCAATACTTTCGGTTGCACGGTATGTCATGGAGGTAATCCCTTGTCCGTAGATAAAGCTACGGCGCATGCTCATATGCTGGGGGCAGGTCATCCTGGTTCACTTGATGTAGCTTCTTTAAGTTGTGGTAGTGTAGGCCCTAATGGTGAAGCCTGTCACAGTAAAAATTCAGTGCAGCATAATAATGAGGTGGACTTAGTTAAGGCATCAATTATGTCAACGAAGGCGGGAGAACTCAGCACAATAAGGATGACCTATGGTCTGGATCAAACTAATGCCGTTCCTAATTTATCCCTGGGTGAAGTTGCAATTCATTATCCGGATCCCCTGACAGGATTGCCTAAAGAAAAAGGGTTTCAAGAGAATTGCTTGAGTATGTGCCATCAAGGTGGGGAAGGTATTCTTCCATCCGATTCAGGACAGGCAGATCAGAGCATGGTAAATCAATATACAGCTCAAGGCTGTGAAGTCTGTCATGTTTTAACGAATCCGCAACATATGTACCAAGGAAACGATACAGCCATGAGAGGCTACGAGGCAGGGCATGGTATGACGCATCAGCTTTCTACACAAATACCTTATACACAATGCAATCAATGCCATAACCAGGGAATACATGATCCCGTTCAAATGAAATTTAGTTTCCGTTCTGACTTAACCAAAGTTGTTGAAGACTGGCAGACCGGAAATATGACTTGGGATAATCGTGTTGCGGATTATTATTTGCCGGGAGAATTATTTGCAAAATGTGAAATTAGCCTGGACTGTATTGACTGTCATACGCGTCAGGACGTCATGGGCGATGGTAAGCTATGGACCTCTCAATATGATGCAGTCCATATTCAATGTGTTGATTGTCATGGAACACTTAATCAGCAGCCACTTACGAAAGTAGTTTTAGATTTAAATGATCCAGCATTCGAGGAGAAGATCACAAATCCGGTCTTCCCCGAATTAAAAATGGGCGATTCAATTGTGATGACCCAAAAAGGAGAGGCGATGCCTTTTATACGGCAACAAGGTCAAGAGTGGATTTTATACAGTCGGATCAATGGTGAAAGTTTTAGGATTCCTCAAGTCATGAGCAGTCAGTGTAAAGAAAATCCTGAGGAGCAAAATGCTGATTCTTGTCATAAATGCCATACGGGAGAAAATATCCACAAATAGGGAGGGCCAAAGATATGAGAGAAGTATTAAAAAGGGGTTCTTTAAGTAGTGCTGATATCATAGCTTTTCTTACGTTGCCCATTCTCATCACAGGCATATTAATTTATGATACGAGCTATAACTTTTTTAAAATCATAGTCAGCGGTTATACAAGCTTTTTGCTCCGGGTACCGTCCTGGTCGATTCCCATTGTTGCACCTTTAAGCCTTCTTCTTATTTTCTTAGGGTTGCCGATGATCGTGGAACGTCTGAGTAATCCTAAGTACGGAAAGATCCTTTTTGGTTCAATGTCTTTAACTTACGCTATTTTGTTACTGAATCTTATGAGATTTCTTCGATAGCTGAACCGCTAACGAATCCGATTTTTTAAAGGTAAAAGTAGGGAGAGGTTAAATGTGGAAAAATACTACTTCCGAAAATGAACAAATTTTGGGTAGACTTAAGACGATTAAGGAACAAATGAATGCAGTTGTTAATATGATGGAGAATGAGAGACATTATGATGAGATTATTATATTCAAAATGAAGAGTTTAGTGTATCCTAGCTAAGGAAAGGAGGACATGGGCAATCATGGAAAAGGTAACAGAAGAGATAGAAGAAATGGCAGAGGTATTAAAGGCCATTAGTCATCCCATACGTTTATGTATTGTTTGTGGTTTGCTTGAACATAGTTGTAACGTTTCGAAAATAAAGGAGTGTATGTCTCTTCCCCAATCCACAGTTTCCAAGCACGTAGGCATCTTAAGAACAAAAGGCATCATTAAAGGATACCGAAACGGCTCAGAAATAATTTATAAGTTAGTTAATGATAATGTAAAAAAGGTAGTAACTACACTTATGAAAAATAATGAAGCCCTAAGACCAAAGGAGAGAACAGAAATTAAATAACTAAACTTGAGATTAAGTAAGCTTATGTGCGAGGCTTTAAAAGAGTAGAACAATATCTAAAAGGTTTATTGACATATGCTAATAAAAAGCTTATTATTCACTTAATAAGGGCATATGCTACTTATAGTAGCCTTAGATGATTATCGACATAAATGGCATAGCCAGTAAAAAGGAGGAGATGATTGAGTTGAATAACAATGTGGATTGTAGAGAAAAGGAAATCTTGAAAAGACTAAAAACGATTAATGGACATATGAATGCCGTTGTTAAAATGATGGAGAATGAGAAACCTTATGACGAAATTATTTTTCAACTTGAAGCAATTCGCTCAGCGATCTCAAATACAACCTCGATTCTGGCTCAATGCTATGTTCAGTTGACCATGTTTGAATCAATGCAAAAAGGAGATAAAAGTTTAGACTTGGACTCGATAAAGAAACCAATTGAAATATTAATGAGAGTATCTGAACAATCTTTAAAGCAAAGTATACAGACTTTAAATACAGAAGTTAATTTGGTTTAAGGAACAAAAGAAAGTAATTAAAATTATGAATAAAGAAATTTAAGATAAAAGGGGAGAACAGAAATTAAAGAGATTATAAGATAGAAAAATTAGGTTTATAGACTTGGTTAAGCAAGTCTATAAACCTAATTTTTATTCCAAAGTAATAACATGATTTCACTGCAAAAACCCCATTAACCTGACCGTCATAAGAAGGATATTTATCTCTCAATGTTGAATTATTAAGCATAAAGAAGTAATTGATTGAACGATTGAGATAAATCGGTTTCTTGGGGGTATTTGAAGATGTTC
>NZ_JAYFQK010000033.1:0-61184 GCF_034927245.1 Desulfitobacterium sp.
GCTGCATGGGGTATGCGTTATACTGCGCGCACCCTATTGCTCAAAGAAATTTCCAGTTATAACTTGGCTAAATTAAAACTCCACGTTCCATTTAAAAAGGACTCGTGGAGCTAGGAACAAATCATATTATACGAGGAGGAAGAAAGATGGAGGTATCCCGTCGTAATTTTCTGAAGCTTTCGGGAGCATCACTCGCTGCCTTAGTGACAGGGCTTGGGTTTGAACCGGAAGTTGCTCAGGCACAAGGGTATGCTCTAAGAATCGAGGGAAGTCAAAAGCTCCCAAGTATCTGCCATTTTTGTTCTGGTGGCTGCGGTATGCTTCTTTATGTTAAGGAGGGCAAGCTTGTTCATTTAGAAGGAGATCCGGATAATCCGACAAATGAAGGGACTTTGTGTCCGAAAGCTGCCAGCTTACGCAGTGTTGCTTACTCACCGGATCGTGTAACGAAACCTCGGCGCAGAGCTCCCGGTTCTGATCACTGGGAAGAGATTTCCTGGGAAGACGCTCTGGACCGGGTTGCCAAAAAAGTAAAAGAAGTCAGAGATGTCACTTGGAAAGCTACCGAACAAGTCAAGAATGCGAAGACGGGTGAAACGGTAGATCTCAGTGTTAATCGCGCAGAGGGAATTGCTTTTCTGGGCTCTGCCGAAGTGGATAATGAAGAATCGTACATTTTCACAAAGTTTTGCCGTGTTATCGGTACACCTTATATTGAACATCAGGCCCGTATATGACACGCTCCCACGGTGTCAAGTTTGACACCCTCATTTGGCCGTGGTGCTATGACCAATTCTTGGTCAGACTTACAAAATTCCCAGGTATTCCTCATTGCCGGCTCAAACTGTGCCGAAAATCACCCCATTGCAATGCGCTGGATTAATCGTGCCAAAGCAAAAGGGGCAAAGGTAATTGTCGTTGATCCTCGGTTTACACGGACTGCATCACAGGCCGATGTTTTTGCACAGATCCGTCCGGGAACAGATATTGCCTATTTAGGAGCAATAATCAACTATATTATTGAAAATAAGGTTTATGATGAAGATTATCTTAGAAAGCATACAAATGCCTTATTAAAAATAAATAAGGATTATAAGTTTGAAGAAGGACTCTTTTCAGGGTTCGATTCGAAAACGAATAAATATGGTACGGCGAGCTGGAGTTATCAACTTGATGCTGATAAAAAACCGCTGCAGGCTACCTCTTTCGAGGATTCTGACTGCGTTATGAGCAAGCTTAAGGAACATTATGCCCGCTATACCTTCGATACGGCAGAGAAAATTACGGGAATTCCGGCCGCTAAAATTAAGGAAATTGCCGAGACGTTCTGCGGTGCCCGCCCGGGAAGTATTCTCTATGCCTTGGGAATGACCCAACATACGACCGGGGTTCAAGGAATTCGTGCCTATGCCGTAATTCAGCTGTTGCTGGGTAATGTCGGTAAGGCCGGCGGCGGAATCAATGCGCTGCGCGGGGAGCCTAACGTCCAAGGCTCTACGGATATGGCCAATCTAGTCAACAATCTCCCGGGTTATCTTCCATATCCTATCAATACTGATCAAACGCTTCAAGATTATTTGGTGCGCAATGGCTCTGTTCAAGAGAAGCCGATTGTGGCCCTTCTCAAAGCGTGGTTTGGCGAAAATGCTACAAAAGAAAATGATTATGGGTTTGGTTATATACCGAAAACCAATCCAGCGGTAAATGCGACAATGGTCAAGGTCTTCGAATTGATGGAAAAAGGGCAGTTTAAGCTTCTCTTTAATTTTGGTTCGAACTCCTTAGTATCGATTGCGAATCGCCAGCTTGTCCGTTCCGCACTCAGAAAAGTGGATATGCTCGTCGTATCCGACCTGTACGAGATTGAAACCGCTCAATTCTGGCGGGAACCCGGAGTAAACCCGGCGGAAATTCAAACTGAGGTCATCATGTTCCCGGCAGCCTTTGTCTATGAAAAAGACGGTTCTCTGACCAATTCTTCGCGTTGGATTCAATGGAAGGATGCGGCGCTTAAACCGCTGGGCGAGGCTAAGCCTGATCTTGATATTATCGATTCCCTGTTTAAAAAGCTACGTCATTTGTATGTCGGAAGTACTGAAGCGAAGGATGCTCCGATTCTCAAGGCCCGTTGGGATTATGGCGAAGAGCCCAGTGCGCTTAAGGTACTTCAGGAGCTCGGGGGTTATGATGAAACGACGGGTCAGGTTTTACCGACATTAGCAAGTTATCTCAATGCTCCGGTGGGAACTGTTTCAACAGGATGCTGGGTCTATGCAGGTGTCACTGGGAATGGGAATTTAGCCGCACGTCGGAAAAACGATGATCCGTCGGGCCTCGGGCTTTACACCGGTTGGAGCTATGCTTGGCCGGGCAATATCCGTATTTTGTACAATCGTGCCTCCTGTGATGATCAAGGGCAACCGCTTGATGCAAAGCGTAAGCTTGTCTGGTGGGATGATGAGAAAAAGCTCTGGACAGGAAATGACGGACCGGATGTTGCGGATAAAACGAAAGGTCCGGATACTCCTCAGGGAATGCAGAGTTTCCGGATGAACCCCGAAGGGGTCGGCCGTCTCTTTGCAGCGACATATACGAGCGGTATGCCCACAACTCCGCCTGCCGACGGAAAACCGGTTATCGGTGTGCGCCCGGCTGCACTCTGTGTCGATGGGCCTTTCCCGGAATTCTATGAACCGACGGAAAGCCCAACCACGAATCTCTTACACCCCGCAGTTTCGGAAAGTCCCACGGCAATTGTGCCTTCTGCTTTCCCGGAAATTCAGAAACGCGGTAAGCCAGAGGATTATCCTTATGTATTAACAACCTATGGCGTTGTGGAGCATTTCTGTGCAGGCGGGATTACGCGTAATATTCCTTGGCTTAATGAATTGATGCCTGAGCCTTTTGCTGAGATCAGCAAAAATCTGGCGCAAAAGATTGGCGTCAAAGAGGGAGACAAAGTTGAAGTTTCCTCGGCCCGCGGCAAAGTGGAAGTGCGCTGCTTAGTCACGGATCGCCTTCAAACTTATAAAATCAACGGCAAAGATACGGAGACCATTGGGATGCCTTGGAGTTGGGGATTTGCAAGCTTAAGCCCCGGACCGAGCACGAACGAATTAACGATTGCATCTATTGACCCCGGTGCAGGAACTCCTGAGACCAAAGTCTGTCTGGTCAACCTAAGGAGGGCTTAAGATGTCAAGAAAAATGGTTTTGGTCGATACTTCAAAATGTACGGGCTGTAAAGCATGCACCGTTGCCTGTAAAGAGTGGAATGAACTCCCGGCTGAGAAAACCAAGCTTGTGACTAGCTACCAGACTATGAAGGATTTCACACCGAATACCTGGACATATATGACGTTTACGGAAAAGTATGAAAAGCAGAAGATGAACTGGTATATTCGTAAGGCACAGTGCTTCCATTGTGAAGAGCCGGCCTGTCTGAAGTCGTGTTCTTCGAATGCCATCAGCAAGAAGGATTCCGGTTATGTCGTGATTGATCAGGAATTATGCATAGGCTGCGGATTCTGCGTCGAGAATTGTCCTTTTGGTGTTCCCAAACTGGATAAGACAACTAAAAAGGCGTACAAATGTACAGGATGCATTGACCGGGTCGAAAATGGCTTAATCCCCTCCTGTGTCGCAACCTGCCAACCGGGAACTCTCCAATTCGGAGAGCGTGAGACGCTTATGGCTGAGGCGAAGAAAAGACTGGCCGAAGTTCAAAAGACTCATCCTAAGGCCCGAATCTATGGAGAAACCGAGATGGGTGGGACAACATTCGTCTATCTGCTCCTGGATGATCCCGAGGTTTACGGCTTGCCGGTCAATCCGCAAACGCCGCTTTCCCTTACATTATGGAAAGATGTTGTCCGGCCGGTAGGTAAAATTGCCGTAGGCGGGGCTGCTGCCGCAGTGGTCGTTGGAGTCATGGGAAACCTCTTGCGCGGAGGATATCGGGGAAAAGATTCAGATGAGTAAGAAGTATAGAAAGGGGGCCAAACGCTGATGTCAGTTCAGACAGGAACAAAAAATAATTTGGGAAAGACCGTCAATTCTAATAAGGTGTTGCGTTTTACGTTGGGCGAGCGCGTAAGCCACTGGGTCCATGCTATATCATTCTTTCTCCTTCTTTTTACGGGGGTGGGGATACTGTCTCTCGCCTTTCGTCCGGCATTAGGGATAATTGGCGGAGTAGACGTTGCTCGTCTCCTTCATCGCGTTGTAGCTGTCATTTTCGTTGTTGTTGTTGGGGCAATGTTTTTTATCGGCAATCCTAAGTATCATTGGTATTGGTTAAAATCAATTTTTCACTTTTCAAAAGCGGATTTGCAGCATGTCACGGCTTTTCCAAAAGAGTTTTTCGGCGGGCATGGAGATTATCCCGCTCAGGATAAGTTTAATGGCGGAGAGAAAATTAATTCACTGTTAACAGTATTTGGCACGATCTTTATTACATTGAGTGGGATTGTTATGTGGTTTGCACCTGCTTTTCCGCCCGCACTGGTTCGCTGGGCATACCCTATTCATGATCTGGCCATGTTTATTATGACGGCTGCGGTGCTCGGGCACTTTTACCTAGGCGTTTTGCATCCGGAGTCGCGCGCGGCTTTGCCGGGTATGTTGAATGGTTATGTTTCCGCTAAGTTTGCCAAGGCCCATCATGCTGCATGGTATGAGAGGATGAAGAAGGGTCAAGAATGATCTGCAAAAGGAGAGGAATCCTGTGACACAGCTAAAACCTTTAAAGGCAACAGAAGAAACAAAGGATACAGAGGAAACAAGGGATAAAGAGCTTGAATCACTGTACAAGGCATATATAAATCTACAGAATATCATTCGGCAATGGCAAAAGGAACGCGGGCAGTATTGGACCCAAAAAATTGTTCCGGCTAAGAGTTATCCCTATTTTAGCTTGTCCAGTCTACCGGAGGAGCCTGTCCTGGAATTAGTCAATCGTTTACTTAATGAAAGTAAGCGGTTATGCTCGGCTGAGGAAATTCAATCCGCCTGGAATGTCTATCGTTTGGAGCAAAGCCTTGAGGATCAAGAACTCTTCAGCTATTTTACGCTAGCTGTTCAGGGGGTTTTCAAACTCGCCTGTCAAACATTGTCCGAGGATCTCATCAAAAATGCGGATGGCGAAGGGGGGTATACTTGCCCTATTTGCGGGCAGGAGGCTGGGTTTTCCGTGCTTGTTCCCCCTGTTGGAAAACGCTTCCTGCATTGTACACGCTGTGATCATGAATGGCCGGGTAAACGGGTAGGATGTATTCACTGCGGCAGTGAAGAAGCGTCTGATCAAACGTATCTAAAAAATGAGAATTATCCCGGTGTAGAGATCGTTGTTTGTCAGGCGTGCGGCGGGGATTTCAAAGAAGTGGATCTAAGAGAACGGGCGGTAGAGGACTGGGGTTGGGAGGATATCCGAACCTTGCCCCTCAATTATGCCGCTGAGAAGTGGGCCCATGAACAGGCCGCGAAAAAGGGTTTAATCTCATAGTTGTTAATCGAATAAAAAGCATTCCTAAAAGACCCAGTCCTTTTGAATCGTTAATGAACGAGAGTCATTAATGCAAAAGGACTGGGGTCTTTTTACCAAATAAATTGCATGCAATATTATAGATTTGGTTATAGAATAAGGGTAAGAGCACAAAGAATAAAATAAGGGAGGGATTTTTATGTATAAGAAAATTCTTGTACCCACAGATGCTTCGGATTATTCCAGACGCTCATTGATGACAGCAATCGAATTGGCTAAGACGTTCCAGTCGGAAATTGAGGTTTTTCATGTCACATATACGCCCCAGGCTTATTGGGGCTATACTGTTTCCTATGGAATCAGCGTAACTCAAGAAGATTTAAACAAGCATGGGAAAATTGCTTTAGATGCTACTCTTGCCGGAATCGATACTCAAGGAGTAGAGATCAAAGCGGTGTTGGCTTCGGGGCATCCGGTGACTAAAATCTTGGAAGAAGTTGAGAAAGAGAACATTGATTTGATCGTCATGGGCAGCCATGGTTATGGTGTTGTGGCGGGTTCGGTTTTTGGAAGTGTGAGTCAACGTGTGTTGGTAAAAGCAACATGTCCAGTTCTTATTACGAAGTGATGTAGAAAACTAAAGAAATACTATCGAAATATAGGGTTTTAGAGAAATCTGTATATGAATTTAGGACTTTGGTCCTTCTCCTTCGGGCAGGGATTTCCGGTGTTAATCGCGAATACCAAAAAGTGTAAACGGTTAATTAACGACTGCAGCTAGGAGACGGTTCCGGAATGAAGGAAAAGATAATTGAATTAAGTTCAGAGGAAATTCGTTATTTGCTGGGCGGAACGATTCACTGGCAGGATATTCAGGAAAAGGAAAAACAGACAGTGCGCAGTTCCGCGGTGAAATCTGAAATGAGTCATTCTCCGGAGACACAGGTTAGCGAACGCCAAGTTAGCGAATGTCAAGTTAGCGAACGTTCTGAATTGAACCGTATATTATTGGGAAATAATCAAAGCATAAGTCCACATTGTTTAGAAGGAAAGCCGGTTGTGTTTGTCTTAGCAACAGTAGGCTTGCTTACTGTATCGGCATGGATATACTTCGTTTTCGCGGGTTAAGCGAAAACGAAGTTTTTTATTTATAGGGGATTATTATTTATACTTTTTAACTTGCAAATTAGAATCATAATGAGTAAGATAATGTTAAAGGTCAAAGAAGGTCATAACGTCAGAAAACGTCATAGTTTAGGAGTGGATCACAATGGGTAACCTTGCAGACCGCATCGAAGCATATTTATTAAGAATATTGGAGGAATCTGACGAGGGATTTGTCGTTCTCCAGCGAGGCGTTCTTGCCGGAGAATTCTCTTGTGCTCCTTCTCAAATCAATTACGTCTTGGGTACACGGTTTACGGTTGAACGGGGATATTTAGTCGAGAGCCGCCGTGGAGGCGGCGGATATCTGCGAATCGTTCGCCTAGGCTGGGATCATGATAATCAATTCCAGAATATTATACGTCAGTTAATCGGCAGCCAGCTTTCTTATGAAAGGGCGCTCGGGCTTCTAAAAAGGCTCTTGCAAGAGGAAGTAGTGACCACCCGGGAAGCGGCCTTGATTCGGACAATGATGCACCCGGATAGTTTAGACAATGGAGTAGTCAATCCGGATGTGCTGAGAGCGCATATCATGAAGCGAATTTTAATCACTCTGAGTCGAGAGGATTTGAATTAAATTGTGAAAGGGGAGAGCCGATATGCTTTGTCAAAAATGTCAACAACGCGAGGCAAATGTACAGATTACGAAAACGATAAACGGAAAAACCCAAAACTTATATCTTTGTGAATACTGCGCACATCATGCGCAGGGATTAAATTTTGTCATTAATCCGGGCATCGTCCCCGATTTCCTGCAAGCTCTCTTTGGCCTGACAACATCGGCCCAAAATCAAGGACAAGATCAAGCCCTAAATCCAACCCAAGAAAAGGTGTGCCCACAGTGCGGCATAAGTTTCTCCCAAATTACACAGGCCGGAAAACTGGGCTGCAGTGTATGCTACCAAACCTTTAGTGATCAGTTGGAACCTTTGCTGCGGCGTATACACGGAGGCGGACAACATGCGGGAAAAATACCGGCCCGCCGCGGAAAAATGCTTAGGGAAAAAGTTCAGATAACGAAGTTAAAAGAAAGACTTCAGCAGCTTGTGCAAAAGGAAGATTTCGAAGGCGCAGTTCTTGTCCGGGATGAGATTAAGAGACTTGAGCAAGCCAAAGGAGGGGAGGAGTAATGCAGCGAAAAGAGCTTTTGTTAGGCCAAAGCGAATGGCTGAAGGAAAGCAGCAATTCCGTTGTCGTCCTCAGCAGCCGCGTGCGCTTAGCCCGGAATCTGGAAAGCATTCCTTTTCCTCATGTTTTAACACCGGAAAAGTCGCATGAAATAGAAGAGAAAATTGCGGAGACCATTAAAAATATAACATTCGAGGGAGAACAACTGACTTATTTATCGCTTCCCGATCTATCGCCTATTGAGCAGCAGGTTCTCATTGAAAAACATTTAATCAGTCCCGGTCTTGTGCAGAGCAAGGGCTCACGGGGCGTAGCGCTGACTGGGAACCATCGTATTTCAGTGATGGTTAACGAAGAAGATCATATCCGGATTCAGTCTCTCCTTCCCGGAAATCAACTTCGAGAATGTTATCGTTTAGCAAACTTAATGGATGATTATTTGGAAGAACGGTTGGATATCGCCTACCAGGAGGCTCAAGGGTATTTAACAGCCTGTCCGACGAATGTCGGAACGGGAATGAGGGCTTCTGTCATGGTCCATCTGCCGGGGTTGGTGATGACCAAGCAAGTCCAGCAAATTTTAGGTTCTCTTTCGAGCCTGGGGCTGGCTGTTCGAGGTCTTTATGGTGAAGGCTCACAGGCCTTTGGCCATCTTTTTCAGGTCTCTAACCAAATCACTCTGGGACAGAGTGAGGAGGATATTTTAACTCATTTGGAAGCAGTAACAGGTCAGATTGTTGAACATGAACTGCATGCCCGAGATGCGCTTAAAAGTGGGGCGAAATCAGTTCTGGAAGATCAGGTATGGCGGGCTCGGGGAACTTTGCAAAATGCGCGGCTGCTTTCCTCGGAGGATGCAATGCATCTATTATCCTTAGACAGGATGGGAGTGGATATGGGACTTCTGCCGCGGACGGAAAAAAGTTTTCAAACCCTCTTAGTCGATTCATTGCCGGGCAATCTTCAGTACATCCTAAACCAAGAATTAGATCCGGCCCAGAGAGATGAAGAACGCGCTCGTATTATTCGAGGAGCGTTAAGTGATCATACTTTGACTGATAAAAAGGAGAGTGAATAATTATGCCGCAGCAATATACGGAAAGGGCAATAAAAGTTTTAAACTTGGCTAAGGCTGAAGCGCAGCGGATGGGACACAATGTTGTAGGAACCGAGCATCTTCTTCTGGGATTGGTTGCCGAAGGGGAAGGAATTGCAGCCAAAGCCTTAAATGCGATAAATGTCGATCCCGACAAGGTCAGAGAACAAATTGAGGCCCTTGTCGGCGTTGGCCAGCCTTATAACGGTGAAGTGGGATTTACACCGCGTGTCAAGCGTGTGCTGGAACTCGCGAATGAAGAGGCTCGGCGTCAGGGCGTAAATTATATTGGGACAGAGCATATACTGCTTGGACTCTTAATGGAAGGAGAAGGAGTAGCGGCCCGCGTGCTTCTTAATATGGGGGTAAGTCCCGATAGGATTTGGAAACAGGTCATCCGTTTGCTGGGAGGCGAACCGGAGGATATTCCAATGCCTGCCGGAGCGAATTCCGTACCGACCGGAAAAAACGCAAGTCAGGGAAATACGCCAACCCTGAATGAATTTGGACGCGATCTCACCCAATTGGCAC
Organism: Desulfitobacterium sp.; assembly: GCF_034927245.1. Lineage (GTDB taxonomy): Bacteria > Bacillota > Desulfitobacteriia > Desulfitobacteriales > Desulfitobacteriaceae > Desulfitobacterium_A. Next base: position 9,402 of record NZ_JAYFQK010000033.1, read on the forward strand.
GGGAGGGGAAACTCGATCCCGTAGTGGGACGGGAGAATGAATTGGAACGGGTGATTCAGATCTTGTGCCGCCGTACCAAAAATAACCCTGTGCTCATTGGTGAGCCGGGGGTTGGGAAAACGGCGATTGCGGAGAGCTTAGCCCAGAAGATTGTTCAAAATAAAGTTCCGGAAATCCTGGCCAATAAACGCGTGGTTACGTTGGATATTTCGTCTGTCGTAGCGGGAAGTAAATATCGCGGAGAATTTGAAGAACGCTTGAAGAAAGTGATGGAGGAAATTCGTGTCGATGGGAATGTCATTGTCTTCATTGACGAATTGCATACCTTAATCGGAGCCGGTGCAGCCGAAGGAGCCATTGATGCCGCCAATATTCTCAAACCGGCTTTGGCCCGCGGTGAGCTGCAGTGCATAGGTGCTACTACACTGGATGAATATCGAAAGTATATCGAAAAAGATGCGGCTTTAGAGCGGCGCTTCCAACCGATTACCGTCGGTGAACCTACGGTTGAGCAGGGAATTGAAATTCTGAAAGGACTTCGCGATCGCTATGAAGCCCATCATCGGACGAAGATCACGGATGAAGCGATTGAAGCAGCGGTTCGTTTATCTGACCGCTATATTTCCGACCGTTTCCTGCCGGATAAAGCCATTGATTTAATGGATGAAGCGGCTTCACGCGTCCGTCTAAAAACTTATAATGCGCCACCGGATATGAAGACTCTGGAAGAGCAGGTTGAACAACTGAAAAAGGAAAAGGAAGCTGCTGTTTTAGCCCAAGAATTTGAAAAGGCTGCAGAAATTCGGGATCGTGAGCATAAGCTTCGCGAGGAACTGGCCCAAAAACGGGCGGATTGGGAAAGCAAGCGGGATATCCATAAAACGAGTGTTACCGAGGAAGATATTGCTCAGATCGTAGCAAGTTGGACAGGAATTCCAGTTAAAAAGATCAATGAAGGAGAGAGCGAACGCCTCTTGCATCTGGAAGATATCTTGCATGAGCGGGTAGTGGGTCAGGATGATGCTGTAGCCGCAGTGGCTAAAGCCGTCCGTCGGGCACGCGCGGGACTGAAAGATCCCAAACGTCCGATTGGTTCCTTTATTTTCCTTGGCCCCACCGGAGTTGGGAAGACTGAACTTGCGCGTACCCTGGCCGAAGCACTCTTTGGTGAGGAAGATGCGATGATTCGGATTGATATGTCCGAATATATGGAGAAACATGCGGTATCCCGCCTCGTCGGAGCACCTCCCGGATATATCGGACATGACGAAGGGGGACAACTCACCGAAGCCATTCGCAGAAGGCCCTACAGTGTCATATTGCTTGATGAAATTGAAAAAGCCCATCCCGATGTTTTTAATATTCTTTTGCAAGTTTTAGAAGACGGCCGTCTGACCGATACGAAGGGTCGAACTGTGGACTTTCGCAATACGGTGGTCATTATGACTTCTAATGTCGGAGCATCCTTCCTTCATAAGGAAGCAATGGGTTTTGCTTCACGCAGAGATGCTGATACAGACTATAAGAATATGCGTTCAAACGTTATGGATGAACTGAAAAAAACGTTCCGTCCGGAATTTTTGAATCGTGTTGATGAGCTTGTCGTTTTTCATTCTCTGCCGAAAGAAGCCTTACTCAAAGTTTCTGAGATTTTGATGAAGCAAGTGAATAAGCTTGTTGAAGAACAAGGCTTTAAACTGCAGGTGGAAATGAGCGCACTGGAACTTATTGCGAAGGAAGGCAATGATCCAATGTATGGAGCTCGTCCTCTGCGCCGGGCAATTCAACGCCTGATTGAGGACAGCCTGTCTGAAAAGATCCTCCAAGGTGAATTTAAAACAGGTGATGATATCCGTGTTGAAGCTGGAGAGGGGAAAATGAAGTTCACGAAGATTTAATAAAGAAATGAGTAATCCGGCTATGCACGTATTGATGTGTACAGCCGGATTTTTCTTTTCTTTATCTTTTGCCGAATGAAGTGGAGGAATACAAGCGTGTTAAAGCGAAAAAGGATAGAGAGAAGGAGGTTTCTATGAAGGCAAAAGTCATTTATCGTTGTTCTCAATGTGGTTATGAAAGTCCGCGCTGGATGGGAAAATGTCAGGAATGTGATTCATGGAATACCTTTGAAGAAGTGATTCACCAGTCCACAGGAGTTTCGGCATCTGCTTTAAATCGCCCGAGGCCTTTCGCTAAAAAACTATCCGAAGTCTTAGCGGGTAACAGTGATCGAATTGTTACGGGAATTAAGGAATTCAATCGCGTTCTGGGCGGCGGGATTGTCAAGGATTCACTGACCATTCTTACGGCTCGCCCGGGTGCGGGTAAGTCGACACTGCTTCTCCAAGTTGCCGATGATGTAGCCTCACAGGGTTATAAAGTCCTTTATGCCTCGGCCGAAGAAAGCGAAAGTCAGATTAAAAGCAGAGCGGATCGCATACTGAAAAGAAATCACCATAATATTTGGCTTCATTCGGATACGCTTTTAAACAATATTCTCGCTTCTGTCGAGGAGCTTGACCCTGATTTAGTGATTATTGATAGTGTTCAGACCTTCTCCTTAGAGCAATATAATTCTCGGCCGGGTTCTCCTGTCCAAACGATGGAATGTGCCAATGAGCTGCTTAAAATTGCCAAAAATAGTGAGCGTCCTCGGGCCGTGATTATGGTCGGGCAGATGACCAAAGAAGATGAAATAGCCGGCCTTAGAGCTTTAGAACATCTTGTGGATACGGTGTTGATTTTAAACGGGGAAAGCGGAGAAGAGCTAAGGGCCGCCTGGTGCTCGAAAAACAGGTTTGGAAGTACGGGAGAAATCGGCTTTTTTTCGATGACCGATCAGGGGATGCTCTCCATTGACAATCCATCCGAGTTTTTTATGACGACGCGTTCACCGGGAGAAAAAGTCTCCGGAAGTGCGCTCACTGTGGTCAAGGAAGGTACCCGTCCGATCATTGTCGAGGTAGAAAGCTTAGTTTCAAAATCCTTTACACCTTATCCCTCAAGAATTTCGGAATGCTTGCGCAGGGAGCAATTAAATACGTTAATTTCGATTCTCGAGCAAAGGGGAAAAATCGATTTATACGATAAAAATGTCGTCATCAAAACAACGGGCGGACTTCAGTTAAAAGAGCAGGCGGTCAATTTGGCAGTGATCCTGAGCATTGTGTCCTCCGTAAGAGATGTGCCTATTCCCGGAGATTCGGTTTTTGTGGCGGATGTGGGGTTGACAGGAGAGCTAAAAAAGGTTCCGGCGCTTGAGTCGCGTATCCGCGAACTGGACAGGATGGGTTTTAAGAAAGTGTATATTCCAAAGGATACGATCAGGAAACCTATGGACTTAACGCAAATTAAGATCGTTGAGAAAGGGACTTTGCGCGAAGTGATTGAGGAGATCTTAAGAACCGGAAAGGGCTAAAATAAGGGAGGGTTTCAGTGGTTAAACAAAAGAAGAAAGTAAAAACAGTTTATAAGTTTCTTTTCCTTACGATTGGAGCAATACTGGCATCGATTGGCTTGGAAATTTTCCTTGTTCCCAATAATATTGTAGACGGTGGAATCAATGGGATATCCATTATTACGAGCTATTTAACGAAGATGCCTTTAGGTGTTTTCATATTCGTCTTTAATCTTCCTTTTCTCATTTTCGGGTATTCTCAGATTGGCAAAACCTTTGTTATTTCAACCCTTTATGCGATTAGCATACTATCCTTGGGTGTAAGTGCTTTTCATACTATGCCGAGTTTAACGCAAGATCCCCTGCTGGCGGCAGTGTTTGGCGGGATTATTATTGGAATTGGCGTGGGAATGGTGATCCGTTATGGCGGCTCTTTAGACGGAACCGAAATCGTGGCCATTATTTTGTCAAAGAAAACAGCGTTTTCCGTGGGCGAAATCGTTATGTTTTTTAATCTCTTTATATTGAGCAGTGCGGGAGTGGTTTTTGGATGGGATCGAGCGATGTATTCCCTCATTGCCTATTTTGTGGCCTTTAAGGTGATTGATTTAACGATTGAAGGGTTGGATGAATCAAAAGCGGTGATTATCATTTCGGATAAACCGGATGAAATTGCCGAAGTATTGATGGCACGTCTTGGCCGCGGCGTTACGTTTTTGGAAGGCCAAGGGGGTTACAGCAAGCAGGCTAAAGGAGTTCTCTACTCGGTTGTTACCCGTTTAGAGGTGTCAAAGTTAAAATCAATAATTGATGAAATCGATGAAGAAGCTTTTGTCACAATTCAAGACGTTCATGAAGTTCTTGGGGGACGTTTGGCTAAAAAGGCAATCCACTAGATCCATAATTTTGTGCACACGAAAAAGGGGCTGTTTTGTAACAGCCCCAGCAGTTTCACGCGCGCCACGCGTGGCACTTAAAAGGTTTTTAAAGTTAAGTAAAATTGAAAATAGTTAAAGTCTTAAGCTTGCTTTCCTCTTTAGTAATAACTTCAGCAAGTGAAATATCCAAAGTATTTGCCAAAGCAGCAATATAAAAGAGTTGTTTTCCTAATTCTGTTTGTATAATATCTCTGCAATTATCACAGAGTTGTCCATCCAATTGACTATTGAGTATGTCCTTTAAGTCGTGGATACTTACATTTTCAGGGAGAGGTTTTTTGTGTGCATCGATTCCAAGGCAGCCACAGCTGGTTACAGATTTTACTACAGCCCGATTGACACGGGCAGAAGCCTCCTGTCCCTTTGATAAAATATCTAAGATACTTTGATGACGGATGAGCAACGATTGGACACTATCTTGGAAATGATCAGTGATTTCTTCCATGGGATCGAACCTCACTCCTTTCTGACCACTTTATTATAGCTAGGCTTGAGGGCAGTTGTCAATTTTCGCGATAACATGCGCTAACAATTGACATTTTAGACAAGACTATGATATAGTTTACTATTTTAAAATTTTGACCCATTTGGGAAACCTTGTTATAATAGGAACAGGGGGTGAATCGTGTGTTTGGAATCGGTGATAAGGTCGTCTATCCAATGCATGGGGCCGGGGTCATTGAAGCGATTGAAGATCGGGAAGTCCTTGGTGAATCTCGGCAGTATTATGTTATGCATATTCCGGTTGGAAGCATGAAGGTTTACATTCCACTGAACAATATTAAACAACTTGGGATACGTCAGATCATATCCCCTGATGAGGTTCCCAAAGTCTTTAAGATCCTTGAAAATGATAGCGAGCTTCCGGTACTTGCTTGGAATCGACGTTATCGGGCGAATCTTGAAAGGATTAAAAGCGGAAGTATTTTTTCTGTTGCGGAAGTCGTTCGCAGCCTTTCCCAGCGTGATCATGAAAAGGGTCTTTCTGCAGGCGAAAAGAAGATGTATGAGAATGCCTATCAAATCTTAATCAGTGAACTTGTTTTAGTCGAAGAGTCACATGAGGAGGAAATGCGCCAACGTCTTAAGGGATTGCTCGTATAGAAACAACGTTGTTTGTAATTATTCGGTGAGTCGGAGTATAATAAGAAATATTTTTAGAAAAAATAAGGTTAAATGCCTTAAAGGAGGTGATGCGATGATTCGCAATATTATACGCGGGATCATCACACTAATTTTTGGTGGAATCGGTTTTTATGCAGGCTTCATTTTATTAAGGTTTGATTTATTACCTTTTTTATCGGGACAATTATCACCTATTTGGATTTCGAGTATCATCGCCCTTATTTTTGCGGTAATCGGTTTTTTAATTGCGCCAAAGTGTATTGACGGTTTTTTGGTTTTAGTGCGTTGGATGGATACTCGGTTGACCAAAATACCGACGCATGATTTAATGGGCGGAGCGATTGGGATTATCATCGGACTTATTATTGCTAGTTTATTAAGTAATACAATATCCCAAATTCCTTTTCTTGGACCTGTTTTATCGATATTGATCAGTCTCTCGCTGGGGTACCTGGGGTTAATTCTTGGTGTTAAACGAAAAGAAGATATTCTGGGATTTTTCAATATCCTGCCTCGTTTAAGAGGAGAAAAAGGGGAAAAAAGTAAAGAACCTAAAGCTGAGCTTCTTCATGAGCAATTATCTAACTCGAATTATAAGATTTTAGATACCAGCGTTATTATCGATGGCCGAATCGCGGATATCGTAAAGACGGGTTTTGTTGAAGGGGTACTCTTAATCCCCGGTTTTGTCTTAGAAGAACTTCGGCATATTGCCGACTCTTCGGATTTGCTTAAAAGAAACAGGGGAAGGCGTGGGCTCGATATCCTGAATCATATCTCCAAAGAGACGGTTATTAAGGTCGAAATTTATGAACAGGATTTCGAAGATATTGCCGAAGTGGATAGTAAACTGGTACGATTAGGGCAGGTTTTAGGGGCTCCCATTTTGACAAACGATTATAATTTAAATAAAGTGGCTGAATTGCAAGGGGTTAAGGTTTTAAATATCAATGAATTAGCCAATGCGGTTAAACCGGTCGTCCTTCCGGGTGAAGAAATGGTCGTGCAAGTGATGAAGGAAGGTAAAGAAGCAGGACAAGGCGTTGCCTATCTTGATGATGGGACGATGATCGTTGTCGATACCGGCCGCCGTTACATGGGGCAGCATCTCACGGTTTTGGTAACAAGTGTTTTACAAACAGCCGCCGGCCGCATGATCTTTGCAAAACCAAAGGGTGTTGTCGGAAAAAAGCCGATGGACCTTTCCTCGACGGATGAGGTGAACCTTCTTGGCTGAGATAGGTATCGTTATTCCTGCCGCCGGGCAGGGAAAACGAATGGGGGCCGCCTGCAACAAGCTCTTTTTAATGCTTGACGGCCGACCGATCTTGGCCCATACTTTAGCTCTCTTTGAATCTTCACCAGAGGTTCGGGAAATTGTAGTCGTTGGTTCTGAGGGAGATTTGCCAAGAATTCGGACCATCGTAGCGCAGTATCGGTTTAATAAGGTTTCTCAAGTTACGCTTGGCGGAAAGGAACGCCAAGAATCAGTTTATGCGGGGGTAAGGGCTCTGAATCCAGCCATCCAACGGGTGGCTGTGCATGATGGGGCACGCCCCCTTTTGACATTGGAAGAGCTCACCCGTTTTTTTACAGAATCGGAAAAGTTTAAGGCAGCCATTATGGCTATACCCTTGAAGGACACCATTAAACGTATCGATGAAAAAGGGTGTGTTCTTGAGACGCCTGCCCGCGAAACATTGAGGGCGGTGCAGACGCCTCAAATATTTGAACGCGGGCTTTTGGAGAGAGCTCATCGTCAATGTGCAGCTGCCGGTTTTCTGGGGACAGATGATGCGAGTTTAGTGGAATGGCTGGGCGAAGCAGTGCAGGTCGTTGATGGAACGCCGGAAAATATTAAAATAACTACGCCGGAAGATTTATGGTTTGCGGAAAGCATCCTTAAGAAAAGATTAGAGAGTGAACACAGAAAAGAATAAGGAGTGAGAACGATTAGAGTTGGTATTGGCTATGATGTACATGCTCTGGTCGAAGGCCGCCCTTTGATTCTCGGAGGAATTGAAATTCCATATGAGCGGGGATTGCTTGGCCATTCAGATGCAGATGTTTTAACCCATGCGATAATGGACGCACTTCTCGGGGCTTTGGCCCTTGGAGATATTGGCAAGCACTTTCCTGATACCGATGAGCGTTATCGAGGAATTTCGAGTTTAGCCTTACTTGAAGAGGTAAGGCAATTATTAAATTCAAAAGGGTATGTCTTGGGTAATTTAGACTGTATCATTATTGCCGAACGCCCGAAACTTGCGGGATTTATCCTTGCTATGCGGGAGAAATTAGCCGCAGCACTGAAGGTTAAAGCAGATCAGGTCTCAGTCAAAGCCACGACGACGGAACACCTGGGGTTTGAAGGCCGAGAAGAGGGTATTAGTGCTCAGGCTATTGTTATACTATCGAAAATAGGGGAGGAACAATAAAATTATGATCAAAGTTCGTTTTGCGCCAAGTCCTACAGGACCTTTACATATTGGAGGGGCACGCTCCGCGCTTTTTAATTATTTATTAGCTCGTCATGAAGACGGAGTATTTATCGTTCGCAGTGAGGATACAGATTTGGAACGGTCAAGCCGGGAATCCGAACACAACATTCTCGAGGCGTTGCGTTGGCTTGATATCAAGTGGGATGAGGGAATCGAAGTCGGCGGCGAAAACGGGCCTTATCGTCAAACGGAGAGGCTTGATCTTTACCGCCAATATACGAAGAAATTGTTAAAAAGCGGACATGCTTATTATTGTTATTGCTCGGAGGAGGAAATTGAAGAGGAGCGCCAAGCTCTGATTGCTAAGGGGGAAACTCCGCGTTATCTGGGCAAATGCCGTCACTTAACAGAAGAACAAAAGGCGCAATATGAAGCAGAAGGACGTAAACCTGTGGTGCGTTTTCGAGTACCTGAAGGACAGCAAATTGTGATTCACGACCTGGTTCGTGGCGATGTCGTTTTTGACAGTGATGGAATCGGTGATTATGTTATTGTCAAATCGGATGGTATCCCAACCTATAATTATGCGGTTGTCATTGATGATACATCAATGCATGTTACCCATGTTGTTCGTGGGGAGGAACACCTTTCGAATACACCACGCCAAGTCTTAATCTATCAGGCTTTGGGACTTCAAGCCCCCGAATTTGCGCACATTTCTCTGATTTTAAATACTGAGGGCCATAAAATGAGCAAGCGGGATGGCGATACGGCTGTCATTGATTACAAAGCAAAGGGTTATTTGCCGGAAGCTGTGGTCAATTTCATTGCCCTTATGGGTTGGGCTCCATCCGGAGAGGAAGAATTCTTTACGATGGAGGAACTAGAAAAAATATTTTCCTTAGACAGGGTTTCTAAGAGTCCGGCTGTCTTTGATTTGAATAAATTGAACTATATTAATGCACATTATATTAAGCAGTCCTCACCTGAACGATTGGCTGGACTAGCGCTTCCTTATCTGCGGGAAATAGGGGTGATGCCTCAGGGTGAGCTTTCCGAGGAGAAAAAAGCATGGCTTATGCATTTTGTCCAAGCGATTGTGAATCACCTTTCGTATATGGCTCAAGTGAAGGATTATGTTCAGTATTTTTATGGGGCTGTGGCTCCGGCTCCGGAGGGAGAGGCCCTCGAAATTCTTCGCGGAGAACAGGTGCCGGCAGTGCTTGAACTCTTTAAGGCTAAGCTTCAAGCGTTGGAAGAGGTAACCGTCGGTGAGATAAAACCCTTATTAAAGCAGATTACCAAGGAATTGAAACTTGGAGGCAAGCTGGTTTATATGCCAATCCGCATTGCCTTAACCGGACAAATGCATGGACCGGAACTCTATGATATTATTCCGCTTTTAGGAAGGGAGAATGTGTTTAAACGGTTGGAGGCAGCGGGTCAGTACCTTTAATTTAAAGGAATGTTGACATTAGGCCGGGGATTATCTATACTTTTATTCAAGCTTGATCCTGATAATTAAAAATGTGAGTAAACGTGATGATAGGAAGAGTAGGAAGGAACCCGATGTTAAGAGAGGATGGACTGGGTGGAAACCATCTCAGAGGGGCCTTGTGAAGTGCATCCTGGAACGGAGCAGAGGAAGTTTGAGTATTCAAATCCGTAGCGGCTGCGTTAAAGCCTTGTGAGAAACAAGTGAGTCTTGTTTAAACAGAGTGGAACCACGGAAATCCTTCGTCTCTGATGAGGGGTTTCCTTTTTTATATTCATTGACTTAAGTGGTTGAAGATTTAGCATATGTATTTCTGAAGGGTGATAGATGATGTTTCATCAAATTAGAAAAGATATTCAGGTAATTTTTGAACGTGACCCGGCCGCAAGGAGTATTGTTGAAGTCATATTATGCTACCCCGGCTTTCATGCGATTCTTTTCCACCGTCTGGCACATTGGCTTTATGGTAAAAAACGGGTTCTTCTTGCCCGGATCATTTCTCAACTCGCTCGTTTTTTAACCGGAATTGAGATCCATCCGGGGGCTAAGATTGGACAGGGATTTTTTATTGACCATGGCATGGGTGTGGTTATTGGAGAAACTGCTGAGGTCGGTGATAATGTTACCCTCTATCAAGGGGTGACATTAGGGGGGACGGGCAAGGAAAAAGGAAAGCGGCATCCTACAATAGGCAATAATGTCTTTATTGGCTCAGGTGCCAAAGTTTTGGGCTCGATCACAATAGGAGACAATGTTAAGATTGGTGCGGGCTCGGTCGTAACGAAGCCTGTTCCGGACAATTCAACGGTGGTGGGAGTACCGGGAACGATTGTAAGGCATATGGGAGTTCGGGTGAACCCTGAGATGGAGCCGACTAAAGAAGTACCGTCAGGCCCAACCGAAAACCTCCCGGATCCCGTTCAGGAAATGTTAAGATGTCTTATGGAGCGGGTAAACGCATTGGAGCAATCTCAAAAAGCAAAGGAGAGTCAATTCGATGTCTTTGAAATTATTCAACACAATGAATCATCAAAAAGAGGAGTTTAAGCCTCGCGATAGTGGGAAAGTTGCGATGTATACCTGTGGCCCCACTGTTTATAACTATGTGCATGTCGGAAACGGGCGGATGCTTGTTGTGTTTGACATGATCAGACGTTACTTGATGTATAAAGGATATGATGTAACCTTTGTTCAGAATTTTACCGATGTGGATGATAAGATCATTAAGCGTGGATTAGAAGAAGGGGTAGATCCTTTAGTGCTCTCTCAAAAATATATTGAAGAGTATTTTAAGGATGCCCGGGCGCTTCATGTTCTGCCGGCAACCGTTCATCCTAAGGCAACAGAGCATATTCCTGAAATGCTTGAGATTATTCAAGGACTGATCACAAAAGGACTGGCTTATGAGGTGGACGGCGATGTGTATTTCGCGGTAGACAAATTCCCTCACTATGGTAAGCTGTCAGGCCGTTCCTTAGAGGATATGCAAGCAGGAGCCCGCGTGGATGTGGATGATCGCAAAAATAATCCCATGGATTTTGCGCTTTGGAAAAAAGCGAAACCCGGTGAGCCTTCTTGGAAAAGCCCTTGGGGGGAAGGACGCCCCGGCTGGCATATTGAGTGTACAGCGATGTCCCTGAAATATTTGGGAGCGGGCTTTGATATTCATGGGGGCGGGGGAGATCTTGTTTTCCCCCATCATGAGAATGAAATAGCGCAGTCGGAAGGCTATCTCGATGGGAAACCTTTTGTCCGTTATTGGATGCACAATGCCTTTTTAACTTTTAATCAGCAAAAAATGTCTAAATCCTTGGGAAATTTCTTTACCGTGCGCGAAGTTCTCGAACATTTCTCAGGGGAGGTTGTTCGTTTTTATCTGCTGAGTACGCACTACCGGAGTCCTCTTGATTTTGACGATGAGAATCTTCGGATGGCTCAAAAAGGTCTGGAACGCTTGCAGACTAGTCTTCGCTTGGCGAATGAGGCGCTGGCCAAGAATAGTCCGGTTGCGGTTAAGGTAGAATTAAATGAGGAGCTTTTAAAGGCTGCAGAGAAGGCTCGCCAAGATTTTGAAGCGGCAATGGATGATGATTTTAATTCAGCCCTCGCTTATGCCAGCCTTTTTGAATTAGGTAAGACCATGAATGCCCATCTCCAGGCTTATCCGTTTGCTTCGACCGGGCTTGCTAAGGCACGTGAGGTATTGCTGGAATTAGCAGGAGTACTGGGCTTTGATTTAGAACATCCCGAATCTCAAGATGTTGAACAGGATGAAAAACTAGCCGAAATTATGGAGATCCTTCTCAGCGTTCGGCTAAAAGCTCGTCAGAAGAAGGATTGGGAAATGGCAGACTTTATCCGGGATCAGTTAAAAGATGTTGGGATTGTGCTTGAGGATACTCCTCAGGGAGCACGGTGGACGATAAAGGGTTGACGATAAAGGGTTAATAAAAGGAGGAAAGGGCATTTTGCCCGTCCAGATGTCAAGAGGATGGCAGGAACAGAATTCACTAACCCTGGCCTATCTTGGGGATGCAGTGTATGAACTGTGGGTTAGAACACATTTACTGGAATTAGGCTACGAAAAAGTTAAGGATTTACATCATGCGGCAACGGATTATGTCCGGGCATCCACTCAAGCCCAGTTGTTACAGGGATTAATGGCTGAACTGACAGAGACAGAAAATCAGGTTGTCATGCGCGGAAGAAATACCAAAGGCAGCCATCCCAAAAGCACCGACGTTATCACTTACCGTCATGCAACGGCTTTTGAGGCTTTAGTAGGGTATTGGCACTTGACCGGACAAGAAGAACGAATGGTTTGGGCTTTTAACCGGGCTGATGCTGTTGTTGCGAGCTGCGGCGCTGTGGAAGATATGTAGCCTGGAAAGATATGTAAAAGATAGATTTAAGGTATAGAGAGAGGGTGGATCATAAGGTGAATGTCGAGTTGATTCAATATACACCGGACCCGGAAAAGGTGGTTGCTGCTGCAGCACGCTTATGTTATTCATCAGACCCTGTTCCGGAGCTGATGGAAAAGCTTACGGATGAAAAAATTGCGGATTTTGTACGTAAACTTAGTTCTATGGGGCATCTGTCTCCCTTTGAACATGTAAGTTTTCAGTTTTCCATCGACGGGGTGTCAAGATCGTTATCCCATCAGTTAGTCCGTCACCGGATTGCTAGTTACTCCCAGCGTTCGCAGCGTTACGTCAAGGAAACGGGATTTGAATTTGTGACACCTCCCAGTATCAATCGTAACCCTGAAGCATTAGAGCGCTTTGAAAGGATAATACAAACCTTGCAGGAAGAATATCAAGAACTTCTCAAAGCCGTTCCGGCAGAGGATGCGCGTTATGTTCTGCCTAACGCTTGCACGACTTCTTTAATGGCTACGTTTAATGCCCGCTCTTTGCTGAATTTCTTTGAGCATCGAACTTGTATGCGGGCTCAATGGGAAATCCGGCAGCTTGCTGAAAAGATGCTTCAGCTCGTTAAGGAAGTGGCTCCTAATCTTTTTGCCGAAGCGGGGCCTACCTGTGTTACCCAAGGCGTATGCCATGAGGGAGCAATGAGCTGCGGACGTATCAAGACACTTATAAAGCGACCGATGTAAAGCAAAATCCTGGCGATACAAAAATACCAGGAGGTAATTCCCGAAAAAATACGCTTAACCTAAGGAGCAATGCTTATGAGTGAAATAAACGATGAAATAGTTTATGGACGCAACTCAGTTAGAGAACTTTTAAAAGCCGACAAACCTATCAACAAAATTCTGTTCCAAGCTGAAGGAACAGGTACAAACTTCCGGGAACTTGTCGAAGCTGTACGAGAAAAAAGAATTCCTTTTCAGTTTGTCGAAAAATCAGCGCTCGATCGTTTAACGGAACATGCTAAGCACCAAGGTGTAATGGCTTATGTTGCGCCAAGAGAGTATGCAACTGTGGAAGATATTTTAGATTTAGCGCGATCTAAAGGGGAAGACCCTTTCATTCTCGTTCTGGATGAAGTTGAAGATCCCCATAATTTGGGCGCACTTATCCGTACCGTTGATGCTGTTGGTGCTCATGGGGTTATTATTCCTAAACGCCGCAGTGTAGGACTGACAGGAACTGTAGCCAAGACTTCGGCCGGGGCAGTTGAGCATGTGCTTGTTGCTCGGAAAACGAATCTCGTCCAAACGTTGAAGGAATTAAAAGAGGCCGGCTGCTGGGTCGCAGGGGCTGAGGCAGAAGGTACGGAGGCCTTTGCAACGGATTTAACAGGCCCAAGGGTATTGGTTATTGGCAGCGAGGGTAAGGGAATCAGCCGCTTAGTCCGGGAAGCTTGTGATGAAATAGTGAGCCTTCCGATGAAGGGGAGAATAAATTCCTTAAATGCCAGTGTGGCAGGTTCTATCCTTTTATACGAGGTTCTTCGACAACGTACCGCCAAAACTTCATCTTGAGGTTTTCGCGTCACTCGGTTATAATATGACTGTTGTTGCTTGCGGACAAGAGTTGTATATTATTTACGCTATCTTCATCACCATGATAAGGGGGGAGCAATTTGAGTTTTAATGCCCAACCTGAGGAGCCTGTAGGGTGCGATGCAATTGAGATCATAGCGGATGAAGAAATCGTAGAGCTGGCCAAAGAAGGCGATGCCGCGGCACTCGAGTACTTAATCAATAAGTATAAGAATTTTGTGAGGGCAAAAGCGCGATCTTATTTTTTGATTGGCGCAGATCGCGAAGATATTATCCAAGAGGGTATGATTGGTCTCTACAAAGCGATTCGAGATTTCCGCGGTGATAAACTCTCTTCATTTAGGGCTTTTGCCGAGTTGTGCATTACACGCCAAATCATTACGGCGATTAAAACAGCAACCCGCCAAAAACATATTCCCCTTAACTCATACGTATCATTAAATAAGCCGATCTATGATGAAGATTCAGATCGGACGCTCCTTGATGTGATTTCAGGAACTCGAATTACTGATCCCGAGGAGCTCATTATCAGCCAGGAAGAGTATGATGATATTGAGGAAAAGATGGGTGAGATTCTAAGTTCATTAGAGTGGAAAGTTTTAATGTCATACTTAGAAGGCAAATCCTATCAAGAAATTGCTGTTGATTTGCATCGTCATGTTAAATCAATAGATAACGCTCTTCAGCGGGTCAAGAGAAAACTTGAACGATATTTAGAGAGAAGAAATGTTTAAGGGTTTCTTACTTATAACTTCGCGGGGTGGAGCAGCGGTAGCTCGTCGGGCTCATAACCCGAAGGTCGTCGGTTCGAATCCGGCCCCCGCAACCAAGCAAATAATAAACTCCGTTTCATAAAATACGGAGTTTTTAATTCTAAATTTTAATTTTAATTTTAGTCTTTTTCAAATCTTTATTGTATTTTTCCGATAAGCAGGTCTTGTGATTAGCTTAAGGATGGGTTACAATAAATAAGATGCAGGAGACAGCGCGGCTGTCTTATTTATTTTACATTTATCTGCTCATTGCTTCAATTTCTTGACAGGACTAGACTCTTGTGATAAATTATTTGAGCATGGATTATTTTGGAGTCATATGTTTTTGCCCAGGGAGGTGTTCATGAATGCGTGTTGCACTTAATTTAGCGTGTACGGAATGCAAAAACCGTAATTATTCTACAATGAAAAATAAGAAAAACAATCCGGACCGAATAGAGCTTAAGAAGTATTGTAAATTCTGCAAGACTCACACTGTTCACAAGGAAACCAAATAATTATTGGGTTTAGGCGTACGCCGGGGGGCGTTGTTGCTAAAGTGCTGCAGATGTCTTGTAAGGATGTGATTGTTTGGGCGCTGAAAAGAAACAGAAAAATACTTCCGGACAAAAATCAGAAAAAGCGTCGGAGTATTTTAGAGGTGTTATAAGCGAACTTAAAAAGGTACAATGGCCGGATCGCCAACAACTCTTAACATATACAGGTGTTGTTTTGGTGGTTGTGGCAATCGTAGCTGTAATGCTTTGGGTAGTCGATAGTGGGCTGAGTTTCGTAATGACAAAAATGCTCGGATAGGATCTCAAACAGGTTGCCCTTAGACTTGGCAAGGAGGTTTGGGACCGGTATTGGAGGTTCCCGTTTGAATCATGGCAAAAAATTGGTATGTCATTCACACCTATTCCGGTTATGAGAATAAGGTGAAGACGAATCTTGAAAAACGCGTGGAATCCATGAATATGGAGGACAAAATATTTCGCGTTCTTGTTCCCATGGAAGATGAGATTGAAATCAAAAATGGGAAGAAGAAAGTTGCCAAGCGCAAGGTATTCCCAGGTTACGTTCTCGTCGAGATGGAAATGACGGACGATTCCTGGTATGTTGTCAGGAATACCCCTGGGGTAACCGGCTTTGTTGGGACAGGTGCAAAACCGATCCCACTATTAGAGCATGAAGTCGTAACTATTTTGCGTCAAATGGGTGTTGAAGAAGTACGAACCCATATTGATTATTCTTTAAATCAAAGCGTCCGCGTTACCTCAGGACCTTTTAAAGATTTCGTCGGTGTTATCCGCGAGATTTTAGAGGATAAAGGGAAGCTGCGAGTGGCTGTCTCCATGTTTGGCCGGGAGACACCTGTTGAACTTGATTTTGCCCAAGTCGAAAAAATCGACTAAGCAGATAGAATTACCCTATTAAGGAGGTGTATAGCATGGCAAAAAAAGTTGTTGGTTTGGTAAAATTAGCGATTACTGCGGGTAAAGCAACACCGGCACCTCCGGTTGGTCCTGCTCTTGGACAGCATGGTGTAAATATCATGGCCTTCTGCAAAGAGTACAATGAGCGCACAAAGGATCAAGCGGGACTTATTATTCCGGTTGAAATTACTGTTTATGAAGATCGCTCCTTTACCTTTATTACTAAAACTCCGCCGGCTTCAGTATTGCTGAAAAAGGCAGCGAATATCAATTCTGGTTCAGGCGAGCCTAACCGTAAAAAGGTGGCTAAGGTTGATAAATCCAAAGTTCGCGAAATCGCTGAACTTAAGATGCAAGACTTGAACGCTGCAAGTGTCGAATCTGCAATGCGCATGATTGAAGGCACAGCGCGGAGCATGGGAATTGTAATCGTCGAAGCTTAATTCGATACGTGGGAGGGCATAGGCCCGAATTGACCACAAGGAGGCTAAAGAATGTCTAAAGTAGGAAAAAACTATCAAGATGCAGTCAAAGCATTTGATCAGAATGCCCTTTATGAACCTGCAGAGGCTTTGTCTATTGTTAAGAAGGTTGCAAAAGCAAAATTTGATGAAACAGTAGAACTTGCCATTAAACTCGGCATTGATACCCGTCATGCTGATCAGCAAATTCGGGGAGCAGTTGTACTCCCGAACGGTACAGGTAAAACTCGTACGGTTCTTGTATTTGCAAAAGGTGAAAAAGCAAAGGAAGCCGAAGCAGCAGGTGCAGATTTTGTCGGCGCCGAAGATATGATCGCCAAAATCGAGCAAGGTTGGTTTGATTTTGAAGTTGTCGTTGCAACCCCGGATATGATGGGGATGGTTGGTAAATTAGGACGGGTACTTGGTCCTAAAGGACTTATGCCAAACCCGAAAACCGGAACGGTTACCGTGGATGTGACAAAAGCAATTAAAGAAATCAAAGCCGGTAAGATTGAGTACCGAGCTGATAAAGCCGGAATCATTCATGCTCGGATTGGAAAAGTGTCATTTACGGAAGAACAGCTTATGGAGAACTATAAGACTCTGGCTGAAGTTCTGTATAAAGCAAAACCTGCAGCGGCTAAGGGACAATTTGTTCGTAGCGCAACAGTCTCATCGACGATGGGACCCGGCGTTCGGATTAACCCGATTAAAGCGCTCTAATTGCAAAATAAGTAAATTCATTCTTGACAGGATTACACAGGTAAGATATACTCAGCAAGAATTGAATAGCATTCCGCTGTAGACAGCAGGGGCTTAAAAGCTTAATTAGCCTGCCGAGGTTGGAGAATAGGTCCTTTTGATTGGGCATTCTTAACCTCTGCATACGCGGAGGTTTTTTATTTTTATGTTTTCATTGTGATGAGTGTAATCTGTGGAAGGGGGTGGACTAAAGTGCCAAATTTCGAAGGTAAAGCACAAGTCGTTTCGGAAATAAAAGAGAAATTCCAAGGATCATCAGGAGTAGTCATTGCTGATTACCGTGGAATAACAGTTGCACAAGCAACCAAATTGCGCGCTCAATTACGTCAAGCCGGTGTCGAATATCGAGTATTGAAAAATACCATGGTTAGCCGTGCTGCGAATGAGGTTGGAATTGAAGGATTGGATGTTTACCTTGAAGGCCCAACCGCTGTTGCTTTTAGTGCTGATCCGGTAGCACCTGCTAAGGTAATAGCCGAATTCGCTAAAGAAGTCAAAAACTTCAAAATCAAAGGCGGTGTCGTTGAAGGCAAGGTCGTGGATTCTGAAGGGGTTAAAGTTCTGGCCGAATTACCTTCACGCGAAGTACTTCTTACACAAGTGGTGCGTGGAATGCAGGCTCCGCTGGTTGGTATGGTCAATGTTCTTCAAGGACCTATCCGCAAGATGGGTTATGCCTTAGAAGAAGTGCGTAAGCTTAAAGAAGCGCAAGCCTAATCGAACTTTATAAGCTTAACGTACAAAATGCTTAATTTAAAAAAGTGAAATTTTATTAATTTTAAAGGTTTTAAGGAGGATATTTTAACATGTCTAAAACTGCTGAAATTCTCGAAGCCGTAAAAGGTTTAACTGTGCTCGAACTCGCTGAACTCGTCAAAGCATTCGAAGAAGAATTTGGTGTTAGCGCTGCTGCTCCTGTAGCCGTAGCTGCTGCTCCCGGTGCTGCCGCTCCTGCCGCTGCTGCTGAGCAAACAGAATTCGATGTAATCCTTACCAGTGCCGGTGGATCAAAAATCAACGTCATCAAAGCTGTCCGCGAAATTACCGGACTTGGCCTTAAAGAAGCTAAAGAACTTGTTGACAATGCACCAAAAGCAATCAAAGAAAAAGTCAGCAAAGATGATGCTGATGCTTTCAAAACTAAACTTACCGATGCCGGTGCTTCAGTAGAAGTAAAATAAGTCTTAAAAAAACTTACGCTATAACAATAAAAGATGCTTTCCAGAGTTGGAAGGCATCTTTTATTTACTAAATTGTTTTGTAGTTTTTTAGATATTTTTAAATTATTCCTTGACAAAATAAAATTTCCTTGGTATCCTTATTAATTGTTACGTTACATATAATGCATATATTATCCAGTATATTCCTGTATAAAATAGCACATTGCAAAGTGCGTAATGGGGAGATTATCATTTGATCAATCGTATGAATGTAGAGGGATCTCCATAAATAGCGAAGCGAGGTTTTAAAATGAAGGCCTTGCTTTTGGTTGTTTATGTTCAAAATATTATTTCCTCGGGCGAGGACATCACACTTGAGGGGTGAAGCGTAAATGTTCTATCCTGTTAAGGTTGGGACGCGGGAGCGCTGGAGTTATTCCAGAATCCGAGAAGTACTCGACATGCCAAATCTAATTGAAATTCAGCAGAACTCCTATCATTGGTTTCTTGATGAGGGACTACGCGAAATGTTCCATGACATTTCTCCGATTCAAGATTTCACCGGCAATCTAGTCTTAGAGTTTATCGACTATAGTCTGGGTGAGCCTAAATATGATGTGGAAGAGTGCAAGGAACGTGACGTAACCTTTGCGGCTCCTTTGAGGGTAAAGGTTCGCCTCATTAATAAAGAGACGGGTGAGGTAAAAGAACAAGAAGTATTCATGGGAGATTTTCCTCTCATGACTGCGAAAGGAACGTTTATTATCAACGGGGCTGAGCGGGTTATTGTCAGCCAGCTTGTTCGTTCACCGGGTGTCTATTATAGTGAAACAATTGACCCCAGCGGTAAAAAGCTTTATGGGGCAACGGTTATACCTAATCGTGGAGCCTGGCTCGAATTCGAGTCTGACTTAAATGATAATATATTTGTCCGAGTTGACCGTACAAGAAAGCTTCCGGCAACTGTTCTTATCCGCGCTTTGGGCTATGCTTCAAATGGTCAAATTCTTGAGCTCTTTGATGATAATGAGCATATTCGCTTGACGCTTGAAAGGGATAATTCTGAATCTACAGAAGAAGCCTTAGTTGAAATCTACAAACGTCTGCGTCCCGGTGAGCCGCCGACGGTGGATAGTGCACGCTCTTTACTTGAAGCGCTGTTCTTTGACCCCAAACGCTATGATCTGGCTAAAGTGGGTCGGTATAAATTAAATAAAAAATTAAGTCTGGATATTCCTCCGGAAGTGCATCATTTAACGCGCGAAGATATTATTGCTTCCCTGCGGCAAATGCTTGATTTGATGAATGGAATAGGTCGTAAAGATGATATCGACCATCTAGGCAACCGACGTTTGCGCTCTGTGGGTGAACTGTTGCAGAATCAGTTCAGGATCGGTCTTTCCAGAATGGAAAGAGTTGTTCGTGAGCGGATGACGATTCAAGATGTCGATGTCATTACACCACAAGTTCTTATCAATATCCGACCTGTTGTCGCTGCAATCAAGGAATTTTTCGGAAGCAGCCAGCTGTCACAGTTTATGGATCAAACGAATCCTTTGGCAGAATTAACCCATAAACGCCGGCTGAGTGCTTTAGGACCCGGGGGTTTAAGCCGGGAACGCGCAGGTTTCGAAGTGCGTGACGTACACTCCTCACACTATGGACGGATGTGTCCGATTGAAACACCTGAAGGTCCGAACATCGGATTGATTGGATCTTTAAGTACGTATGGACGAATCAATGCCTATGGTTTTATCGAGGCTCCTTATCGTAAAGTTGTTGATACCCGCGTTACCGACACCATTGATTATCTGACAGCAGATGAAGAGGAAAAGTTTGTCGTGGCTCAGGCCAACTCTCCTATTGATGAAGAGGGACGTTTCCTTGAAGATAAAATTGATGCACGTCATGGTCCTGATTTCGTGCTTGTTCCGCCTAGCCGGGTTGACTACATGGATGTATCGCCGAAACAGATGGTTTCAATTGCAACGGCACTGATTCCCTTCCTGGAGCACGACGATGCGAACCGTGCTTTGATGGGGGCGAACATGCAGCGTCAGGCAGTTCCCCTTCTCCGTACCGATTCTCCCTACGTGGGAACAGGGATGGAGTATAAGGCAGCCAAAGATTCAGGGGTTTGCGCGCTGGCCGCTAAAGCCGGAGTTATCGAACGTTCGACGGCGGATGAAATCATCATTCGTCATGATGATGGAACACTCGAAAAACATAAGCTCCTTAAATATCTTCGATCAAACCAAGGGACATGCATCAATCAACGCCCGATCGTTGAAAAGGGTGAAGTGGTTGAGGCTGACCAGATTATTGCAGACGGACCATCGACAGATCATGGGGAGTTAGCTCTGGGCCGTAATGTGTTGATTGCCTTCATGACCTGGGAAGGCTACAATTACGAGGATGCTGTCCTCATAAGCGAAAAACTTGTACGTGAAGATTACTATACTTCGATCCATATTGAAGAGTATGAATCAGATGCAAGGGATACAAAGCTTGGACCGGAGGAAATTACACGAGACATTCCGAATGTCGGTGAAGATGTCTTGAAAGACTTAGACGAACGCGGAATTATTCGAATCGGTGCCGAAGTCCGCCCCGGTGACATTCTTGTCGGTAAAGTTACCCCGAAAGGAGAAACAGAACTGACTGCCGAGGAACGTCTTCTCCGCGCAATTTTCGGTGAAAAAGCACGTGAAGTTCGTGACACCTCACTTCGCGTACCCCATGGCGAAGCAGGAAAAATTGTCGATGTCAAAGTGTTTACCCGGGAAAACGGCGATGAGCTTGCTCCGGGTGTTAATGAACTTGTTCGGGTTTATATTGCTCAGAAACGGAAGATTTCCGTGGGTGATAAAATGGCCGGACGCCATGGTAACAAAGGGGTTATTTCCCGTATTATGCGCGAGGAAGATATGCCGTTTTTACCGGATGGCACCCCTGTAGAAATTGTCTTAAATCCGCTGGGTGTTCCGTCCCGGATGAATATTGGTCAGGTTATGGAGACCCACCTTGGTTGGGCGGCAAAGACGCTCGGGGTCAAGGTCGCTACCCCTGTATTCGATGGAGCTCGGGAAGAAGATGTTTTCGAAACACTTAAAAAAGCGGGACTCCCCGAAACCGGAAAAACGGTACTTTATGACGGGCGTACCGGTGAACCTTTTGATAATCAGATTACCGTGGGTATCATGTACTTCTTAAAACTTCACCATTTGGTTGATGATAAAATCCATGCTCGTTCAACCGGACCATACTCTCTTGTTACCCAACAGCCCCTTGGAGGAAAAGCACAGTTCGGCGGACAACGGTTCGGCGAAATGGAGGTTTGGGCACTTGAAGCGTATGGAGCGGCTTATACCTTGCAAGAGATCTTGACGGTTAAGTCGGATGATGTTGTCGGACGTGTTAAAACTTATGAAGCGATTGTTAAAGGCGAAAATATCCCTGAGCCGGGTGTTCCTGAGTCCTTCAAAGTTCTCATTAAAGAACTCCAAAGCTTAGCCTTAGATATTCGGGTGCTCACAGAAGATGACAAAGAGGTCGAGATTCGTGAGCTGGATGAAGATGTGGCTGAAAAGGCAAAAGAACTTGGCATGGATCTTCAGGAGGAAATGCCGGCTCCAAAATCTTCGGAAACCGATGGAGAAAACGAAGACGATGAAAACTCGGAGGATGAACTGGATGGGGAGAACCTCTTAGAAGAGGATAACCCTGACGATTTCGATTAATCCTTAGGTGAAAGGAGAGAGGACCTTGTTAGACTCAAACAATATAGATCGGATGCGTATTGGCCTGGCTTCACCGGAAATGATTCGTGCTTGGTCGCATGGAGAAGTGAAAAAGCCGGAAACCATTAACTATCGTACTTTAAAACCTGAGCGTGAGGGCCTTTTTTGCGAAAAGATCTTTGGACCGACACGTGACTGGGAATGCCACTGCGGTAAATATAAGCGGGTTCGTTATAAGGGAATTGTTTGTGATCGCTGCGGTGTTGAAGTCACCCGTTCAAAGGTACGCCGGGAACGGATGGGGCACATTGAATTGGCTGCCCCGGTCTCCCATATATGGTATTTCAAAGGAATTCCGAGCCGTATGGGACTTCTTCTCGATATGTCCCCACGCTCCTTGGAAAAGGTTCTTTATTTCGTATCCTATATTGTAACTGATCCGGGGGATACATCATTAATTAAAAAACAACTGCTTACCGAAACAGAATATCGGGAATATCATGATAAATACGGTACCCGTTTTCAAGCGGCAATGGGTGCGGAAGCGATTAAAGTTCTTCTTGAAGAGATGGATTTGGATAAACTTTATGATGAACTGCGTACTGAACTCAAAGAAGTATCCGGACAGCGTAAAATCCGTGCCATTCGTCGTTTAGAAGTGGTTGAAGCGCTTAAAGCATCAGGCAATCGGCCCGAGTGGATGATCATGGATGTTGTCCCGGTTATTCCGCCGGAACTTCGTCCAATGGTTCAACTCGACGGAGGCCGCTTTGCAACCTCGGATTTAAACGATCTTTATCGCCGCGTTATTAACCGGAATAATCGTTTAAAGCGGCTTTTAGATTTGGGAGCTCCTGACATTATTGTTCGTAACGAAAAGCGGATGCTCCAAGAAGCAGTGGATGCCTTGATTGATAATGGCCGTCGCGGACGCCCCGTAACCGGACCCGGAAATCGTCCTTTAAAATCTTTAAGTGACATGCTTAAAGGAAAACAAGGCCGTTTCCGCCAAAACTTGCTCGGAAAGCGGGTCGATTACTCAGGCCGTTCTGTTATTGTCGTCGGTCCGAACCTGAAAATGCATCAATGCGGACTGCCTAAAGAAATGGCGATTGAACTCTTTAAACCCTTCGTCATGAAAAAACTGGTCAATGAAGGGTATGCCCATAATATTAAAAGTGCGAAACGGATGGTTGAACGCCTTCGTCCAGAGGTTTGGGACGTACTGGAGGAAGTCATTACTGAGCATCCCGTGCTTTTGAACCGTGCGCCAACGCTTCACCGTTTGGGAATCCAAGCTTTTGAGCCTATTCTTGTGGAAGGACGCGCCCTTCAAATTCACCCTCTGGTATGCACGGCTTATAACGCGGACTTCGATGGAGACCAAATGGCGGTTCACGTTCCTCTTTCATCAGAGGCACAGGCTGAAGCACGTATTCTGATGTTATCTTCGCATAATATTTTAAACCCCAAAGATGGCCGGCCTGTTGCTTCCCCAACCCAGGATATGGTTCTTGGATCCTTTTATCTAACGATGGATCGTCCGCATGCAAAAGGTGAGGGAAAGATCTTCAAGGATATGGATGAGGCCGTACTGGCTTATGATTCAAAAGAGGTTAACCTTCAAGCAGCGATTAAGGTTCGCCGTGAAGATGGAACGCTTTTGGAGACGACAGTAGGCCGTTTGATCTTTAACTCTGTCATTCCACCGGAAGTTGGATATATCAATGAAGTGCAAGGCAAAAAGCAACTGAATAACATTGTGGCGAAGTCCTATCGTCTGTGTGGATATCAAGCCACTGCGGATTTACTGGACGGAATTAAAAGCTTAGGCTTTAAATACTCAACAAGAGCCGGAATGACCGTCGGTTTAGCCGATATTACAGTTCCTGAAGCGAAAAAGGAAGTTCTGAGTGCCGCAGATGAACAAGTCGCGAAAACAGAGCAGCAATACCGCCGCGGTCTTATCACTGATGAAGAACGCTATGGCAAGGTTATTGAAATTTGGACCAAAGCAACAGATGATGTTACCAAAGCGCTGATGGACAGTCTCGATCATTTTAATCCAATTTACATGATGGCAACCTCCGGAGCACGGGGTAATATTCAACAGCTGCGTCAATTGGCCGGTATGCGTGGACTCATGGCTGATCCATCCGGACGGACGATTGAGTTGCCGATTAAAGCCAATTTCCGTGAAGGACTTACTGTTTTGGAATACTTCATTTCCTCTCACGG
This sequence comes from Desulfitobacterium sp., assembly GCF_034927245.1. Classification (GTDB taxonomy): domain Bacteria; phylum Bacillota; class Desulfitobacteriia; order Desulfitobacteriales; family Desulfitobacteriaceae; genus Desulfitobacterium_A. Next base: position 33,821 of record NZ_JAYFQK010000033.1, read on the forward strand.
TGCGCGGAAAGGTTTAGCTGATACCGCCCTGCGGACAGCAGACTCAGGATACCTTACCCGTCGTTTGGTTGATGTTTCTCAGGATGTTATTGTCCGTGAGGAAGATTGCGGTACTACCCAGGGAATTATGGTCGAAGACATTAAAGACGGTCCGGAAGTTATTGAGAAATTCGAGGAACGTCTTGTGGGTCGTTTTGTTCTTGAGGATGTCAAAGATCCGGAGACGGGAGAAATCTTAGCGACAACGCAAAGCGAGATTTCCGAGGAGCAAGCAAAATCAATTGCCAAAGTATACAAACAGCTTAAAATTCGCTCGGTGCTGACATGTAAGAGCCGTCACGGCGTCTGCAAGAAATGTTACGGGCGCAATCTCGCAACCGGTCACCCCGTAGAAATGGGTGAAGCCGTCGGTATCATAGCCGCCCAGTCTATTGGTGAACCCGGAACTCAGCTGACCATGCGTACATTCCATACAGGCGGTGTTGCCGGAGATGATATTACCCAAGGTCTGCCGCGGGTCGAAGAGCTGTTTGAAGCGCGTAAGCCAAAGGGGCAGTCAATCATCTCGGAAATTGACGGAAAAGTTACCACGCAAGAAGTTAAGGGACGCCGAGAAGTTGAAATTGTGAATGAAAATGAGGAACGTGCCAGCTACACCATTCCTTACGGTTCGCGCATGAAGGTTCATGATGGTGACCGGGTTGAGGCCGGGGATGAACTCACCGAAGGAAGCGTTAATCCTCATGATATGTTAAAGGTCAAAGGAATACGCGGAGTTCAGGTCTATTTGGTCGGTGAGGTACAACGCGTTTACCGCCTTCAAGGTGTTGACATTAATGATAAGCACATCGAAGTTATGGTTCGCCAAATGCTTCGTAAAGTGAAGATTGAGGAAGCCGGAGATACGAATCTCTTACCGGGCGCACTGATTGATGTTTTCGAGTTCGAGGATGAAAATGCCAAAACGATCGCCGCCGGGGGTGAGCCCGCAGTTGCCCGTCCTGTTCTGCTGGGGATCACGAAAGCATCACTGGCCACGGATTCATTCCTTTCGGCCGCTTCCTTCCAAGAAACGACGCGTGTCCTAACCGATGCTGCGATCAAAGGAAAAGTAGATCCATTGCTCGGTCTGAAAGAGAATGTAATTATCGGTAAGCTGATTCCCGCCGGAACGGGAATGTCGCGTTATCGCAATGTCAAAATTATCGAAGGTGAAGAAACGCTGAAATCTTGACACTAGAAATCCGGGATGCTAAAATACTATAGTGTGATTTAATGGTATAGTCTTGTGTCATAGACCATTGAATTAGGAGGAAAGCATTTCTTATGCTTGATGAAACCTTAAAAAGTTCCAGAAACAAAACAGTTGGGATTAAGCAAACCCAACGCGCCTTGGAAAAAGGAATCGTGCGCCGAGTATTTGTGGCCAAAGATGCGGAACAGCATGTTCTTCGCCCAATTCTTGAATCGTGCCGGACCCTGGGGATCGAGATGGTTGAAATTCCAACGATGATCGACTTAGGTAAGGCATGCGGCATTGAAGTAGGATCGGCTGTGGCAGCTCTGCTCAATGAATAGTACCGGCACAGAGTAATTCCAATGTTATTTTTGGGAATTGCTTGACCGATGCTGAGTTAAGCAATTCCTTTGATATTCTCTCTTTAGAGGAAGGAGGTTTAGAAATGCCGACAATTAACCAATTGATTCGTCAGGGACGCTCAAAGTTAACAAAGAAATCAACTGCCCCTGCTTTGCAATGGGGTATGAACTCTTTAAAACGTAAGCAATATCCTTCAGGTGGATCACCACAAAAGCGTGGAGTTTGCACTCGTGTTTATACAACGACACCTAAGAAACCTAACTCCGCACTGCGAAAAGTAGCTCGTGTGCGCTTAACAAACGGGATTGAAGTATCTTCTTATATTCCGGGAATTGGTCATAACCTGCAAGAGCACTCTGTTGTACTTGTGCGTGGAGGCCGTGTTAAGGACTTACCTGGTGTACGTTACCATATTGTTCGGGGAGCGTTAGATACCTCCGGTGTCCAAAAACGGATGCAGGCTCGTTCAAAATACGGAGCAAAACGTCCGAAAAAAGCAAAGTAGTCACTTGATGATTAAATATTGCGTTGCAACGAACGAGTAAAGGAGGGAAATGATTTGCCACGTAAGGGGTATATTGCGAAACGAGAGGTTTTGCCGGATCCCATTTACAAAGACCGTGTCGTGACGAAGTTTATTAACCAAATCATGTTAGACGGAAAAAAGGGAACAGCAGAATCCATTTGTTATAGTGCATTTGAATTGATCCGTGAAAAGTCGGGAAAAGATCCTTTAGAAGTCTTTGAAACGGCTCTTAAAAACGTAATGCCGGTATTGGAGGTTAAAGCACGCCGTGTAGGTGGTGCTAACTACCAAGTGCCGATTGAAGTTCGTCCGGAGCGTCGCCAAACCTTGGGCTTACGCTGGATTGTGGATTATGCCCGCAAACGCAGTGAAAAGACAATGGAAGAGAAGATTGCCAGCGAACTGATGGATGCCGCAAACAATACAGGCGGTTCTATTAAGAAAAAAGAAGATATGCATAAAATGGCTGAAGCAAATAAAGCTTTTGCGCATTTCCGTTGGTAGGATGTTTATCCTATGATATCAAGGGAAATGACTATTGTAGAAAGGGGGATTATCAGTGGCAAGGCAATTTCCATTAGAGAAAACTCGGAACATTGGTATTATGGCACATATTGATGCCGGTAAAACAACTACGACCGAGCGTATTCTTTTCTATACCGGACGTGTTCATAAAATCGGTGAAGTCCATGACGGAGCTGCAACTATGGACTGGATGGTTCAAGAGCAAGAACGTGGCATCACGATTACTTCAGCCGCAACAACTGCTCATTGGAAAGATCACCGAATTAACATTATTGACACACCAGGGCACGTGGACTTCACTGTTGAGGTTGAACGTTCCTTACGTGTACTTGATGGGACAGTGGCAGTATTTGATTCTGTCTCCGGTGTAGAGCCTCAATCTGAAACAGTATGGCGGCAGGCCGATAAATATGGGGTACCCCGTATTGCTTATATTAATAAAATGGACCGCATGGGTGCCGATTTCTTCCGAGCAGTATCTATGATTGCTGATCGGTTAGGTGCACACCCAGTACCGATCCAAATCCCGATTGGATCTGAAGAAAATTTTATAGGAATCGTGGATTTGGTGAAGATGGAAGCGTTGGTTTATACTGACGACTTGGGTACAACCAGCGAACACACCGGTATCCCCGGAGACTTAGTCGAAAAAGCCAATGAGTGTCGTGAGAAACTCCTTGAAGCCGTAGCTGATACGGATGAAGAACTCATGATGAAATATCTCGAAGGTGAAGAATTAACGGAGCAAGAAATCCGTGACGGAATTCGCAAAGGAACAATTGCTCTGAAATTTGTTCCCGTACTCTGTGGATCTTCATTCAAGAACAAAGGGGTGCAACCGCTTTTGGATGCGGTTGTCGATTATATGCCTTCCCCGCTTGATGTGCCTCCTATTAAAGGTGTACATCCGGAGACCGGTGAAGAAGATCATCGCCTATCGAGCGATGAAGAACCTTTCTCCGCCTTGGCCTTTAAGATCATGGCTGACCCCTATGTGGGTAAATTGGCATTTTTCCGGGTATACTCGGGTGTTCTAACCTCAGGTTCTTATGTTTATAATTCAACCAAAAATAAACGTGAACGGATTGGCCGTATCCTTTTGATGCACGCTAATCATCGTGAAGAAGTTTCAGAAGCATATTCCGGAGATATCGCTGCTGCGGTTGGACTTAAAGATACTACAACAGGAGATACTCTGTGTGACGAAAAGAACCCCATTATTTTAGAGTCCATGGTTTTTCCTGAGCCCGTAATTGATGTCGCTGTCGAACCTAAGACAAAAGCGGACCAAGAAAAAATGGGCATCGCGCTTGCTCGTTTAGCAGAAGAAGATCCGACCTTCAAAATGCACACGGATCAGGAAACAGGACAAACGATTATTTCAGGTATGGGTGAATTACACTTAGAGATTATTGTTGACCGGATGCAACGCGAGTTCAAAGTCGAATGCAATGTCGGTCGTCCGCAAGTTGCTTATCGAGAAACGATTCGCCGCCCTGTTAAGTCAGAAGGCAAGTTTGTTCGTCAATCGGGTGGCCGTGGTCAATACGGACACTGCTGGCTTGAGCTTGAACCCCTCGAACCGGGAAGCGGTTTCGAATTTGTCAATAAAGTCGTCGGTGGTGTAATTCCGAAGGAATATATTTCTCCTATTGGGGCCGGAGTCGAGGAAGCCATGCAAAATGGTATTCAAGCGGGATATCCCGTAGTCGATATGCGTGCTACCGTTTATGATGGATCTTACCATGATGTTGACTCTTCAGAAATGGCCTTCAAGATCGCAGGTTCGATGGCCTTCAAGGCCGGGGCTGCAAGAGCTAATCCGGTGATTCTTGAACCGATTATGAAAGTCGAAGTCACAGTACCGGATGAGTATATGGGCGACGTCATCGGCGATATTAACTCGCGCCGCGGACGTATTGAAGGTATGGATGCACGCAGCGGAGCACAAGTCATTCATGGCTTTGTACCGCTTAGCGAAATGTTTGGTTATGCAACAGACCTTCGCTCTCGGACCCAAGGACGTGGAGTTTACTCCATGATGATGGATCACTTTGATGAAGTACCCAAAAATATCGCTGAAGGCATTATCGCCAAGCGAACCGGGTCTAAAGAATAATATTAAGGAGTGAAATTCAATGGCAAAGCAAAAGTACGAGCGTACAAAACCCCACGTTAACATTGGAACCATTGGTCACGTTGACCACGGTAAAACCACAACTACCGCTGCGATCACGACTGTTCTTTCCAAAGCCGGCGGTGCTATCGCTACAGCATTCGACCAAATCGACAAAGCTCCGGAAGAGCGTGAACGTGGAATCACTATTTCCACATCACACGTTGAGTATGAAACCGCTAATCGTCACTATGCACACGTAGACTGCCCAGGGCACGCTGACTATGTTAAAAACATGATCACCGGTGCTGCCCAAATGGACGGTGCTATCCTCGTTGTATCCGCTGCTGACGGTCCGATGCCTCAAACACGTGAGCACATTCTGCTTGCTCGCCAAGTGGGTGTTAAATACATCGTTGTATGGCTTAACAAAGCTGATATGGTTGACGATCCTGAGCTGATGGAACTCGTTGAAATGGAAATTCGTGAACTCTTAAATGAGTATGAATTCCCCGGCGACGATATTCCGATCATTCCCGGTTCCGGTCTTAAAGCTCTTCAATGCGGATGCGGATCTCGTGACTGTGAATGGTGCGGTAAGATCTGGAATCTGATGGATGCGGTTGATTCCTATATTCCGACTCCGGAACGTGCGACTGACAAACCGTTCCTTATGCCGGTTGAAGACGTATTCACAATTACCGGTCGTGGTACAGTTGCTACCGGTCGTGTTGAGCGTGGTACTGTTAAAGTCGGCGATGAAATTGAAATCGTTGGTTTAAATGAAGCTCCTAAGAAAACGGTTGTTACAGGCGTTGAAATGTTCCGCAAACTTCTTGACCAAGCAGTTGCAGGGGACAACATCGGAGCCCTGCTTCGTGGTATTGACCGTAAAGAAATCGAGCGCGGACAAGTTTTGGCGAAAACCGGAAGCATTAAACCTCATACCAAATTCAGCGGAGAGGTTTATATCCTGAGCAAAGAAGAAGGCGGACGTCATACTCCTTTCTTCAACAACTATCGTCCCCAATTCTATTTCCGTACAACCGACGTTACCGGTGTAATCACTCTTCCTGAAGGAGTAGAAATGGTTATGCCCGGTGACCGCGTAACGATCAACTGCGAACTCATTACTCCAATCGCTATGGAAGAAGGACTTCGCTTTGCTATCCGTGAAGGCGGCCGTACTGTTGGTTCAGGCGTAGTTGCCAAAATTGAGGCCTAATCAGAGACATGTTGAGAGATGCCGCGGGTTCTCCCTGCGGCATCCCGACTGACTTTATCTAGGGATAGAACTTACAATCAGGGTCGAGGAGATCGCGGATTAAGAATTATAATCTGACATCCGGCATCTGATCTCTGAGCCCTGTTATGACGCAGAAGGTTGCCGGACAAAGTGACTCCGCTTTACCGGGTAATTTCTGCGCCGCATTCCTGATCAATCAGGAATAATTTTAGGAGGTTATTAATTATGAGCAGTCAAAAAATTCGTATCCGCCTCAAAGCGTATGACCACAAAATTTTGGATCAATCTGCGGAGAAGATTGTTGAAACCGCAAAAAGAACCGGAGCTCGCGTAAGTGGACCTATTCCTCTTCCTACAGAGAAAAATATTTACACGATTCTTCGTTCCCCGCATGTAAACAAGGATTCTCGCGAACAGTTTGAAATGCGTACACATAAGCGTTTGATTGATATTCTCGAACCGACTTCGAAAACGGTTGATGCTTTAATGCGTTTGGACTTACCTGCAGGCGTGGATATTGAAATTAAACTCTAAATAAAGGTAAAAGCTGATTCATAAGCCATTATTAAGCGCTCGGGTCTTTAAAATATTTTTTTCAAAGACCTAAAAAAGTAGCGCTTTTTTAGAGTTTATGATATAATTGTCATGTTTGTGGCGCGAAACGCCCGGAGGCGTGGAGTAACACCTCTGTGCTTCGGTCACAGAATATAAACCAAATAAACGAACGCTCTCGTGCCCCGGAAGATGTTCCGGTGCACTTCAAAGTGTTCAGGAGGTGGCATTCGTGTCGAAAGGAATTTTGGGTAAAAAAGTCGGAATGACTCAGGTATTTACGGAAGATGGCAGACTGATTCCGGTAACCGTAGTCGAAGCCGGACCATGCTATGTGGTTCAAAAGAAAACAGTAGCAACCGACGGCTACAATGCAATTCAAGTTGGCTTTAATGAATTGCGTGAAAAACTCTCTAATAAGCCAGAAAAAGGTCATTTCCAAAAAGCGAATTTAAAAGCTATGCGCTGGGTTCGTGAGTTCCGCGTTGATAATGTGGATGCTTTCGAAATTGGCCAAGAAATTAAGGCTGATGTTTTCGTTGCTGGGGATGCAGTAGATGTTGTTGGGATTTCCAAAGGTAAAGGTTTCCAGGGAATGATCAAACGTCATCATGGACACCGTGGACCCATGGGACATGGTTCCAAGTATCATCGCCGTACGGGTTCCCTCGGCGCGAAAGGCCCGGCTCGTGTATTTAAAGGCCGTGACCTGCCTGGGCATATGGGTGGAGAACGTGTTACCGTTCAAAACTTGGAAATCGTCCGGGTCGATGCGGATAAGAATATGATCCTTGTCAAAGGTGCTGTACCCGGTGCTAAAAAAGGATTGCTCGTTCTGAAACGTTCAGTTAAAGTAAAGTAACTTGTGAGAAAGGAGGAATAAGCAATGCCAAAAGTTCAAGTCGTTAACATGCAGGGTTCTCCTGTCGGAGAACTCGAGCTGAATGAATATGTATTTGGGATCGAGCCCAATACTCATGTTTTGCACTCAGCAGTTGTAGCACAACTGGCCAGTCAAAGACGTGGGACGTCTTCGACCTTGCTGAGAGGCGAGGTTCGCGGAGGCGGAAGAAAACCATGGCGTCAAAAAGGAACAGGTCGTGCTCGTGCGGGCAGCATTCGTTCACCGCTTTTCAGAGGTGGTGCGGTGCTCTTTGGACCGAAACCTCGCGATTATGGTTATTCTCTTCCTAAAAAAGTTCGCCGGTTGGCTTTGCGTTCGGCTCTTTCTTCCATGGTTAATGAACAGAAATTGATCGTTTTGGAAGACTTGAGTCTAACAGAAGCAAAAACTCGCGAAGTGGTTAAGGTGTTAAAAGCCTTGAATGCTAATCGAAAAACGATGATTGTTACCGATGAACTTAATGATACAGTGGAACGCTCCGCTCGCAATATCGAAGGGGTAAAAACCACACCGGTTGAGGGAATGAACGTATACGATCTCTTATATCACGATGTTATTGTGATGACAAAAGCAGCGGTAGCGAAAACGGAGGAGGTGTTAGCGTAATGCGCGATGCTCGTGAAGTTCTCGTACGTCCTGTGGTTTCCGAGAAATCTGTGGGGGCGATCGAGGAAAACAGATACTCCTTCTGGGTTAACCCGGCTGCCAATAAGGTTGAAGTTAAAGCCGCGGTAGAAAAGATGTTTAAGGTCCACGTTATTGGAGTAAGGACCATCAATGTTCACGGAAAAATGAAACGTGTCGGCCGTTATTCCGGCAAAACATCAGACCGCAAAAAGGCGATTGTTACGCTCAAAGCTGGAGAACGAATTGAAGGCTTTGCAGGTCTGTAAGTTTGACGCAAAGGAGGGAAAACCATGCCAGTAAAAGGATTTAGACCCTATACTCCAGGCCGTCGGCAAATGACCGTATCGACCTTCGAGGAGATTACTAAAGTTGAACCGGAACGCACCTTGCTTGAGCCTCTGCGCAGGAAGGGCGGCCGTAATAATGAAGGTAAATTAAGTGTCCGTCATCAAGGCGGAGGACACAAAAAGATGTATCGTGTGATCGATTTTAAAAGGAATAAAGATAGTGTTCCTGCAAAAGTCGCTTCTATCGAATACGATCCAAATCGTTCGGCAAATATTGCTCTGCTGCATTATACGGATGGGCATAAAGCCTATATCCTTGCTCCAAACGGTTTGCAAGTAGGTCAAGTTATTGTCTCAGGACCGGATGCTGATATCAAAGTGGGTAATGCATTGCCGATTAAAAATATTCCGGTGGGTACATTGCTCCATAATATTGAGATGAAACCCGGCAAAGGTGCGCAGCTTGTTCGTACAGCCGGCGGCTCCGCCCAGCTGATGGCGAAGGAAGGCAAATATGCAACCTTGAGATTGCCGTCCGGGGAAATGCGGATGGTTCACATCGAATGCCGCGCAACGATTGGTCAAGTCGGAAACCTTGATCATGAAAATATCCATATCGGTAAAGCCGGTCGTACGCGTTGGCTGGGAATTCGTCCAACCGTTCGCGGTTCTGTTATGAACCCGAATGATCATCCACATGGTGGTGGTGAAGGACGTAACCCAATTGGACGTAACCCTGTTACTCCTTGGGGTAAACCTGCACTTGGTGCGAAGACTCGGAAGAAGAAAAATCCTTCTAACCGCTTCATCGTGAAACGCCGCAGTAAGTAATCGAAAGGAGGCCATTAAATGAGTAGATCTCTTAAAAAAGGGCCTTATGTTGAAGAACGTTTACTCGCTCGGGTGGAAGGAATGAATACAGCCGGCGAAAAACGTGTTCTAAAAACATGGTCAAGAAGCTCAACAATTTTCCCGCAAATGGTCGGACATACTATTGCGGTTCATGATGGACGCAAACATGTACCGATTTATATTACTGAAGATATGGTAGGACACAAACTGGGTGAGTTTGCTCCTACACGCACCTATAAAGGCCATGCTGGCAGCGAAAAAACCAGCGGCTTACGCTAAGGAGGAGTAATAAAACATGCAAGCTAAAGCGATTGCAAGATATGTTCGGATCTCTCCTCGCAAGGTGCGCCAAGTGGTCGATCTTATTCGTGGCAAACAAGTTAAAGACGCTTTTGCCATTCTGCAATTTACACCAAACGGTGCAACTGAACCTGTCGCTAAAGTTCTCAAGTCAGCAGTTGCCAATGCAGAACACAATTTAGAGATGGATGCTGACGAACTTTTTGTTACAGAGATCTTTGTAGATCAAGGACCGACCTTAAAGCGCATTAAACCCCGGGCTATGGGACGGGCTGATCAAATCCGCAAGCGGAGCAGCCATATTACCGTGGTCGTCGGCGAGAAGAAGGAGGGTTAAACCGTGGGTCAAAAGGTAAATCCAAAAGGCTTCCGAGTCGGAGTAATCCGCGATTGGGAAGGCCGCTGGTATGCAGATAAAAACTACTCGGATCTCCTTCATGAAGATTTAAAGATCCGCAGCTTTCTTAAAAAGAAACTTCATCAAGCGGGTATTCCCAAAGTAGAAATTGAGCGAGCAGCCAGCCGTGTCAAAGTATCGATCTCGGCTGCTAAACCCGGAATTGTTATCGGTCGGGGCGGCTCAGAAGTCGAAAGTATTCGTAAACAACTGGAAGCTATGACCGGTAAACAAGTTGCCGTAAACATCGTCGAAGTTAAGAAACCCGAACTTGATGCCCAACTCGTTGCTGAGAATGTGGCGCAACAGCTTGAAAAGCGGATTTCTTTCCGCCGCGCGATGAAACAAACTGTTGGACGTACCATGCGTCAAGGAGCTCAAGGAATTAAGATTTCCTGCAGCGGACGTTTGGGCGGAGCTGAAATTGCACGTAACGAATGGTATAACGAAGGCAAAGTACCCCTTCATACGATAAGGGCTGATATTGATTACGGTTTTGCCGAAGCCAATACGACATACGGTAAAATCGGAGTTAAGGTTTGGATTTATAAAGGAGAGGTTCTTCCCGCCAAGAAGGTCGCTCAGGTGGAAGGAGGAAAATAAATGCTAGTCCCAAGCAGAGTAAAACATCGTAAACAACACCGTGGACGGATGCATGGAGTTGCTACACGTGGTAACAAAATCACGTTTGGCGATTATGGCTTAGTTGCATTGGAATCGTCATGGATTACGAATCGCCAAATCGAAGCTGCCCGTATTGCAATGACCCGTTATATCAAACGGGGTGGCCAAGTTTGGATTAAGATTTTTCCGGATAAGCCAATCACCGCTAAACCGGCTGAAACTCGGATGGGTAGCGGTAAAGGGGCTCCCGAATATTGGGTAGCTGTTGTAAAGCCGGGACGCGTTATGTTTGAAATGGCCGGTGTTACAGAAGAGATTGCCCGTGAAGCATTGCGCCTAGCTATGCATAAGCTTCCTATTAGATGTAAGGTTGTAAGCAAGGAAGAATTAGAGGGAGGTGACGCAAATGAAAACTAAGGAATTCCGTGAAATGACTGAAGATGAGATTCTAAAGCAAATTGATGATCTTAAGACGGAACTGTTTAATTTGCGTTTCCAACTTGCGACTGGACAACTAGACAATCCAATGCGGATTCGTGAAGTTCGGAAAGGGATTGCTAAAGGCAAGACCATTCTCCGCGAGCGCGAACTGAACATTAACCGTGCTTAAGGAAAGGAGGCTTTCTGACATGGAAAGAGCCCAACGTAAAGTTAAAGTGGGTAAGGTTGTCAGTGACAAGATGGATAAAACGGTTGTCGTTGCTGTTCAAATTACTGAAAGTCACCCGCTTTATCATAGAATTGTTCGTCGGACCGAAAAATTTAAAGCTCATGATGAAAACAACGAAGCTCACGTAGGAGATACCGTTGTGATCATGGAGACTCGTCCGCTCAGCAAAGACAAACGCTGGCGTGTAGTTGAGATCACCGAGAGGGCGGTTGTTCTCTAAAAATAGCATATTGAATTTGGAAGGGGGTCAACAGGATGATCCAGGTTCAAACAAGGCTCAAGGTTGGAGACAACTCAGGAGCTAGAGAGCTGATGTGCATCCGCGTGCTTGGTGGCTCACTGCGCCGTTATGCTTCGATTGGAGATGTAATCGTTGCTTCAGTTAAAAGCGCAACGCCAGGCGGCGTTGTTAAAAAAGGCGAAGTTGTCAAAGCCGTTGTAGTACGTACGACAAAAGAAATTAAACGTAAAGACGGTAGCTATATCCGTTTTAGCGAAAATGCTGCCGTTATTATTAAGGACGATAAAAGTCCTCGCGGAACCCGTATTTTTGGACCGGTTGCCCGCGAATTACGCGATAAAGATTTCATGAAAATCATTTCTCTGGCACCGGAAGTAATTTAATTGACCCCATAGCAATGGAGGTGAACGAAGTGGCTGCTGTAAAGCAAAAGATACATGTTAAAAAAGGTGACATGGTTATGGTTATCACGGGCAAGGATGCCGGCAAGAAAGGCAAAATCCTTGAAGTCCTTCCGAAAAAAGGCCGTGTTGTTGTTGAAAAGGTCAACATTGTTAAACGCCATACCAAACCTACTCAAAGTATGCCTCAAGGCGGTATTTTGGAAAAGGAAGCACCTATCGCAAGTTCGAATGTAATGCTGTTCTGCGCCGAGTGCAATAGTGTGACACGGGTCAGTACTAAAGTAACTGACGCCGGAAAAGTCCGTGTTTGCAAGAAATGCGGAGTCAACTTACCCGATAAGAACTAATCCAGAAGGGAGGGACCTTAGTGGCTCGTCTGAAAGAAAAGTACGTTCAAGAAATTGCTCCTGCTCTTCAGCAGAAGTTCAACTATAAAAACGTCATGCAAACTCCAAAACTCGATAAAGTTGTTATCAATGTAGGTTTGGGAGAAGCAGTTCAAAATTCTAAAGCGATTGACGCTGCAGTTGGTGACATCATGAAAATTAGCGGTCAAAAACCAATTGTAACGCGAGCAAAGAAATCAATCGCGGCATTTAAACTTCGTGAAGGAATGCCGATCGGTGCAAAAGTAACCTTGCGCGGAGACCGTATGTACGAGTTCGTTGACCGGCTGATGAATGTAGCCTTACCTCGCGTCCGTGATTTCCGCGGCGTTTCAAGTAAAGCATTTGATGGCCGTGGCAACTATACTCTCGGAATTAAAGAGCAACTCATCTTCCCTGAGATTGAGTATGACAAAATTGATAAACTACGCGGAATGGACATTGTGTTCGTAACAACTGCGAAATCCGATGAGGAAGCTCGCGAATTGCTGGGTATGCTTGGCATGCCGTACCAGGAGAAGTAAAAAGGAGGGTTAAAGAGCGTGGCTAAAAAGTCAATGATCGTTCGTAATATGCGCGAACAGAAATATGCCGTTCGCTTCCATAACCGTTGCAAAATCTGCGGCCGTCCTCATGCATATATCCGTAAATTCGGAATATGCCGGATTTGTTTTCGGGAGTTAGCTTATAAAGGCGAACTGCCGGGAGTCAAAAAGGCTAGCTGGTAACCGCAGTAAGAAAGGGGGAAGACTCTAGTGGCAATGTCAGATCCGATTGCAGATTTCTTGACTCGCATTCGTAATGCAGGAATGATTTATCATGACAAAGTTGAAGTTCCTGCCTCCAATGTCAAGAAAGCGCTTGCCGAAATCCTGAAAGAAGAGGGTTTCATTAAAGATTTTGAATACATTGCAGATAACAAGCAAGGTGTTCTTCGCTTGTATCTGAAATATGGCCCAAACCGTGAACGCGTGATCACAGGCTTGAAACGAATTAGCCGTCCGGGACTCCGCGTTTATGCAAAAAAAGATGAAGTTCCGAAGGTCTTAGGTGGCCTGGGCGTGGCTATTATCTCCACCTCCCAAGGTATCATGACCGATAAAAGGGCTCGTCAAATAGGGCTTGGCGGAGAAGTGCTCTGCTACATTTGGTAACGATACACTACGGAGGTGCAGAGAATGTCCAGAATTGGCAAAAAGCCCATCACGATCCCCAGTGGCGTTGATGTCAAAATAGAGGGCAATGTTGTCACCGTTAAAGGACCAAAGGGTACCTTAACGAGGGAAATGCATCCGACAATCAACATTGCACTTGTTAACCAAGAAGTTATTGTGACTCGCCCAGATGATGAACCTCTGAGCCGGTCGTTGCATGGTTTAACTCGTACTCTTATCGCTAACATGGTGGAAGGGGTAACGAATGGTTTCAGCAAAGGCCTTGAGATGGTCGGTGTTGGATATCGTGCAGCAAAACAAGGTAATAAGCTTGCACTGTCTGTGGGTAAGTCCCATCCGGTTGAGCTTGTTCCTTTTGAAGGAATAGAATTTGAAGTTCCTGCTCCCAATAAAATTCTCATTAAGGGAATGGATAAGGAACTTGTTGGAGATTTCGCAGCTGTTGTCCGTGCAGAACGCCCACCCGAGCCTTATAAAGGTAAAGGAATCAAGTATGAAAACGAAGTTATTCGTCGTAAAGTGGGTAAGACGGGCGCTAAGAAGAAGTAATTTAGGCAAGGGCAAAATCTCTTGACCATTTGAAAGGAGTGAGATTCCTTGATTACACACGTAGACCGTAAACAAATCCGCTTAAAAAAGCATAAGCGTGTTCGTAAAAACGTGCTCGGAACTGCAGAGCGTCCGCGTTTAGCTGTTTTCCGAAGTCTTAATCATATTTATGCTCAAGTGATCAATGACGAGAAAGGCATAACGTTAGTTTCGGCTTCTTCAATTGATCCTGAGTTTAAAGCCACCGGAATTGCCGGCGGTAATATCGAAGGGGCTTCCAAAGTGGGTGAGCTTGTTGCGAAACGAGCTCTGGAAAAAGGAGTAACCACCGTGGTTTTTGACCGTGGAGGAAATCTCTATCACGGACGGATTGCTGCAGTAGCCGAAGCAGCACGCGAAGCTGGCCTTAACTTCTAAGACTGGGTAAAGGAGGGAAAATCATTGGCGAAAATTGATGCGAGTAAATCAGAGTTGACTGAAACAGTCGTTCATATTGCCCGCGTAGCAAAGGTTGTCAAAGGGGGACGCCGATTCAGCTTTAGTGCCTTAGTCGTTGTCGGAGACGGAAACGGTCTTGTTGGAGCCGGACTCGGAAAGGCCGGAGAAGTTCCTGAAGCGATTCGTAAAGGAATTGAAGATGCAAAGAAAAACTTGGTTTCAGTGCCCCTAACAGGAACAACAATCCCGCATGAGATTATTGGTGACTTTGGTGCCGGTTCAGTCCTTTTGAAACCGGCTGTAAAAGGTACCGGAGTTATTGCAGGAGGCGCTGTTCGTTCCGTACTTGAAGCCGCAGGATTACGCGATATTCTTACAAAATCTTTAGGATCATCAAATCCGCATAATATGGTCAATGCCACGATGGTTGCCTTAAAATCTCTGAAGAGAGTAGATGAGGTTGCTAAACTCCGCGGTAAAACCGTAGAAGAAATTCTGGGTTAGGAGGGTTGGCAATGAAAGTAAAAGTTACACTTGTAAAGAGTCCAATCGGATATTCCGAAGCACAACGCAAGGTGCTGAAGAGCTTGGGCTTGGGAAAAATGAACTCGAGTAAAATACATGAGAACAACCCAAGTATCCAAGGAATGATCCGTAAATGTGCACATTTAGTTGCGGTTGAAAATATATCAGAATAAAAGGGGGTGTTGACGAGCATGAAATTGCATGAACTGAAGCCTGCCAAAGGAGCGACCCATGCTACCAAACGTCTGGGTCGTGGAATCGGGTCCGGAACCGGAAAAACAGCCGGGAAAGGACATAAAGGCCAAAAAGCCCGCTCGGGCGGCGGCGTTCGTCCCGGATTTGAAGGCGGTCAAATCCCCTTGGCCCGTCGGATGCCGAAACGCGGTTTTACAAACATCTTCAAAAAAGAGTATGTTGTTCTCAATGTACGCGACTTGGAACGTTTTGATAATGGCGCGGTGGTAAACTATGAGAGCCTTTTTGAATTAGGCCTTATCAAAACGATCAAGGATGGTGTCAAGATTTTAGGAACAGGAGAATTAACCAAGGCGCTGACTGTTAATGTCGATAAGGTCAGTCCAGCCGCGGCAGAGAAAATCGTTGCTGCTGGCGGAAAAGTAGAGGTGGAATAGGATGATTGTCGATTCCCTGAAGAATGCATGGAAGGTCGCAGAGATCAGGAATAAAATCGGTTTCACCTTACTCATGTTCCTTATCTTTCGGATCGGAGCGCATATTCCCATTCCATTCATTAACCATAGTGCACTCGCTAATATGATTGGTTCAGGAAGCATTTTCGATTTTCTGGATACGTTTTCCGGGGGATCTTTTAGACGGTTTTCTGTATTTGCGTTAAGTATTACGCCCTACATTACGGCTTCTATTATTCTTCAACTTCTAACGATTGTTATTCCTTATCTTGAGCGCTTAGCAAAGGAAGGACAGTACGGTCGGAAAAAGATTACCCAGTATACTCGCTATGGAACAGTTATCTTAGGCTTTATTCAAGGTTTAGGACTAACGTATGGCCTTCGGTCAGCACTGGTAATTCCAAGTCCGAGTTTGAGATGGCCGATTTACCTTTTTGTTGCACTCATCCTCACCGCAGGAACCGCATTTCTGATGTGGATTGGTGAGCGGATTACAGAAAAAGGAATCGGCAATGGGATTTCACTGATCATCTTCTGTGGGATTGTGGCAAGAGTACCGGATAGCTTAAAATACATCTGGGGCCTCCTCAAAGTCGGTGAAATCAATGCTCTCTCGGTTATTGGTTTACTTGTTATGGCGGCTGCGATCATTGCCGGGGTTGTCTTTATTCAAGAAGGACAGCGGCGCGTACCTGTACAATATGCAAAACGTGTAGTTGGCCGTCGCGTTTACGGTGGTCAAGCCTCACATATTCCGCTGAAAGTGAACCAATCCGGAGTTATTCCGATCATCTTTGCAATTTCGCTTCTCGCTTTTCCAACAACCATCGCGACTTGGATGCCTGCTACATCAGGATATGTACAGTTCGTCAATCGCTGGTTCACGATGAATGGTACGGTTTACTCGATACCTTATCTCTTGATCTATGCGATGTTGATTATCTTCTTTACGTATTTCTATTCCGCAGTTACGTTTAACCCTGTGGATGTAGCAGATAACATCAAGAAATATGGGGGTTTCATTCCCGGACTTCGTCCCGGCAGGGCTACTTCCGATTACCTTGCGAAGATCCTGAGCCGTTTAACGTTAGCCGGAGGAGTGTTTCTATCCATAATCGCAGTTCTTCCGAGCCTGCTTGTTGGATTAACGGGTATCAAGAACATTTCCCTTGGTGGTACATCTCTCTTGATTGTTGTCAGTGTCGCTTTGGAAACCATGAAACAAATGGAATCTTTGCTGATGCAACGACACTATCAAGGTTTTATGAAGTAAGGGGGGCAAAAAGATGAGAGCAATCCTCATGGGCCCACCCGGTGCGGGTAAAGGAACACAGGCTGCGGGCCTCATTGAAAAATATCAGATTCCTCACATTTCTACGGGTGACATGTTTCGGAGTGCCATTAAGGCCGGAACACCGTTAGGGTTGAAGGCAAAACAATTTATGGACGCCGGATCCCTTGTACCCGATGAAGTCACGATTGGGATCGTTGCTGAGAGATTAGCTGAAAAGGATTGTGTTGCCGGATTTCTGCTAGACGGATTTCCCCGCACAATCGCTCAAGCTGATGCCTTAGATAAAATTCTTGTTGATCTTAAGATGAAATTAGATGGAGTCTTAAACATTGAAGCGGCTGAGGCGAAACTCATCGAGCGGCTCACCGGCCGCCGGATTTGCCGGCAATGCGGTGCGACCTATCACATGGTTTTTAATCCTCCAAGTGCTGAGGGCGTTTGCGATAAATGCGGCGGGGAATTATACCAGCGCAGCGATGATACGCTTGAAACAGCTAAAAACCGCCTAGATGTGTATAATCTCCAAACCCAACCTTTGATTGAATATTATCAGAGAAAGGGAATACTGAAAAAGATTAACGGTGACCAGGACATCAGCAAGGTGCTAGAAGATATTCTGGCTGCTTTGGAGTAAAGCAATGATAGAACTTAAAACGAAGTCCCAAGTGGAACACATGCGTAAGGCCGGTAAAATCACGGCAGATACATTGCAGCTGATTGGCGAGTCGATCCATCCAGGGATCACGACCCAGGAAATTGATCAGATTGCCGAGAAATATATTCGAAAGTGCGGTGCTGTTCCTACTTTCAAAGGTTACAATGGTTTTCCGTATTCCATCTGTGCTTCCGTAAATGAAGAGGTTGTACACGGATTCCCGGGTTTAAGGGCGTTACAATCTGGAGATATTATCAGTATCGATTGCGGTGCGACTTATGAAGGATATGTTGGCGACTCTGCTGTAACCTTCGCGGTTGGGGAAATCTCCGACGAACTGCAAAAGTTGTTGCGCGTGACGAAGGAGTCCTTAATGCTTGGAATTGAACAAGCTCATAAAGGAAATCGTCTCTATGACATTTCCCATGCGGTTCAAACTCATGTTGAGGCCAATGGCTTTTCCGTCGTTCGCGATTATGTGGGTCACGGAATAGGCCGGCAGATGCATGAAGAACCGCAAATCCCCAATTACGGAAAAGCTGGACGGGGGCCTCGACTCGACATCGGGATGTGTTTGGCTATTGAACCGATGGTCAACTTGGGAACGTATGAAGTGAAAACACTCCGTAACCATTGGACTGTTGCGACGTTGGACGGCAAAGCTTCTGCCCATTTTGAACACACGGTAGCTATTACTGAAAATGGCCCTGAGATTATGACTCGGAGTTAGGATACCCGATTGAGTGCCAGAGGAGGGTTATAATGTCAAAAGAGGACGTTATTGAAGTCGAAGGAAAAGTACTGGAGCCGCTTCCTAATGCCATGTTTCTCGTCGAATTGGCGAATGGACATAAGGTATTAGCACATGTCTCCGGTAAGATCCGAATGAATTTTATTAAGATTCTTCCAGGGGATCGGGTTACGTTGGAGCTTTCTCCCTACGACCTATCGCGTGGAAGGATTGTCTATCGGTTTAAGTAAAGCCCAAAGGGAGGGGATTACGATGAAAGTAAGGCCTTCTGTCAAAAGAATCTGTGAAAAATGCAAAATTGTTAAACGCCATGGAAAAGTCATGGTCATCTGTGAAAATCCGAAACACAAACAACGTCAAGGTTAATTCAACAGTTCCTTTGCGCGGCTGATTGGAGACAATCCATTGCAGAGAGAACGGCTGATATAGACCTAAGCAAAGGTTTGTTGTTAATGATTGGTAATATATCATGAGGGTTTTAAGAAACAGCAATATGGAGGTGTAAATTTTAGATGGCACGTATCGCTGGAGTTGATTTGCCGCGTGAGAAACGTGTAGAGGTCGGATTGACCTATATCTACGGTATTGGTCTTCCCACATCACAGAAGATTCTCGCAAAGACCGGCGTTAATCCGGATACCCGAGTTCGTGACTTATCCGAAGAGGAAGTAGGCCGCCTCCGGGAAGTTATTGATAAAGAATTAAAGGTCGAAGGTGACCTGCGTCGGGAAGTATCCCTCAATATCAAACGTCTGATGGAAATTGGCTGCTATCGTGGATTACGTCATCGCCGTGGGCTTCCTGTTCGGGGACAGCGCACCAAAACGAATGCACGTACACGTAAAGGTCCAATTAAGACGATTGGTGCAAAACGCAAAAAATAATAAGGGGGGATCACCGAGATGGCGCGTAAAGTTGTTCGTACAAAACGCCGCGAACGCAAAAATATTGCAAGTGGCGTAGCTCATATTCGTTCAACGTTTAATAATACGATGGTAACCATTACGGATACCAACGGAAACGCGATATCCTGGTCTAGCGCAGGTGCGCTCGGCTTTAAAGGATCTCGTAAAAGTACGCCGTTTGCAGCGCAAATGGCTGCTGAAACTGCAGCTAAAACTGCGATGGAGCATGGCATGAAAGAAGTAGAATGCTTTGTAAAAGGACCGGGTGCCGGCCGTGAGGCAGCAATCCGCGCTCTCCAAGCTGCAGGACTCGAAGTTAACTTAATCAAAGACGTGACGCCGATTCCGCATAACGGTTGTCGGCCTCCGAAACGTAGAAGAGTATAAGAAGGAGGTGTCTACATGGCAAGATATACAGGTCCCGTTTGTCGTTTATGTCGCCGAGAAGGGATGAAACTTTTCCTGAAGGGTGATCGCTGCTATACCGGAAAATGCGCGATTGACCGTCGAGCTTATGCTCCTGGTCAACACGGTCAAAGCCGTGGTAAAAAGCCTACTGAGTATGGCATTCAGCTCCGTGAAAAACAAAAGGTCCGCCGTATCTATGGCGTTGGTGAAAAACAATTCCGCAGCTATTTCGTTGAAGCAAACCGCCAAAAAGGGATAGCCGGTGAAAACCTTCTTCGTCTATTAGAGCGTCGGCTTGACAATGTTGTATTCCAGCTTGGTTTTGCAACTTCTCGCCCGGAAGCTCGTCAGCTTGTTCGCCATGGTCACTTTATTGTTAATGGTCGTCGAGTTGATATTCCTTCCTTCCTTGTTCGCCAAGGTGATGTTGTCGCTTATAAAGAGGCCAGTAAGAGTTCACCACGAATCAAGGAAATTATCAGCAGTCTTGATCGTACTCCGCCGAAATGGCTTAGCCTTGATGCTAATGCTGTTAGCGCCACAGTCGTAGCACTACCCACTCGAGAAGATATTCAAATGCCTATCGAAGAACATCTCATTGTTGAGAAATACTCTCGTTAATTCTAACGTAGGATAAATTGATATCAAGTTCCCGAGAAAGAAGGTGCATTCCGATATTAGAAATCGAGAAGCCCAAAATTGAATGCGTTGAACGTTCTGACGACAACACCTATGCAAAGTTTGTAGTTGAACCTCTTGAGAGGGGATATGGGATTACCCTAGGGAATTCCTTACGGCGAATCCTCCTATCCTCACTTCCGGGTACAGCCGTAACTGCAATTAAAATTGATGGTGTTCTTCATGAATTCTCCACGGTACCAGGAGTTCTGGAAGATGTAACAGATATCATTCTTAACCTGAAGGGCTTAGCTTTAAAAGGTCACACAGACGAAACGAAAACTTTACGTTTGGAAGCTGTTGGTGAAGGAGTGATCCGCGCCGGAGATATTATTACGGATGCGGATATTGAAGTACTGAATCCTGATTTGAAGATCGCCACTCTGGATAAGGATGCGCGTCTTTCAATTGAGATGACGGCTGAAAGAGGCCGTGGTTATGTATCGGCTGACAAAAATAAGAGGCCGGATCAAGTGATTGGCGTAATCCCTATTGATTCCATCTTCGCTCCGATCTATAAGGTAAATTATACCGTTGAAGATACTCGGGTGGGTATGGTCACAGACTATGATAAACTCACTCTGGAAGTCTGGTCTAACGGAAGTATTTCACCGGAAGAAGCGACTAGCCTGGCAGCTAAGATCTTAAGCGAACATCTTCTTTTGTTCATTGGTCTTACCGATAAACTCAACGATGTTGAGATTATGGTTGAGAAAGAAGAAGAAGGTAAAGATAAGATCCTTGAGATGACAATTGAAGAGCTAGATCTCTCAGTTCGTTCGTATAATTGCTTGAAACGGGCTGGAATTAATTCGGTGGAAGAACTTACCCAAAAGACGGAAGAGGACATGATAAAGGTCCGCAACTTGGGCCGGAAGTCCTTGGAAGAAGTGGAATTCAAGTTAAAAGAGCTCGGCTTAGGGTTCCGCACAGTCGAGGACTAATTCGGTCAAAAGGAGGGGAACATCATTGGCTTACCGTAAGTTGGGAAGAAATATGGGCCATCGTGGCGCTATGCTGCGTAACCTTGCCACTTCCCTTTTGAAATACGAGCGGATTGAAACGACTGAGGCTCGTGCCAAAGAACTCAGCGCAATTGCTGAGAAAATGATTACGCTTGGCAAGCAAGGAGATCTTGCTGCACGCCGTAATGCGATGGCATATCTTATGGAGGAAGATGTCGTCACGAAGTTATTCGAGACGATTGCTCCTAAGTACAGTGATCGCCAAGGCGGTTACACCAGAATCATAAAGACCGGCTTCCGCCGCGGAGACGCAGCTGAACTCGTTCTCATCGAGCTTGTGTAACATATTCACTTGATTAAGTGAGTTTAAAATTTCAGTAAAATATACCCTATAGAGTAGATTAGAAACTACTTTATAGGGTAATTTTTATGCGCTTTTTTCGCATATTATAATTTTCGAATATGAATATTGCGCAATGACGTTCTTGATTGTAAACTAGAGAATATAGCAAAGGTATACAAAAAGAATGCAAAAATATGTAGTGCGTAGACTTTGATTTATCAGCTATAAGTTTATTCTTTGATCGATAAAAGGAGAGAGACCCCAGAAGTGAGGAAAACATAAGGTGTATGAGCTGCATATTAAGGATTTAAGCTACAAAAAGATTCTGACCAAAGTCAGTTTTGACTGGAGTCAGGGAAAAAAGATTGCGTTGATGGGAGCGAACGGTTCGGGAAAGTCAACTTTGGGCCGAATCATTGCCGGTCTTATTGAACAGGATTCCGGTGAGGTTACGCTCACCAAGGATGGAGATGGCTTGATAGGGGATAATCAGCCGCGCTGGCAGAAAGTCGGTTTTGTGGGTCAGCATCCTCGCCGGCAAACCATCGCCGCTACGGTCGCTGAAGAACTTGGATTTGGGTTATTAAATTTAGGATTAAGTGCGTCGGAAGTCAAGGAGAGGGTCAAGGGCTTAGCAACGCAGATTGGACTTGAAAGTCGATTGAATCAATCCATAGCAAAGCTTTCAGGGGGCGAGAGACAGAGGCTGGTAATGACAGCGATCCTTGCTCTGCAACCGGCCTTTATTATTCTCGATGAATCGCTTTCGATGCTCGATCTTAAATCGAGACAAAGCATTTTGGATCTTCTGGCTGATCAACCCCGTTTAGAAATTGGTAACAATTTTGATGGCCGGAAGCTCGGACAGTTGTGGATTACTCATGACCCGGAAATCGCCTTAGAAGCGGATCGGCTTCTTATCATAAAAGAGGGTAAAATTGTTGAACAGGGTGACCCTAGTCATCTTTTAGCTGATGAGGATCGGTGTCAAAAATATGGAATACGAGGTCTAAGCCAACCGAACGATCAACACTTTAGATCAATAGATACTTATCCGGGGAATCGTCCCATGGTCTTATCTTGGAAGAACGCAGAATTTGAAAATAATGTATTTCTTGATCAGAGGGTTAAAGACAAAGAGTTTATAGGAATCGTTGGCCCTTCCGGGTCGGGGAAGACAACCCTTTTAGAAAGCGCATTGCAGTTAATAAAGCCTATGCGGGGAAGTTTTCAGGCCTTTGATGAAGTATCGCTGCCAATCTCTCCGAAACAACTTCGGAACAGAATTCGCTTGCTTCAGCAGGAAGCGGGTGAATATCTTGTGGGTAGAACGGTTTGTGATGAAATATTTTATACAAGCAGTAAACAAGAACGCCAAAGAAATAAGGAAAACTATGAAGATTATATGAAAAAGATGGGCATTCCCGAGATTCAATGGCAACAGGATCCCCAACAGTTAAGCGGCGGTGAACGGCAGAAGGTTGCGCTCGCAGCTGCCATGAGATCCAATCCCGGTATTATTTTGTTTGACGAGCCCTTGATTGGGTTAGACCGTCAGGGAAGGGAAAGATTCAAGGCGTTTTTGAAGACATACAAGGATAAGTATACGATTCTTTATGTAACCCATGATTTAGAAGAAATCTTAGATATGGTGACTCGGGTTTGGCTCATTGAAAAAGGGCGAATTACGTTAGACTATGAAATTGAAAACGGTTTTAAGGAACGGGAACGATTTCAAAGGGCCGGGGTTAAATGTTAAAGGGGCTGAGGAAAGATAAATTTTGAAGTCTATTATTCGATACAAAGCCGTCTGCATGCCTTAGATGGGCGTTTAAAGGTAGCCGCCTTGTTCTGGCTATCGCTTTGGCTGACTTGGAGTTCTTGGCAGGGTCTTCTGATCAATGCGCTTGGAGTAATTCCCCTGATTCGATTAAGTCATCTGCCGGTAAAAATATTCAAATCCAGCCTTTACGCCTTTTTCTTATTAAGTCTTTTTTATATTGTGATGTCATCTTGGAAGCTGAACTCCAATGAAGCTTTTTGGCGGGGCTATTGGTCATTGGCGGGGATAGGGGCCACGGGAATAATCCTGTGGCGTATTGCACTTTTATTTATCCTGACACGATTATTTGCGGCAATAACTCCCCCAATGGAGCAGGGAGCAGGAATTGCATACTTTTTTACGCCGCTGATCAAGATATTCCCAAGGGTTGCGGATTTTGTACTCATTCTGACACTAACGCTGCGTTTCGTTCCTTTATTGGTGGAAGAGGCACAGTTGCTGGCGAAGGCAAGAATCCTTAAAGGAGCTTGGCCGAAGTCTCGCCTTCAGAAAGTTATTGAGGTGAGCCGTTTAATGCCTCCACTCTTGCTTTTAAGCTTGCGGAGGGCAGATGAGCTCGCCGAGAATCTTCTTGCTCGCGGATATACCTCAGGCATTTACAGAAGCATCAGTTTTGGGGAGTGGACCTGCTTTGACCAGAAGGGGTTAATTATCCTAATTCTTTGGCCGGTTATTCTTTGGGGAGGGGAAAGGATTATAAACTTCTTTTGATGTATTAGGGATAAGTTAAGATTTTACTTGCGAAAGAAAGCCTAGGCTTGTTCACTAAAGCATAGATATGCAATAGGGAACAAGCCTATTCTAGATCTTATCTAATTTTTATCCGATGACTAAGCGCCTCTAAGACTCCTGCTAAAACTCTACCTGAAACAGGTTTATTTATAATTCGCGATTAAGGCTTGCATGACAGAGATGTCGGCTAGGGTCGCTGTATCACCGAGGGCTCGGCCTTCAGCAATATCACGAAGAAGTCTGCGAATAATTTTTCCGCTTCGGGTTTTCGGAAGTTCAGCGGTAAAGAAAATATCATCCGGCCGGGCAAGGGTACCAATCTTCTGTGCAACGTGCATTTTGAGTTCGTCAATAAGGTTAGGATGGGCTTCGATTCCTTCCTTTAAAGTGATAAAGGCTGTAAGGGCTTGCCCTTTAATTTCATGGGTTTTGCCGATGACAGCTGCTTCAGCAATCAAGGGATGATCGACGAGGGCGCTTTCCACTTCCATTGTCCCGATGCGGTGACCGGAGACATTGATAACATCATCGACCCGACCGAGAACCCAAAGGTTGCCGTCTTCATCCCATTTGGCTCCGTCTCCGGGGAAATAAATCCCCGGCCAATTTCCATAATAGGTGTTTTTAAAACGTTCGGGATCCCCATAAACGTTACGAAGCATTGCTGGCCAGGGTTTACGGATGGCGAGGTAGCCTCCGCATCCTTTAGGGACAGTTTGACCTGTACTATCCACGACTTCAATCTTCACTCCGGGGAAAGGAACCGTGCAGGATCCAGGTTTCAGGCCAGTTATTCCGGGTAAGGGTGTTATCATAATCATCCCGGTTTCCGTTTGCCACCAGGTGTCAACAATGGGGCAACGCTCGTTTCCGATATATTTGTAGTACCACATCCATGCTTCCGGGTTGATCGGTTCACCTACACTGCCTAAAAGTCGAAGACTGGAGAGATCCCGTTTCTGCGGATATTTTGATCCCCATTTCATAAAGGTTCGAATCGCTGTCGGTGCTGTATAGAGAATGCTTACTCTGTATTTTTCAATGATTTCCCAATACCGGTCTTTGTTTGGATAATCCGGACTTCCCTCATAAATGAGAACTGTGGCTCCGTTAGAAAGCGGACCATAGACAATGTAGGAATGTCCGGTAATCCATCCGATATCTGCACTACACCAATAGATGTCGTTATCTTTATAGTCAAAAACGTAATTATACGTGCTTGTGACGCCGACCATATAACCCCCTGTCGAATGCACAATACCCTTGGGTTTCCCCGTTGTTCCGCTCGTATAGAGGATGAAAAGCATATCCTCGGCGTCCATTGGTTCAGGAGGGCAATCTTGGGAAGCTATTTTCATGGCTTCGTGATACCAAACGTCACGCTGCTTTTGCATATTAATCTTGTGACCTGTGCGTTGAATGACGACAACGTGGTCAACACATTCAAGACTTTGAATTGCGGCATCCGTGTTTTCCTTCAGGGGTATGATGCTGCCTCGACGAAAACTGCCGTCTGAGGTGATGACAACCTTGGCTTGAGCATCGTTAATTCGGTCACGTAAAGCTTCGGCACTAAAGCCACCGAATACAACGCTGTGCGGGGCACCTATTCGGGCACAGGCCAGCATTGAGATAATGGCTTCCGGAATCATAGGCAAGTAAATTGTGACGCGATCTCCCTTACTCACTCCGAGTGATTTGAGAACATTGGCAAACCTGCTAACCTCACGATGGAGATCCTGGTACGTAAGAACGCGGCTATCCCCATTTTCTGCTTCAAAGATAAGAGCGGCTTTATTGCGGTGCCAATCCTCTAAATGACGGTCAATACAGTTATAGGAAGCGTTGAGCTTTCCGCCAAGATACCACTGGGCAAAGGGAGGATTCCATTCAAGGGTCTTGTTCCAAGGTTCAAACCATTCAAGTCTTTCAGCTTGCTCTTCCCAGAAACTGAGATGATCTTGACCTGATTCATAAATCTCAGGGGTATTGATGTTAGCTTGGACGGTAAATTCGGTTGTGGGTTTAAATAATCGATTTTCTTGTAATAATGACTCTAGGCTGACCTCCTTCATAAAACGCCCTCCTCAATTTTCTTGCCAACCCGTTTTGCCGAAGCAAAAGCTTATCTTTTAATCTACGGGTTTTCTATTTACTGCATTTTATCAAAGAGGGGGGAGAAAATTTACGCAATGAAGACGAAAGCACATATATTATCGCTTAATGGTATAATAATCGAAGTTATTCGCTTCACAAGGGCCGGTCCCCTTGACGATAATCAACTAACCCTATATTATTTTTCTGGAGCTTAAACTAATTTGTTTTGGAAGTGTTTGGATGAGAAATATTTGCTTAAGATTAAGCTATGATGGTACAGCCTATCATGGGTTTCAAAGGCAGCCGGAATTTCATGGCCCGACGATTCAGGGTTCCTTGGAATTTGCATGGAAGAAGATGGCGGGTGAGGAGATCACCCTGAATACGGCGGGACGCACAGACAAGGGTGTGCATGCGACAGGGCAAGTCGTTAATTTTGAATCCGCTGCGCGCATTCCCGATGACAAGATTCCTAAAGCCATTAATAGTTTACTGCCGAGAGATATCCGAATTCTAAAGGCTGAGAGCGTTGAGGAGGGGTTTCATGCTCGTTATTCGGCCAAATGGAAACGCTATGATTACACCATTGATAATCGGCCCATTGCGGACGTTTTTACCCGTTTGTATACCCTTCATGAGCCGATTCCTTTAAGAGTCGAAGAAATGAAACGAGCGGCTCCTCTGCTTGAAGGAAAACATAATTTTAAAGCCTTTTGTTCGGCCGGAGGAGTAACGAAAACTTTTGAACGAACGCTGTATGTTTGCCGGGTTCAAGAGAAAGAAAACGTTATTCGGATTACGTGTATCGGAAATGGGTTTCTTTATAACATGGTGCGGATTATTGCGGGAACATTAATCAATGTTGGAAAAGGATGGCTTCAAGCCGAATCAATTCCCGATATTCTTCAAAGTATGGAGCGCAAACTTGCAGGGGTTACGGCTCAGCCTCAAGGACTGACTTTAAGTTACGTCCATTATGGGGAAGAGACCCCCTATGATATTTTTCCGGAGTATTTGCCGGAGGGCAGGATTAGTTTGAGCGTGAAAAATACACTTTAGTGGTGTAATATAAACGTGTATAGGATTGAAAAAGGAGTTA
>NZ_JAYFQK010000080.1:0-3474 GCF_034927245.1 Desulfitobacterium sp.
GATGAAGAAGAAATGGGGATTATACCCCCGACTAACATGTCATTCAGTAGGAACATTAAGACCTGGATCTGGATTATCCTCATTTTTCCACTTTAGCAGGTATAGAGGACTAAATTTAACTGCTTTCAGCAGTCAAATCAACTTATACATTCTGATACGTATAAAAAAAAGATAAGTCCCGAACGACTCATCTTAGTTTATGGCTTCACAATAAACACATCCCCTATCGCCCGTAGGTTAAGCAAATACTCAAGGCAGGTCTCCTGGCTTCAGATCAACGCACCTTTCCCCTTCCCGGATTACCAGTGGGTATTGAAAAGCACTCCTTGTACACAGTGGCGGGACCGCACCGGAATTGCACCGGCTTCCCTTTTCATCCTCCGCAGAGGAACCTTGATTCTTCGTTATTCATTTATACGTTATTATTCTATGTTTCTAGAAACATTGGCAAAATCCTTCTTGAGCCCATTGAATATTGACGAAATCCATTGCTGAGCTGTATCATCCCAGCCAATAATGGTCCCGTCCAATAAGGTGAGTATCGTTCCTACTTTCAATCTTCCCTGAACATGTTCCATTGCCCGCCGGCTTGCCAAAGCCGCGATTTCATGGATCAGATCCTGGTGCCCCCAAGAAATCAATTCTGCGGCAGCTCCTTCGGCCGTAGGAAATTCGGAGATAGATCTTAACTTTTCTAACGCAATCCCATGAAGTGCCGCATGGGCTACCAGAATTTCCATCCGTGCGTCTGCGACATGGCTATGCGTATGGAATATCCCACCTGCAACTTTTATTAGTTTGCCAATATGCCCTAATAATATTACTTTATCGAATTTACGGTAAGCCGCTTCCTCTAAGATAAAGCCGACAAAATTGCTCATCTGAATGATGGCTTCCGCCGGTATTTTTAACTCCTCTGTTGCTGTTTTAAATCCGTAATGACCCGGCGTCAAAATGATCGTTTGATACCCATAAGCCATGGCTTGATCCAGTTCCGGCAAAATTGAATTTTTAAAGGCTTCCTCAGACATCGGCCTAACGATCCCAGTCGTCCCTAAGATTGAGATTCCCCCTTGAATTCCTAATCTTGGATTCAAAGTTTTGGGGGCAATGTCCTCACCTTCAGGCACTTCGATGATCACTTCAATGGCTTGCACAGGAAATATCTCGCGGACTGCTTTGCGTATCATCTCCTGAGGAATGGGGTTAATCGCACTTTCGCCCACCGGTACTTGGAGTCCTTTTTTCGTGACAATGCCGACTCCTTTTCCCCCGCGAATGAGTATCTCGCCCCGATCAGCCAGGATTCGTACCTTAGCCTGAATCTCTATACCATGTGTTACATCCGGGTCATCACCGGCATCTTTGATAATCCCCGCTTTACCCCAGCAGCTTTCTTTTTCTGCCCATTTAAGAGGAAGGTTTAAACGTTCGCCGCCGGGCAGCGGAATTTCAATCGTTGGTTTTACTTGTTCATCATTTAATCTTTGGCAAGCAGCCTTCGCTGCCCCGGCAGCACAGCTTCCTGTAGTATATCCCATCTGCCATTCATGCGAATCTTTATCTTTATGACCCAAAGCTTTCCCTTCCGCCCTTCCATCTTAATTCGTTCCTTTTCTTAATTCTTTTTTCTTTAAAGGAAGAATTCGGCGGCTTTCTTTTTCTTCCTTCTTTTTTGCCAATAGCAAGTCTCACGCTTGTTCATTTCAAAGCATAAGCTGTTACTACGAAAGGGGGGTGAATTTATGTATTCTTCTAATTATCATGTCCATTCGTATAGTGTTCAAACTTCTTGCACTAATGGTCATATTCACCGGATGTGCGGACTAACCGGACCTTCGGTTCCTATGGGAGCTTCTCATGTGCATTACTATGATGGGATAACGACTTGTGATCATGGGCATATTCATTGCTATCGTGGCTGTACCGGTCCATGCGTACCCTGTCCGGGAGGCGGACACACGCACTGTTTGACTGGATGTACAACCTTTGATCATTGCCATTCCCATTATTACGAAGCCTATACCGGTAACGAAGAAACCTCAATGTTATTCCAAAGGAGAGCGCTTTAATTAAAACGGGACTGTCGCAGAACCTATGGTCTTTTGCAATAGTCCATAATTATGGGCACTACCACGAAAACGGGGTTGTTTGGCGACAGCCCCGTTTAATATGTTTGCCTCGAATCATTTCAAGAGATAACGATATCTGTCAGGCTCTTGTCGAATTTCTTCTGCTAGTGCTTGATATTTTGGAGTTAGAACAACTGAACGAATACGTTTTCCATCACTATCGCGTGGCATTATAAAGCCTTCGTTAATCCATTTTTTAACTTTATCGCGAATTGTTCTATCTGAAAGATTTAACCACTTTCGAAGATCGGAAGTACTAACCCAATTGTACCTGAATGCAATTTGTGAAAAGACAATGCGCTGGTTTGGATCGAGCACCCGAATTAATTCAGGTTCAATTGTAGTGTATTCATTACTTTTTTCTTCTACTATTTGCGCTGCTTCTTCAAAAACTTCTGCTAAACCGTTTAAGAAAAACTCAAGCCACTGAGTAATATTACAATCATTTCTCCCAAAATAGTAATTGTGATGTAAATCCATTTGAAGACTTTTATAATATTCTTTTAAATGTCGATCATAAAAACTTTCTAGAATAAATAATCCTTTTAATCCTAAACCACCCATTCGTAAGATATAAGTCGCTAACATTCTAGCTGTTCTTCCATTTCCGTCCATGTAGGGATGGATAGTTAAGAATTGCCACATTACAATTCCTGCTTTAATTGGTGCAGGAATATCTTTCATAGATGCGGAATTTACCCATGCAACTAAATCTTCCATTAGTCTAGGTACATCGGTATATTCGGGCGGTAGATACCAACTTGAGTCATTCCGACTTCCTACTTGGTTTTGTTCGGTTCGATATTCACTTAACTTTGGTCTTCTACCGTGGCTTACACGTATAATTGCATGAAGTCTTTTTATAAATTCTTCTGTTATAGCAAGTTGTCTCTTTTCACAGTTGTCTAAATAATCAATAGCCTTCATTAAGTTATAAACTTCTTGCTGCTCATCGGATGGTTGTTCTGAGTAGAAAGCTTCTCGCTTTTTATATTCGTCTAATTTATTTCCTTCCAATTTTGTTGATAATAACACTGTCTCTTCTCTAGATTTAGTTTTCAGAATTTCTAAGACAGATGATGGTAATGGTAGATTTTCAACTAGAATACTAGATTTCTGTATTTTCATAAGATTTGAAGCCATGGTTGTAGTAATCGAAAAGTTCGGATTAAACAAGTTAACGACCTCCTTTAATGGAATTATAGCATTGCCGCTAAATTTCCGCAATTATAGGCAATCGTTTTAGATTCAATCTTCCGTATTCCTGTAAAAAGTCTTGAATTCCCTGGCTTCTACTGCATGCTTAGGATATGATACAATATCTTATAATGAATTTAACGAG
>NZ_JAYFQK010000078.1:0-3573 GCF_034927245.1 Desulfitobacterium sp.
CAGCTGTTTTTACACCGGATTTGGCCTTATTTTAATCCAAAACCGAAAAAAAGTCACCCTTTTCTATTCTCCAAACAAAAAAGGATGACTTACAGTGGAATTTACTTCGATAAAGTGGAACTTACTTTGGAATTTAACCAATTATTTCCACAAACTATCCATGAGTTTATGAAGGTCCTCTTTAATTCTCTCGGTTTCTTCTTGGTCAATATAATAAACCCCGTTCTCCTCATAGATAACGTCACCTTCACGAGCCTCGACGGGTAACAATTCTTTAGGAACATTGATTATGTTCCTATTTTCTAACTCGACCACCGCATAGTTTCCTTCAAAGCGATCAATCGTTCCTTTCATCAATTTACCTCCCTTCAATAAGCGTAATGTCTTTACCATCGGATTCAAACACCAACGTGCCTGATTCATCCGTCCGATAAATATTTACACCCGCCTTATTAAGCCGCGTTATAATACTTTCAGCGGGATGACCGTAGTCATTATCCTTCCCAACAGAAATAACCGCATACTTAGGCTGAACTTTATTCAGGAAGGCAGAAGTAGTAGATGTTAGAGAACCATGATGACCGACTTTTAAAACATCAGCTTTTAGGTCTTGACCGGTTTTTATCATTTCCTTTTCTGACTCGGATTGGGCATCTCCTGTAAATAAAAACGTTGTATTTCCATAAGTAAGCCGAAGTACGGCACTATAATTATTGACTTCCTCATAGCTGCCGGAGCTGGGAGCAAGCAGCTCAGCCTTTACTTCAGGCCCGAGATCCAAAATAACGCCTGCCTTTGCTTCGGTAATTTTTAGACCCTTCTGACTGATTGCCTTTATTAAACTTCGATATGATTCGGTG
The DNA here is from genome assembly GCF_034927245.1 of Desulfitobacterium sp. Lineage (GTDB taxonomy): Bacteria > Bacillota > Desulfitobacteriia > Desulfitobacteriales > Desulfitobacteriaceae > Desulfitobacterium_A. The sequence continues at coordinate 861 of NZ_JAYFQK010000078.1, forward strand.
GTTGACGTTTGTTTCGGCATGACGACCTGCCCTATTTCAAAAGCTTTTGTTACGGTATCAGCCCCTCCAATGTGATCCGCATGGGGATGAGTCCAGATCGCAACATCCAACCGTTTAACGCCCTGTTTATTAAGATAGGAAACAACTTTTTCGCCTTGATCATTATCCCCTGCATCGATTAGTACATTTTTCCCGTTGGGAATTTGAATTAGGATGGAGTCTCCTTGTCCCACATCGATATACGATACGCGCAGCTTATCGCTTCCGCTTGCCGATGGATTTGCTGCGGTTGTTATACTATCTTGGGGAGCCACAGTTACCCCACACCCGGAGACAAAACTGAGTAAACTCATAACCGCTAAAATAATAACTAAAAAACAAATCGATTTTAATTCTTTTTGAGTGCTTCTAAAACAACGAATCTTCATTTTTTCCTCCGAAAAAGTTTTAGTCTATTATTTTATTCGGGGGAAAATTAAAATTTTCCTTCTTAATCGGTAGAACTCATCCCGACGACCTTATCAATAAAGATTTGGACAAGATCCGAATCAAACAGAGTTCCTGCATTCTTGCTGAGTACCGCGAGTGCCCTCTCAGGTGTATAAGGGCTTCCGCAACAATGTTCATTTGTCATCTGATCATAAACATCCGCAATAGCTATTATCCGTGCATGGAGAGGAATTTGCTCCCCTTTTAGTCCTTTGGGGTAGCCCAGGCCATCCCAACGCTCGTGATGAGCCAGGACATCGTTTGCAGTATCGGCTAAGTCATTGACCGTACTTAAAATACGGTACCCAATTTCCGGATGACGTTTGATTTCCTTCAACTCTTTCTCTGACAAAAGCCCATGTTTATTAAGAATTTTTTCATCGATGGCAATTTTCCCAATGTCATGCATAAGACCGGCATTTTTTAGTTCTAAGATTTCTCGATCAGGTAGTTTCAGCGCGATCCCCATCCCCTGACATAATTGAGAAACGCGAAGTGAGTGATATTCCTCGTACTTATTTTTCTCATAAAGAGTTTTAACAATTGTCTGGATAGCTTTCCCGCGCATACTCGGGCTCTCAAAAAGCTTCATCTTATACATATTATCTTCCGCTTTATTGAAGACTTCTTCAATCGACTGAAAGGGATATTGTTTGGTCTCAAAACCTATAGAAATTGAAATTTCCAGCGACCCGATCTTTTCCTGCAATGCGGCTTTTTTAATACGTTTTAAAATTTGGTCTGCTGTCATTATGTCTGTTTTGGGGAGTAAAAGGACAAACTCATCCCCGCCAAGCCGCGCCAGAATATCATCCTTGCGGCAAGCCTTTTGCAGGACTTTCCCTACTTTCCTAAGCAACTCATCACCAAACTCATGACCGAATGAATCGTTTACAAGCTTCAAGCCATTGACATCTGCCATCATTACAGTTAACGGGTAATTTCGATTTACGTCAAGACGCTTTAACTCCTCTTCATAGAATCGTCGATTATATAATCCTGTTAACTGGTCATGGTAGCTAAGAAACAGAATTTTTTCCTCATTTTTCTTATGGGCGGTGACATCCTGAATCGTTCCGACCATTCGAACGGGCTCCCCTTCAACATTAAATTCCAGTTCACCTAAGCCGCGAACCCAGCGCACTTCACCATTTTCATGCCGAACAATCTGATATTCAAAATCGTAGCACTTTTTGTCTAACTGAAAATATTCGTCCACTCGTTCCTTCCAATCGGGATGAACGAGCGCTATAAAGCCTTCAAGGGTATGGGGATAGCTCTCATCAATCCCCAGAATTTTATTTAACGTCTGCGACGATTGCCACAGCCCAGTTCTATAATTTATGGCGTAACTGCCCGAGTGGGAAACACGCTGTGACTCAAGCAAAAAGTATTCACTATCGCGGAGTAACTTTTCCGTACGCTTCAATTCAGATATATTGATAGCAAAAATGGCGATTCCAGCCACTTCACCGTTACTGATGATAACCGGTGACCCATATATTTGCATATAATGAATTTGACCATCATCTTTCTGCTCAAATTCGGCGAGTTCGCTGATACCTTCTCCCGCGATAACCCGTTCAAATTTGCTTTGAGCACGCGTTGAATAAGAATGGTCATCAAAAGCGTCAATGATACTCATACCTACTCGGATATTTGCTCCAAAGATTTTCAGCATCATATCCTTATGCTTAGAATTATAATATAAATAATGATAACCTCGATCTAAAGAACAAACCAAAACATCTGGTGAGCTTTCGAAAATAGCCCGGATCAGGGTATTCTTGTATTCCAATCGACTAGTGATCTCAAAAATCCGATTCCATAAAAAAAGGACAAAGAGTAATAATAATATACAAAAAATCGTCAATATAATGATGTGAAAACTTACTTGATCCACGTTTTTCCTATCAAAATTTTGAGGTAGAACATATAGAAATGCAACATAACCTAACATTGTTACTGAAATCACAAATAATAAAATAACAATTTTCTGGTGATTGTTTCTTGTCATTTACATCACCAACCCTTTTATCCATTTAGAGTATCTATTATTTTATTATCTATTTTATTACTATAATATGATTTGACTGCTGAAAGCAGTTAAATTTAGTCCTCTATACCTGCTAAAGTGGAAAAATGAGGATAATCCAGATCCAGGTCTTAATGTTCCTACTGAATGACATGTTAGTCGGGGGTATAATCCCCATTTCTTCTTCAT
>NZ_JAYFQK010000071.1:0-3317 GCF_034927245.1 Desulfitobacterium sp.
TAATTTGCCGGTAATTTTTTTGTCGGCTAATTCTGCTACTCCATCAAAAGATATGTTGTAGTATCTCCCAATTTTCTTCAACATTTCCGAAGTGGGTGTGGCATCAAAAATAAGAATTCCGTCTATCCAACCGGTATAATGAGAAACATCGACAACTTTTTTTGTTAAATTATCGTTTTTCATTATGACCATTTCATTCGGAGTCATCGGAACTAAACTTTTATGGGGAGCATTGATGTTTATACTACCGTTTACGAGTACCACAGTATGTTCACTATCATCTTTATAGGTCGAAACATTGAAGCGGGTGCCCTGTACATTGATAGCAAATTTCGGGGTATGCACAATAAAAGGTTGTTGTTCTGACTTAGCCACATGAATAAATATTTCACCTTCGACAGTAATTTCTCTCGTTTTTTCATTGAATACCGACGGGAAGAATAATTTAGTCCCTGAATTGATCCAGATTTCGGAACCGTCAGCCAAAACAATGGAAGAGCGTTTTCCGTTGGGAACATTCAGGATATTTGTTTGGGACGCACCTACCTCTATATATTTTATTGTGTTCGTGCTGTCGGTGTATGATAGTCGCCCGTCAGCTAATCTTATTACTGCATGTTGGTTTAAGGTGGTGATGTTTTCATCGGTTATCAAAGTTATATGTTCATCGGGTAAAGTTGATCCTATTATCCTTTCATTAAGTGCGGCGCTTGTATCCTTGTTGAATATAAAGAGTGTACTGGTGATGAGTAGTAACGCAATAACCGCTGCGGCATAAAGCGAATAAATTACATTCCGTCTTTGTTTGTTTTTGCGATGGATAGAAATACTTTGTAAAATACGCTGATATAGAAAGTCGGTATCGGAGAAAATTTTCTCATTAATCCGGATATTGTCGCATATAACGATAGCTTTATTGAATTCTTCTTCAAGTTCCGGATTCTCTTTTATAAATGTAAGCCAGTACTTTTCTGATTCTTCTTCGCGTAAAAGCCTCCACTGCACAAAATTTTTGTTTTCTAAAAAAGAGGAGTATGTAGATATATTATCTTTCATTTTCTTTCAATTATAAAAATAAGGCCGTATTTTCATACATGGCAAAAGTGATTTTGCGTCAGGCAAACCCAAATTTCACCGGCAATAATGACTATAGACAATTAATTTTTCTTTTTGTAGTCAAAAAAAGTAAAATTTAACATTTGAGGTGATCTGTATTGCACAGAAAAATAAAGCAGCGATATCGTGTATGGATAATAACTGTTTGTTTCAGAGATTGTAAGATATCAAAAGTACGAATAACAATACCGTAAAGGATTCATTGTCTCCATTTAGGGCTTTATTCCTTAAGTTCTCGATTCCTCGTGAGACAAGCCGTCTGGTCGAATTGGCATTCATGTTCAGCAATAACGCAATCTCTTCATAATCCATCTCTTGCATATACCTCAGATAAATAGCTTCTCGCTGTCGAGGGGTAAGTTCTTTTAACAGTTCCTCCACGAGGTTTTTGAGTTTTTGGTTTTCCTCTTCATTAATAATGGTATCGAGAATGGTTATTTCTGTAGTGAAGGTGTTTTTTTCAAACATAAAATCGGAGGATAATCTATTCTGTCGTTTTTGAATGTTAAATAAATGATTCCTGAAGCTTCTAAACAAATAAGATGTTGGATTTTTTACAGAAGAGAGTCTTTTTTTTTCGGTAAAGATATTAAAGAATACATCATGAGCGGCATCCCTGCAAGTCTCCTCGGAAAATCCCAAACTTATACCGTATGAGAGCAGATCGTTTATATACAAATTGTATATGTCAGAAAATGCTTCATAATTGTCCTGGCCTTCTACAAATTTTTGCCAGAAATTACCAACTGCATATTTTCCTTTCATGATTCTAAAGCAAAATTACATTTTTTTATATTACCAATCAAGGAGAAGAAAGAGGAGGCAGTTTCCTATTTTTAAGTTTAGATAACCGTCAGACAATATTTGTAAATAGAAGTTACGATACGCTATTATATAAAACACCCCAACCAGCAATTCAAAGCTGGTTGGGGGTGTTGAAAAACAAGAATAAGTTTATTGAGATTAGTTAAAAAAGAAAGATTAATAAACAGATTCCATTTGAATAGGACATTTTTTAAAGGTGTTGTTTTATTTTTGTAAATTTTCTTGTATAAAATAGAAAGGTCGAAAACACGAGGGCTGTGACAGCGAATCCTGTAGCGTATGAGACAGGTTTTGAAAGGGCAAGCCCTTCGGGGGCAAGCATGATGTATGTTGTCACCACGGCTGTCATGAACAGGGCCGGGAGCAGGGTTATCCAATACGGTTTTCTTTTCTGGAATAGGTATACGGTGATGGTCCAGAGAACAACCGTGGCTAACGTCTGGTTAGACCAGGCAAAATATCGCCAGACCACGTCGAAGTTTATTTTAGTAAGCAAGAAGCCCACTGCGAAGAGAGGAATCGTAATTATCAGCCTGTTCCTTATCGGTTTTTGATTGAACCTCAGCAGGTCGCCAACGGTGAGTCTTGCGCTCCTGAAAGCGGTGTCGCCTGAAGTGATCGGAGCCGCCACCACCCCCAGTATGGCCAGTATGGCCCCAAATTTTCCCAGCAGGGAGTTGGAGATTTCATTCACCACCCATGCGGCGTTCCCCTTTTGTGCCACCATCACCTCGCCCAGCTCCCGGATGCCGCCGAAGAAGCTCATGCTGATTGCAGCCCAGATGAGAGCGACAATCCCTTCGATAACCATTGCCCCGTAGAAAACCTTCCTGCCCTCCTTTTCATTTTTCATACAGCGTGCCATCAGGGGTGACTGTGTGGCATGGAAACCGGAGATGGCACCGCAGGCAATGGTTATGAACAGCATGGGGAAGATGGGAAACTTTTCCTTGTCGTAATGAAAGTTCCGCCAATTTTCGGAGGTCAGCTCCGGGATGGCATACCCTTTAATTATCAGGGCGATAATCAGGCTTGCAGCCATAAACAGCAAGGCAAATCCAAAGACCGGATAAATCTTTCCGATGATCTTGTCAATGGGTAGCAGGGTTGCCAAAATATAATAGAAAAAGATCACCCAGACCCAAAATCTAAAATCCAAAGTGGCTGGTGTCAGGTTGGCGAGGATACCGGCAGGGCCTGATATGAAGACTACCCCCACGAGCACCAGGAGCACAATGGTGAAGATTCTCATTAACTGCTTTGTTATATTCCCCAGATAGATGCCGATGACTTCAGTTATGCTCAGCCCGTTGTGCCTGACAGAGAGCATTCCCGAGAAATAGTCGTGCACGGCTCCCGCAAACACGGTTCCCAGG
>NZ_JAYFQK010000045.1:0-30002 GCF_034927245.1 Desulfitobacterium sp.
ATGGGGTATGCGTTATACTGCGCGCACCCTATTGCTCAAAGAAATTTCCAGTTATAACTTGGCTAAATTAAAACTCCACGTTCCATTTAAAAAGGACTCGTGGAGCTAGGAACAAATCATATTATACGAGGAGGAGAAGTAATGTCCGTTGAACAATTCGGTTATAAACAAGAACTTAAGCGTGCTTTAAGTTTTAGGGATTTAGTGATTTATGGAATGATCTTTATGGTGCCCATTGCTCCGTTTGGGGTTTATGGTTACGTTTCGGATGGTGCCAAAGGGATGGTCGCCTTAGCCTATATGATCGGTATGTTTGGCATGATTTTTACTGCATTTAGTTATGCCAGAATGTCTGAGGCGTTTCCTGTCGCCGGTTCGGTCTATGCCTACGCCCAAAGAGGGATTAATGAATATGTTGGTTTTATAGCCGGCTGGTCAATCCTGCTTGATTATATTTTGGTACCCTCATTGCTGTACTTGGTCAGTGCAGCGGCTTTGGGGGCTTTGATCCCTTCAGTCCCTATCTGGGTATGGCTTATCCTCTTTATTGGCATTAATACGATCATTAATATTAGAGGAATTGAATTTACAGCGGGTGCCAACCGAATTATCCTGGTGGCCGAATTTATTGTTCTGGCTATTTTTATTGTCGTTGGTCTTGTCGCTTTGAAAAATGGCATGGGTGCTGGTGGGTTAACCATGAAACCTATCTATGATTCGCAGAATTTCAGTCTGAGCACGGTCATGGGAGCCGTTTCAATTGCTGTGCTTTCTTTCTTGGGCTTTGATGGGATTTCAACGCTTTCGGAGGAGGTCAAAGGCTGCGAAGAAGCCGGCAATAAGTTGGTCGGCAGAGCGACCGTGTCAGCCCTGCTTATTGTAGGATCTCTTTTCATTATCCAAACATGGATTGCCAGTGATCTGGGACGGGGTATGAATTTTGACAATCTTGACATCGCATTCTACCAAATCGCCGGGGCCGCCGGCGGTATTTGGCTGAGAAATCTTACGATTATTGCGACGGCATTTTCCTGGGGGATTGCCAATGCCCTTGCAGCCCAGGCAGCAATTTCTCGGGTGCTTTTCTCGATGGCGCGTGATAAAAAATTACCATTGGTACTGGCCAAAGTGCACCCTAAATACCGGACGCCATATATTAGTACGATTTTCGTCGCTATCATTTCTTTAGGAGTAGGACTTTTCTTCCAAAGTCAGATAGCAAATCTAACGGTACTTGTTAACTTTGGAGCATTGGTATCTTTCTTGCTTCTGCATATCTCCGTAATTAACCACTACATTATCCGTGAAAAATCTAAACACTATTTTAAACACCTGATCATGCCGATTATCGGTTTTGCAGTGATTGCTTATGTTCTCTACGGCATGGATATGGCTGCTATTAAACTCGGCAGCGTGTGGATTGTCATAGGCATTATCTATCTGGCCGTACTCACTTTTGTACTCAAACAAAAACCTACGTCGATTAAACTTTAATAGTAAAAAATGAGGCAAAAGAGTAACCCTCACTTCTAGAGGCTGTTGCAAAACAAACTTTAATAGTTTGTTAGCATCAGCCCTTTTTATTTCTCTAAATTAAAAATAGCGGGTCCCAAAGAACCCGCTACTGGCGTATAATTTACCCTAGACAAATGTCTCAATAACCGCTACAGGCTCAAAATCCTTAAGCTTGCAGACCTCTTTGAAATAAACTAGCAGAATGAATACATCCCGCGGCTCCTCAAATTCATCCACATGCTCAATGTTGATTTGTTTCCCTGCAAAGAATGCTTTCAGATCCAGGTCCTTGTTCTTTTCCTGCCCAATCAGGGCGCTGTATTCATCTACCAGCTTTTGTAATTTGTTTTGATTTTCATTATTGACCTCCACATCTGGAAAGCGGTAATTCGTGGAATTTTCCCCAAAGCAAAACATCTCTTTGAGGGTTGATTCTGCTTCCGCCGCAGCCTCTTCTTCAGGTCTTAACATAATATATTTCTTCGACATTCTACTATCCTTTCCGGAAGCTAAGCCTCCATGATCTGAAATATCCTTGAGCTCTGGTGCACAAAATAAGAATAATCTTTTAGAACGCTCGCTATTACGAGGTGATCAGCGAGCGGCAAGTCGTTCGGCTCTTGCCGAGGGATGGCTTTTCATAAAAAGGCCAAGAACGCCGGCTGCTAATGGAAGAAGAAAAGTAATGGAAACGGCCGGACCCAGACCCCAAATATCACCGATTCGCCCAATAAAGATTACGGCTAGCCCTCCCAAGCCGCCCGCAAATCCCATAACCAGTCCCGAGGCGAGCGCTTTATTGTTGGGAATAGTCTCTTGAGCGGCAACAACAGTGACGGAGAAACTGGAGAGCAAGGAAGCCCCAGCCAAAGCCAGGAAAATCGTACTCAAAGTTCCACTGGTCAGGAGAAACCCGAAGAATAGCGGAGTGGCAAGAAGCAAAGAACCGACAATGAGACGTTTGCGTCCGTAATAATCGGAGATGAATCCCCCGATGACCCCGCCGACTGCTCCCGCAGCGAGCATAATGGTGACAAGGTGACTTGCGGCGATATTTGACAGGTTTTGAAGTTTAAAGTACAGGGGCAGGAGCGTTAGCATCGAGGTGTAAGCTAAGGAACGAATCGCAACAACTCCGATAATTGCTGAAAGTTCACGGGATGATGACTTTAATGAATTTAATACTTCAGACAGAGGGGTAGCATTTCCCTTTAAAAGATTATTCCGCGGGGCGAATAAGAGTAGTAAGATAGCGACCACGACACCGGGAACCACGGTTACAAGCGATGCATGTAAACCATAAGTTTGAAATAAGGGGACTAAAAGCAGTGGACTTAAGGCGAAACCCAAATTGCCGAAAGCAATAAAAGCCGAAAGCAAGACGGCTTTGTGGTCGCCGCTTAGAATGTTGATCATCGTTGAAGCTTGAGGATGAAAGGCGGCCGTACCCAGCCCGGCAAGTGCGGCAAGGGTCACAAGAACAACATAGCTTTCGGTGATTCCGGTAAAGCTTAGCATAATGGCCATCCACAATGTTCCAACATAAACAAGCCACCGTTTGCCTTGGCGGTCTAGATAATAACCAAAGAAAGGCTGTACCAGCGAAGAAGTAATAGTAAATGCAGAAACTAAAATAGCCGCACGTGTCACTGTAAAATTGGGGGAAAGAATAATAAGAAACGGAACTAACTGGGGCAAATAATTACTATATAAGTCATTTAACATATGGGCCAAAGAAAGGACACCAATTTTAGAATACTGGATCCTGGGCTGCTCATTCATCTCGATAATCTCCTCTCAATCCCGGACATAATTATTTTTCTATGTTTTATTTAGATCTTTACTCAACTTTTCATAATGGAACAGGAAAAATTCAAAATTAGCATGGCGAAGATATAAATACCTCAAAAAGTATCAAATGTCAAGATTTTTATTTACAACACAAATAGGGCCGCTGCTTCATGAACGGATTAGTCCGTGAAGCAGCGGCCCCTCTTTTCTACATGAACCGAAGAAATTATAAAGGAATTAAATCAAAAGATCATAGAGTGCCGGGTCTTCATTGATAATCGTATATTGAATTCCTTTTTGCTGCATTCTTTTAATAAGAGGCTGGTAATCTTCTTTGCGATTAAGTTCGATACCGATAAGGATCGGCCCTTTTTCTTTATTATTGGTCTTAGTATATTCAAAACGGGTAATATCATCTTGGGGTCCGAGAACATCGACCACAAGTTCCCTTAAGGCGCCTGGCCGTTGCGGCAGATTGATTAGGAAATAATGTTTGAGACCTTGGTCTAAAAGGGAACGTTCTTTAATTTCCGGGGTTCGCTCAATATCATTATTGCCGCCGCTGATAATACAAACGACATTTTTGCCCTTGATTTTATCGCGGTATGTTTCTAGAGCGGCAACAGGGAGAGCTCCGGCGGGCTCAGCAACAATTGCATTTTCATTGTACATTTCTAAAATTGTTGTGGCTACCTTACCCTCGCTGACGACGATGATGTCATCGATGACTTCTTTACAAATCTCGAAGGTTAGATCGCCGACTTGTTTAACTGCAGTACCATCCACGAATGTATCAACCTTATCCAAAGCGATAACTTTGTTTTGTTTTAGTGCTTCATGCATCGAACATCCGCCTTGGGCTTCCACACCGATGACTTGGGTCGAAGGGCTGAGGTTTTTGAAATAGGTACCTACACCGGACATTAAGCCGCCCCCACCGATACCCCCCAGAACGAAATCAACGGGAGCTTCCATATCGTTAAGGATTTCCATAGCAACCGTACCTTGACCTGCGATCACGTAAGGATCATCGAAGGGGTGAACGAAGTAGAAACCGTCTTTTTTACAGCGTTCTTGTGCTTCCCTAGAGGAATCGTCAAAGGTATCTCCGGTAAGAACGATTTCAATAGCATCCCCGCCAAAGCGTTTGACAGCAGAAATTTTCTGACGCGGCGTGGTTGAGGGCATATAGATTTTTCCGGGAATGCCGAGAGTTTTACAGGAAAAAGCGACACCTTGAGCGTGGTTTCCGGCACTGGCACAGACGATACCTTTGCTTAGTTTGTCATGCGGGGTGCTTTTCATACAATTATACGCTCCTCTGATTTTAAAAGAGCGAACGGTTTGGAGATCTTCTCGCTTTAAAAAGACATTGCACTCATATCTTTCCGAGAGAATATCATTTCTTAGTAAAGGGGTTTTATTAATGACTCCTTTAAGCACCTGCCCTGCTTTAATGATCTCTTCTAGATTGAGTTGACCCATAGTTTCTAACCCCTTCCTCTTTCTCTTCTTTTTGTTAGTACTGATTTTTATATTTTAAAAAGCTATTTAAAGGCAGTTCATGGTAAAAGATATTACTAAAATGATACTCGCACTCCTCGGGATAGTCAACCTAAATTTATATAAATGAACCACGTTTCGGAATCTAATCTAGAACAGATCAGACAAACGCCTCGAAGAAATTTATATGTATGAATAATCCAAAGAGAACAGCAGGAATTGGGATGATGAAAGAAATAGGTATTTAAGAGCAGGTGCGTAACCTTTCCTGAAAGAATATATCCTATATACTGAAATCATTTGCTATATCTTGATTTCTTAAGGCTTAGAGCGGAAGGAAAGACGTTTAATGATTGAAGAGAATCTGAATTCCCGAGGGAAAATGAAACGAATGATAGATACAGGTCAAGCAAAGGAAATCCTTAGAGGGGAGCTTATTATCGAAGACAAGGTTATACAGATGGCTTTAGATTGTGAGCATGTGGGCTTTGAAGAGAAAAAGCATTTTGTGGATACTTTGGGGATTGATGTCGTAACGGTTGCACCGTATGGAGTTATTGAAGATAAGGGGAATGTAGATTTCGATGCTAGTCACTACCTGTTTCCGGATCTGCGAAAATGGGCAACGCAAACGGGACGTTATACTTTTGCCATTTTAGATGGTGCATTTGAACGTGGAATTTATGCTCAGGGGATAGGAACGTTTTTTAGTATGCTCGGGACCTCTCCTGTAGTGCTGCAGGAATGGATTCAAGCGGTCGAAAAGCTGAATCTTGATCTAGTTCAAAGACTGACAGTAGAAGGAGTTGACGGAATCATCCTAGCCGATGATGTGGCTTATGCTGGCGGCTTGATGGTCAACCCAAAAAGTTTAAGAGATTATTTTATCCCCTCCCTTGCACGACAAGTGGAGAAAATTAAATATTACGGGCTTCCTGTTTTTTATCATTCGGATGGAAATTATCAAACGGTGTTAGGAGATATTCTTCAAGCGGGTTTTGACGGACTGCACTGCATTGATCGCAATTCCGGCATGGATATTTCTAAACTGCAACAAGAAGTCGGTGAGCGGATTTGCCTTTGGGGACATCTCGATGTGCACGATTTTGAAGAGGTTGTTCAAGATTGTGAGGTATTAGAGAAAAAGGCCCAATCCATTAAAGAACTGGCCCTCGGACATCGGTTCTTACTGGGGACGAGCAGCGGCTTATTTGAAGGCGTGAATATTAAGGGGTTAAAGGCACTTTATCAAAGGGTGAATTGTTAGCTCGGAAAACTACACAAAACATCTCTGCCCCATTTGAGGCATAAATTACACGAATGAGACATAAATGCCACGTCATTATAGTATTTACTAAACTCTATACGAAGTCAAAACCCCACCAGAAGTAAGTCCCCTTTATGGCATGGATATTGCAATAAATAATCGCAAAATTGTTTATCTATGACGGAGTATTAGATTTGGATACTCCTTAAGATTTGGAGGGGAATCAAGATGGATGGCGGAGCAGCCAGTATTCTCGTTGCCGATGATGATCCTCAAATGCGTAAACTTCTGCGCGTATCCCTGGAGAGGGAAAGCTTTAATGTTGATGAAGCCTTAGATGGTTATGATTGCTTAGCGAAGGTGGATGGAAAGAGATTTGATCTGATTATCCTGGACATTATGATGCCAAAACTCGAAGGCTGGGGCGTCTGCAGGGAAATTCGCCATACCAATAATATTCCGATTATCATTTTATCGGCTCGGGGAGAAGAATTAGATAGGGTTTTAGGATTTGAACTCGGGGCAGATGATTATGTTGTCAAGCCCTTTAGTCCGCGCGAGTTAGTAGCTCGCATTAAAGCACTATTGAGGCGTTCAGGCAAAAATAGTTTAGATCAATTTCTTGTGCTGCCGGGTATGAGTATTGACTTTAACTCCCGCACCGTAACTGTTAATGGTCTTGAGGTTATATTAACCCTAAAGGAATATGATTTACTGGTTTTTTTGGCTTCAAATCCGGGAAAAACTTTTACGCGCCAACAAATACTTGATCAGGTGTGGGGGTTCCATTTTGTCGGTACGACGAGGACTGTGGATACCCATATCAATACACTGCGCGAGAAACTTTACGGAGATCAAAAAAACGCTCAAAATTCGATCACTACCGTGTGGGGTATAGGGTATAAATTTGAGGCAGTGCAATAGATGAAGAGTATCAGTACTAAACTTTGGCTGATCATTATCGGCTTTACTACACTGATCTTAACATTAACCCTTATCATTGGTTTTAGCTTATTCAATAAGTATTATTATCACACGATTACGTCTAATATGATTACCGAAGCAAAGGGTATAAGCGACATATATTACCAAGCTGAAAACGAAGAAGAGTTTAGGAAGGAAGTCGATCGCCTGCGCAATGTCCTTAAGGAAGAAATTATTGTTACCAGTAATTCGATGCTTCTGGCGGGTTGCATTCCCTTTGAACAGGCCTCGAAAGATATGCTGATTTCGGCCGAGGAAAGGGGGCAATTAGTTGAAGGTAAAACCGTGGTCCATAAGGGTTATCACTCAAGATTCGGTAAGCAAATCTTGGCCGTAGTTGTGCCGCTTTTTCGTGATGACCGAATGGTTGGAGCGGTATTCTTATATTCTTCTTTGGCCCTCTTACAAGAAGATATTGATGAGATTCAGAATTTGATCCTTTTCGGGGGGATCATAGCTATAGCCGCGGCAATATGTATTGGCTTCTTTTTATCGAAAAAACTATCCTCACCGCTTATTCGTATGGAGAAGGTCGCTCAGCAGATGGCGAAAGGTAATTATGAAGTTAGCTTGGAAGAAAGGAGTAAGGATGAAATAGGCCGCTTAAGCACAAGCTTGAATCAGTTATCTGCGGCTTTGGTCAAACAGGAGAAACTGCGCCGAGACTTTGTTGCGAATGTTTCACATGAACTTCGTACACCTTTGAGCTTCCTTCAAGGATATTCTGAAATACTTTTAGACGGCGTCGATAATCCGAAAGAGAGTGAAGAATATTTATCTATTATTCTTGAAGAAACGAAGAGATTAAGAAGGTTAGTCGATGATTTGCTCAATTTAACGAGGCTGGATATAGAGCAGAAGATCGTTAATCGATCACCTATAGATTGGGCAAGCGTTGTTCAGAGTGTAATCAACAATTTCAAGCCAACGGCTGAAGAAAAAGGAATCATTTTAAGTTATAAGGTTGCAGATGATTTGCGCCCGGTATGCGGAAACGTTAATCAGCTAAAGCAGGTATTGATCAATCTTCTGGATAATGCTCATCGATTTACTTCTTCAGGGGGTGAAATAGAAGTTTTGCTTAGTCTTAAATCTGACCATGTGACGACTCAAGTTAGAGATACAGGCAAGGGGATTCCCGAAGAAGAGTTACCCATGATTTGGGAACGTTTTTATAAGGTGGATAAGTCACGAGCAGGCAGAAGCGGGACAGGTTTGGGTCTGGCCATTGTCAAAGATATTATCCAGGACCATGGCGGGCAAATCAAGGTTGAGAGTAAGGAAGGAAAAGGAAGCATCTTTATGTTTACGCTGCAGATCTGTCCGGATGCAAAATGTGATGAATATGGTGAATATAGTAAATGTGATAAATGCGATAATTGTGATAAAGTCACTGGTGAAGCCAAATGAAGCTTCTATTTAACATTAAAAATAAACGTATCACGTTGACAACTTTACTCATCATTACTGTGGTTACGTCCGTTTTTTATGTTTCAATGCAAATAACGATGGGAATAGATAGTGGATTAAATCAGGGAATTGACCGCCTGGGAGCGGATATTTTACTCTTACCCAAGGAAATCAGCGCTAACGCCGAGCAGACCCTTTTTACGGGTATGCCCATGAATATTTACATGCCGGCAGATGTTCTTAACCAGGTTCGAAAGTTAGATGGGGTTAAGGAGGCTACTCCTCAGTTTTTTACGCAAACTTTAAATAGCAGCTGCTGTTCTCTGGGAGAATCCTATAGCCTTGTCGGGTTCGAGCAGAACACGGATTTTCTCTTGACACCTTGGATGGATAATACGTCCCGGCAGTCTCTGACTGAGGATGAAGTCATTGTCGGCGGCAATGTACCGGCTTTCTTAGGAGATCAGGTGGTGATTCAAGGTAAGAATTTTAGTGTTGCCGGACAATTACAGCGAACAGGGTCAAGGATGGACAATACAATTTTCTTGCCTCTAGATCGAGCGAGAACTTTAGCCGAGGGGAATGTTTACCTTAAGGATCTCTGGCAGGAATCGAACAAACCGGAGCAACTTATTTCCGCTGTTCTGATAAGGGTGGATAATCCACAAGAGATTCGTGAAGTTGCTAAGAAACTCAACGCAATTCCAGGTGTAAATGTCGTGATGACCTCACAAGTTCTGCAAAACATCAAACAGCAATTGAATTTTATGTCTTATTACCTCATAGGAATCCAATTTTTCTTAGGACTCATTTTTTTAGGGGTTTTGTTATTGTTTAGGAAAGGCATCTATACTATTGCAGCGAGTATAGCGGGGGTTTTGGCAGGGTTCTTGTTAACCGGGATTGCCAAGCGTTTATTGGCGAAGTTCACTATTTACTCTTTTGTATGGGCTGGTTTTGGAAGATCATTGCTGCTGGGCTTGGGCATCATTTCGATATCCTTGTTGGCGAGTTTCTTGGGTATGCTTTATGCTGCTTATAGTTGGACTAAAGGTGAGGGACAACGATGAAATTATTAAAGTTTATATTACCGATTTTACTCGTGACGATTAGTTTGGCAGGTTGTAATAGTACCCCTTCCGAAAAAATAAGCGAAGAAACATATGATGATTTAAATGAAAACCAAGAAATGGTCTCAGATCCCCTCCAAAAGGCGATCTATATTGTGAGTATGAATGCCAATCAAGTCACCGTTATAGATCCTTTAAGCAATACGGCCAAGGGAACGATTCAAGTCGAACAGCGCCCTTTTGATATCGTTCTGGAACCGTCGGGTAAACGTGCCTATATAACAGGCTCTTATTCCAATGATGTTATTGTACTTGATACCACAACGAACAAGATATTAACGAAAATCCCGGTGCAAAATACCCCGTCACATTTAGCCATTTCCCCGGATGGGCGCTATCTCTTTGTCGTAAACTTAGGCTCGGCCAGCGTTTCCATTATTGATACTCAAATAGGATCTGTTATTGAAAACATAAAGGTTGGTTCGACTCCCTATGATATCGTATTAAGCCCTGACGGTCAGACTGCGGTTGTCGCTAATTATGGTGAAAACACTGTCTCCGTTATCGATACGAACAGCCGTAAAGTCATTAATACCATTCCGGCAGGACAGGGTGTGGATGGTTTAGCGTTCAGTAAAGACGGGAAATATCTGTACACTGGAGCTCACGGAGATAATCAGGACTGGACAAAGGTATGGGTTCATGAAATGCCCGGCGGTAAGGTGATTAAGGAAATTACCACAGATAAAATGCCTACATTTTTGAAGTTGACCCCCGATGGACGCTACCTTTGGATTTTGATTCATCAATCAGATAAGGTATGGGTTTTGGATACAACGACGAATACAATTACTAAAGTCTTTGCCGTCGGGAAAAATCCCCAAGGAATGACTTTTAGCAAAGACGGACAACAGGCGTTCATAGCGAATACAGATTCGAATACAGTGTCGGTAGTCGATACTGACAGTTATCAGATACTTGCCACAATCCCCGTAGGCCGCGGCCCAATGGGAGTTTCCGGCAAAGAGTGAAGTCTTAATAACGTTTTAACATCATTAACGGGGCTGTCGCAAAACAGTCCCTTTTTCGTGCGCGCATAATTCTCTTTAATTGTAAAGAAAATCTGACATTTGCCTGAAACTTCTCTTAAACCTGTTTAGTAAAATTTAAATATAGCAGTAAGAGATATTACCGAAATTCGAAGGGAGAACGGAAATGTTTAAACTCAAAAACATAGTTATGTCTGTGGGTTTAGGTGTGCTTAGTTTATCTCTGGTTTTAGGGGCAGGTTATTATAAGGGAAGTTTACATGAAAATGGCGCTCTCAACTTAAGTCTGCCTCAACAAAATACGGCAAAGGTTAAACCGGTTACGGTTGATCTAAGCGGGCAAGGCTTTTTTAAAAAAGTGTTTCAGCCCGGTCTTATCCAAGTGAGTACCCATGGAATTGTAAACAACGGCAAAAAGGATTATACATTACAATTTGAGTTGACGGATGATTCCCTACCCGTAAAATGGAACGTCAAAGACGCAGCTTGGGATGAAGAAAATAATGTTTTGGCTCGCCCCTTAAAACCCGGGGAAAAAATTGGGGTTGAAGTTCTCTTTGATGTCCCCAAGGAATTACAAAGTAACCCTTCTATTTATAAGGCGGAATTAAAAGTTCCCGATTATAACACAAAAGAACAATTAGGTAATGTACCGATTAATATCGTCAACTCAAAAATGAAAAACAATAGCAATAACGATTCGAGCGGTAAGGATTGTTGTGGTAATTAGAACTATTACATTTAAAATGGGGGTATATAAATGTCGGATGGTTCAAATACGAAGAATAGAGTAAGAAGACATTTTTGGTTACGTTTAAGCACTTATATATTAGGAATTTTCTTGTTTTATGCGCCTTTTGCATTATTTACACGGACAATTAAATTTTTTACGAATAATTCTACAGTCAGTGATGTTCATAATCTCTGTTTCCGGATGCCGATTAATTGGATTTTTGATCCTTCGCAGTGGTCTCGCTTTGTGAGCAGTCCGTTTTATATGGGTTTCTTTGTTATCATAGGTATTGCTTTTTTATTTGGGCCTCTTTTTTGTGGTTGGTTATGTTCGGCGGGGGCGATTACGGAATATTTAAGCAGATTAGTCCCGGATCGTTTTAAAATAGATCTTTCCGGAAAAGTAAATCCGATGCCCATCCGGTATGGCTTTTTGGCGGGATACCTTCTCACTCCGTTTTTGGGTGGAAGTATAGGTTGTGCTTTCTGTAACTTTGGGATTTTCCAGAGGTTCATTAGCGCGTTGACCGGTGATTGGCAACAGATAGCCTACTGGAGCACGACCATGATTATCACGACTATGATTTGGTTCTTTATCTTCGGCTTGTTTATGAAGGGCGGCCGTGGCTGGTGCAGCTTTGGCTGTCCTGTGGGAACTCTCCAATCCCTATTTTACGCAATCGGCTCAAAATTTGGCTTTACTCACAAGTTAAAATACGATGGCTCAAAATGCAGTGGCTGCGGTGCTTGCATTAAAGCGTGTTCGATGTGGTCCATTAAAAAAGGAGATCAGGGGAAAGGGATAAGGCTTAATCCGCATACATGCAATACCTGTCTTGATTGTACAGCGGTTTGCCCTCGAGGAGCTTTAAGTTATGGAACCGGTGCTGCGGAGACAGGAAAGCTTTTGCAACTGGATAATATATCGGTTTCTGATACAGGCAAATAATGGAGGGAGATTAATTTGCTTCATATATCAAAGGACAGAATTAACACGATAAGCAACCGAACTATTCAGAATCTCACCGGTGTAACGATAGGGTTGACTACATCCTTAGCTTCTTTCCAGCGTACCGGATGCAGCGGAAATTGCCGATCTTGTCAAAGTTGTACGGCATCGGGAATAATTCTGATGGCAAGTATACTCCTTGTTAAGTATGGAGGAGGTGTGCAAAGAATAAAGAAGAGATTCAATAAAACAGTGGATGAGCCGCACTCGGTTAAAATCGGGAAATAGTTGCACAAAAGTCACAGTTTTGTGTGATTATCGGGGACAGCCCAAGGGTTTGTGGTACTGCAGTTTAAAGCAGGTCGTCTTGAAGGAGATGGCCTGCTTTTTTTATAAAATATGTTACAATAAGGAAATAAGTGTTTAAATAGGGGGATAGCGATGAACTTTCGAAAGCCGCAAATGACGCTTGAAAAAACAATTCTCCTACTGGTTTGTGTCGTGGTCGCGTTATCTTTAATGGTGACGGATCTCTTAATCAGTCAGGAAGTTGCGAATAATACCGAAAAGAGTATTGAAGATCAGGCCGTGAACATTTCCCGGATTGTCGCCCACTCTCCTGTCGTGATTGAAGGGCTGAGCGGAAAACGCGATGAAAAGGAAATTCAAGATTATGCGAATGAAATTGCTCATTTAACGAACGTTAAGTTTATCGTTGTTTTCGATATGAACGGAATTCGTAAATCTCATCCGGATAGCAGCGAATTAGGCAAACCTTTTGTCGGGGGAGATGAAGGACCTGTCCTTCAAGGGCAGGAACATATTTCCACGGCGAAAGGGACCTTGGGGGTGTCCCTCCGTGCGTTTACGCCGGTTTTTACACCCGAGGGTAAACAGGTCGGCGCGGTCGCCGTGGGTGTATTACTTGATACTGTACAGGAAACAGTATCACAAAGCCGGTCAAGGACTTATCTTGGCATGGGTTTTGGACTGTTGGTCGGGATTGTCGGAGCGATTGTCCTCGCTAAAAAGATTAAAAAGATTATGTTTGGGCTGGAGCCGGCGGAGATCGCCAAACGGCTTCAAGAACGAAATGCGATGCTGGAGTCAACCCGGGAAGGGATCCTTGCGGTCGATTCTACGGGGAAAGTGACGCTTGCAAATACCGAAGCTTTGCGGCTGTTTAAGCAAGTAGAGGTTACGGATGTGACGGGTCTGAAGATTGAAGAACATGTCCCCGATATACTGAAAGATGTGTTGACAACAGGTGAGCCCAAGTTAGATTTTGAATATAATCTCCGGGGAGTCAACTTAGTGGCCAATACTGTGCCCATCAAAGTGAAGGATCAAATTGTGGGTGCCATTTCGACGTTTCGGGACAAGACGGAAATGAAGCAGCTCGTTGAAGAATTATCGGGGGCTAAAGTCTATGCCGAAGCTTTACGGGCTCAAACGCATGAGTTTAAAAACAAAATTCAGGTTATTTTAGGGATGATTCACATGCAATATTATGATCAATTGGCTCGTTATGTCAGCGAAATCGCCAATCGGTATCAGGCGGAAGTCGGATTAACCGTGAGGAATATTAAAGAGCCCGTGCTGGCCGGATTTATTTTGGGTAAATTAAGCTATGCGCGGGAGATGGGCTGCGAATTAGAATTGGCCGAGGAGTGCTTTATACCGCAACCGGCAGATCCGGAGATTGTCCATGACTTAGTCGCAATTATCGGCAACCTGATCGATAATGCTTTGGAAGCGGTCGCCCAGGGAGAAAATAAACGGGTTGCCTTAAACCTTGTGTATGAAGAGGGGGAACTCTTAATCGAAGTCACGGATCATGGACCCGGTATTCCGGAAGAGATACGCGAACAAATCTTTATGAAGGGGTATTCGACGAAAGCCAATAATCGAGGGTTTGGGCTTTTCTTGGTTAAAAGACGTTTGGAACAAAGAAAGGGACAAATGGAAGTCTACACGAAAGAGGGCCAAGGAACAATATTCAGAGTCTATTTGCCGTTTGAAGCGAAGGAGGGTAAGCATGACTAAAGTCCTGATTGTCGAAGATGATCCTATGGTAGCGGAATTCAATAAACGTTACCTTG
Organism: Desulfitobacterium sp.; assembly: GCF_034927245.1. Classification (GTDB taxonomy): domain Bacteria; phylum Bacillota; class Desulfitobacteriia; order Desulfitobacteriales; family Desulfitobacteriaceae; genus Desulfitobacterium_A. The sequence continues at coordinate 14,373 of NZ_JAYFQK010000045.1, forward strand.
AGCAAGTCGGAGGTTTTTCCTTAGAAGCGATTGCGTCTTCGATGGATGAAGCGCTTAAGCTTTTGGAACAAAAAGAAATTGATTTGATTTTATTAGACATTTTCATGCCGGGTCAGGGTGGACTTGAACTTCTTGCCCAAATTCGGCAAAAGGGAAAAAGCGTAGATGTGATCGTCGTTTCGGCTGCCTCCGATAGGTCCAGCATCAAGAAGGCTTTACAATATGGTGCCGTGGATTATCTCATTAAACCTTTTGAATTTAATCGCTTTCGAGAAGCTTTAGTGGCTTACCGGGAACGGGCCTCCTTAATGCAAGATCAAGAAAAACTCAGTCAGGTGGATCTGGATAAACAAATTTTCCATAAGAATTCGTTAACCCAACCGGGAGAACTACCCAAGGGCTTGACTCGGGATACGCTCAAGCTGGTCTGGGATAACATCCGGGAGACCCAAGGGGATCCCTTTTCTACGGAAGAGATTGCTCAAGTTGTCGGAATTTCACGCGTTTCCATTCGTAAATATCTCAGCTTTTTAGATCAAATCGGAGTCTTGCAAACAGAGATTATTTATGGGGCAGTGGGACGCCCTGTCTATAAACACCGTTATATTCCTTCAAAGAACAATATCATCAGCAGCTATCTTAAATCTGCGAAAAATTGATAAGAAAAGGCCTTTTTACTTATTTTAATTACAAAACTATTTACAAAGTTTAATAATATATGAGAAGTTTCTGAAAAATTGTAATATAGGCACAAGACAGATTTAGGAGGTGCCTATATGGCTACAGTAGAAACCGTCAACAACTCTCCCAATGTTTCAGGTTTTTGGTCTACGGTTGGCAACATTAAAATTGGAGTCATTCCCTTACCTCTTTATGCGATCTTAGCTGCCGTGATTTTTACCGCTTCTTTCTATGACAAACTTCCTGCAGATATGGTCGGCGGATTCGCAACGATTATGATTTTGGGTATGTTTCTTGGTGAAGTCGGGGCAAGAATTCCGATTTTAAAGAACATCGGGGGTCCGGCAATTCTCGCAATTTTTGTTCCGTCTACTCTCGTTTTTCTTAATTTATTAAATCCGGCTATGTTGAAATCCATTACCGCAATTATGAAAACGGATAATTTCCTCTACTTGTATATCTCATCTTTGGTCGTTGGCAGTATCCTCGGGATGAATCGGAAAGTTTTGATCCAAGGTTTTTTACGGATGTTTGTTCCTTTAATCGTGGGAACGATCGCATCGATTGTCGTCGGTTCCTTGGTTGGAACACTCTTTGGGTTCAGTATAAAACACACATTCTTTTACATTGTAGTTCCAATTATCGGTGGCGGGATTGGCGAAGGTGTTCTCCCACTTTCATTGGCTTATTCGGAAATTCTTAAAGTCGATCAATCGGCCCTGATTCCTCAGCTTACTACGGCAGCCGTACTTGGGAATGTCGTGGCAATTGTTACTGCCGGTTTCTTAAAACGATTAGGAGAAAAGAAACAACATCTTACCGGAAATGGGATGTTGGTTAAAGGCGGTAAGGATGAGGAGCTGCTCAAAGAGAGCACTACGATTGATAAACCAATTGAATTCCCACTCATGGGAGCCGGCCTTCTTCTGGCTGTAAGTTTCTATATCTTCGGAAGTGTAGCCAATATGGCCATTGCCATCCCAGGTGCAATTTTGATGATTTTTGCGGCGGCGATTGTTAAAGCTCTCAAAATTATGCCTCCTAAAATGGAGCAAGGGGCTTACCATTGGTACAAATTTGTATCTAACAACTTAACGTTCCCTCTTATGGTTGGTATTGGTGTTTTATATACCCCTTTAAGTGATGTCGTAAAGCTTATTAACCCGGCTTATTTGGTCATCGTCATTTGTACGGTTCTCGCGATGGTCAGCTCCGGTTTCTTCGTAGGTAAACTCTTAAAAATGTACCCGATCGAATCGGCTCTCGTTACAGCCTGTCACAGCGGCTTAGGCGGAACAGGGGACGTTGCCATTCTCTCTTCGGCGAATCGGATTGAACTCATGCCGTTTGCTCAAATCTCCACCCGGATCGGCGGAGCTTCGATGATTGTAATTGCTACCATCTTAATGCGAATGTTCGGTAACTAACTTTTAGCAAAAATAAGTATAAAATAGGGGTGATCATGTATGTCGCAACGTGAAGATGCATTAAAACTTCATGAAGATAATAAGGGGAAAATTGCGGTCGTCAGCAAAGTTCCCGTCCGTAATGGAGAAGACCTAAGCTTGGCTTATTCTCCGGGAGTTGCTGAACCGTGTAAAGAGATTGCTCAAGATCCGAGTCTGGTGAATCGCTATACCAATCGCCCTAATCTTGTTGCCGTGGTTTCAACAGGTTCGGCAGTCTTGGGATTAGGCAATATTGGAGCTCGGGCAGCCATGCCGGTTATGGAAGGGAAGGGAATTCTCTTCAAAACGTTCGGAGCGGTCGACGCTTTCCCGATCTGTGTTGACACCCAAGACAGCGATAAGGTCGTTGAACTCGTAAAATTGCTTGAGCCTACCTTTGGCGGAATTAACTTAGAAGATATTAAAGCGCCGGAGTGCTTCTATATTGAAGAAAAATTAAAAGAAATCTACGACGGTCCGGTATTCCATGATGATCAGCATGGAACGGCTGTGATCACGATGGCAGGACTTATCAATGCCTTAAAAGTTGTCAATAAAAAGCTGAACGAAGTCAAGATTGTTGTCAACGGAGCAGGCGCAGCAGGGATGGCGATTGTGAAGATCCTGATGAGTGCAGGTCTTCGGAATGTGATCATGTGCGATACGAAAGGGACGATCTACGAAGGACGTTCTGAAGGGATGAATAAGTACAAAGAGGCGATTGCTAAGAAGACGAACCGTGAGTTTCTCCAAGGAACACTGGCCGATGCTTTAAAAGGAGCCGATGTCTTTGTGGGTGTATCGGTTGCCGGTGCGGTCACTCCGGAAATGGTTCAATCGATGGCCAAGGATCCCATTATATTTGCTCAAGCCAATCCGGTTCCCGAGATTTTGCCGGAGGCGGCTAAAGCGGCAGGGGCTGTAGTTGTCGGTACGGGACGATCCGATTATCCGAATCAGGTCAATAATGTCCTAGCTTTCCCGGGAATTTTCCGAGGGGCTATTGATACAAGGGCGAAAGCCATCACGGAAGAAATGAAAGTAGCAGCGGCCTATGCCATTGCGAATATCGTCAGTGCAGAGGAGCTAAATCCAGACTATGTTCTGCCGAAAGCCTTTGATTTAAGAGTGGGGCCGGCTGTGGCGGCGGCTGTTGCCCAAGCAGCCATGGATTCGGGTGTAGCCACTCAAACTGTAGATCCGCACGACGTTGCGGAAAATCTGCGTAAGTTTTATGAGGGTAAATAATAAGACACTGTCGTGAAAATACCTTATCAGGGGTTGTTGCAAAACGGCCCCTTTTGCGTGCGCACTATGCAAAAGAAATGTAACTCTTGTAATCTCTGACTACTTGGTGGATAATGAATATTAGAACGATTTTAAAGAAGGTGAATTAATGGCAAATGGCTTAGACGAGCTGGTCCAGGCGGTGATTAAGGGAAAGAATAAGGACGCAGTTACTTATGCTGAAAGCTTACTTGCTTCCGGAGTTGACGTATATGACATCGTGGAGAAAGGATTATCACCGGCTTTAAAAGCATTGGATGTTAAATGCACCTCCGAAGAATTTAATCTATTAGAGATTATGTTAGCGGGAAGAGCGATGATGGACGTCATGGATAAAGTTGTGGCCAATCATCTCGGAAACGCAAAGCTTGAGCAAAAAGGTACAATTATCCTGGGAACGATCAAAGGAGATATTCATGAATTAGGAAAACATGTCGTTCGGATTATTTTTCGCTGTGCCGGGTATAAGGTGATCGATTTAGGAAAAGATGTTGAGCCGGAACAGTTTGCCCAAAGGGCTAAAGAAGAGAAAGCAGAGTATATATTTGTTTCCTCGCTGATTAGTGTGGTTGTACCGCATGTAAAAGAGGTTAAAGCTTGTCTGCAACGGTGCAATTTGAGAATTCCGGTGGTCGCCGGTGGCGCTACTTTGCAACAATTATCAGCTGAGGAATTAAATGTCGATTACGTGGCCAAGAATGTTTTTGACGGATTGCATTATGTACAGCGTAATGAGGTGAAAGCATGAGACCATTGGAAAGAGTCCGAGCAGCCCTGAATTTTACGGAGACCGACACTATCCCTGTGTTTTTAGAATGCAGCGGTTTTGTCGCCGTATCAAGAGGCATCTCTTTAATGAAGTATTTACATGATGTAGATACGCTGGTCGAGACATGTTTAACGGGGATCAAGGAATTCAAAGCAGATGTTATTAGTATTTTCCTGGATTCATGTGTCGAAGCCGAAGCTTTAGGTTCGAAGGTTATTTATTCCGACTTTGAATATCCTACGATTTCTTCACCTTTGATTAAGGATTGGCGGGAGATTAACCAATTATCGGTTCCAGATCCATGGACAGCGGGGCGAATGCCGTTTTTGCTGCAGGCAGCCGAGCGGATCATGGCTCAGGATAAAGGGGAGCATTTCGTAGCGGGGCAAGTATTAGGCCCGGTAACGATTGCCACCCAAATATTTGGAATCGAGAATCTGCTTTATTTAATCGCCGACGATCCGGATGGCTTATTAGAGCTGTTGAAGTTTACCTCTCAAGTTACGGAGCATTATGTCGAATCTTTATTGAGCATAGGTGTGGATGGGGTTATCCTTCATGATCCTTCAGCTTCACCTGAGGTTGTATCTAATCCTATATTTATGAGTTTAATTGCGCCCCTGCTTAAGTCATTGATTCAAAGAATTCAGGATAAAAAGAGAGCACTTCTCTGGTTGCAGATTACGGGAAATACATCTGCGGTTTTGCCGTTAATAGCAGAAATGGATGTTCAGCTGGTCACTGTGGATTCGCCGGTTAATCTTCAATCCGCATCAGAAATTCTTGCGGAGAAGGTCATTGTCGGCAATGCCAATCCCTTGCTTTTTCGTCAGGCAACTCAGGAGGAATTTGTCGGGGCTTTGCAGAAGATGATTAATCAAAGTCGACCGAGGGGATATATTTTAGGAACCGGATGTGAAATTCCCCTTGATGCCGGCAAGGAAAATGTAAAGCTTTTCTTTAAGTATGCCGGGAGGGAATAGCATGTCGCTATCTGTGTGCTTTCAGCCGCTGAATTGCAAGATCAAGGTTGAGGAAGGAACAACTGTCGTCGAAGCGGCACGAAAGGCAGGGATACCTCTTAATACACTTTGTATCGGAAACGGTGCCTGTGGTAAGTGTTTAATCATCTGTCATTCTCAAGAAGGGTTGAGTCCCGTCACCCGCAACGAACAATTAAGGTTAGGCAAGGAAATGCTTGCTAAAGGTTATCGCTTAGGGTGTTTGAGCCGCGTCTATAGTGATATTGAGGTCACTCTGCCGCCGCAAACCCTTAGAGCTTGGGCCCCTTTGGTCAAAAAAATGGCCAATACGCTTGACGATCAGCGGTATCGCCAGGGACCGAGGGTTCAACAGGGTGAACCGGGACTGGGGATTGCCTTGGATTTAGGGACTACGACTCTAACCGGTTGCCTTCACGATTTACAAACGGGGGAGCTTCTTGCTACAGTTTCGGTACTTAATCCTCAAGTTTTTTACGGAGCTGATATCGTTACGCGTTTGAGCTATGCTGCTCAAGACCGGCGCTATTATCAAGATTTGCGCCGGGTTTTACTCAATGGTGTGAATCAAATTATCGAAGCCTTTAGCCATGAAGTTCAAAGTCAAAAAAAAGAAATAAAAAAAATAACGGTTGTCGGCAATAGTTTTATACACCATAGCTTTTTAGGTCTCGATTTAGAGACATTTCGTAATTATCCCTATAAACCTTTAATGACGGAAGACCTTGAACTAAAGGCGGCACAAATCGGACGCAGCGAATTATTGATACCTCAGGATGTCCATCTCGAAATGCTTCCTCTCGTGGGAGGTTTTGTCGGCAGCGATCTATTGGCAGGTATGCAGGCCGTCGGCATAGATTTGCTGGATGCTCCTTTTGTATATTTAGATCTAGGCACCAATAACGAAGTAGCTGTAGGAAACGGACAAAAGATTCTGGTGGCCAGCACCTGTGCCGGTCCGGCCTTTGAAGGGGGAGCCTTGAGCTGCGGCATGCGTGCTCAACCGGGTGCGATCGATGCCGTAAAGATTGAGAAGGGCCGAGCGACGGTTGATACGATTGATCATTTATATCCCTTGGGAATCTGCGGGAGCGGGTCCATCAGTTTATTGGCGGAAATGCTCAAAGCAGGAATTGTCAATGAACGGGGACGAATCAAGCAGGCGAACGGTTTAATCAATGGTCGGGAGGCTTATCTCGTTGTTGAAGGGGAGTCCCCCCTCGGCTTGACCAATCAGGATGTCGAAGAAATTCAAAAGGCCAAAGCCGCAGTTTTTGCGGCAATAATTATTTTGTCTGCGGAACTGGGAATAACATTTGGCGAAATTAAGCGTGTTTATATTGCAGGGGCGTTTGGATTTCATTTAGGGATTGAAGATGCTATTACGATTGGGCTTCTTCCCCGGTTAAATTCACAGGAACGATTTCAATTAGTAGGCAACGCCGCTGCTGACGGGGCTCGTCTAGCCTTGTTATATGATGAGGTTCAACAGGACCTAGCCGGTCTGTTGCAGAAAATCAAACATATCAATTTAGCTGACCATCCGCGTTTTAATGAGGAGTTTATAAAGGCCATGTTTTTACCCCATGAGGACGAGGAGTTGTTTAGGGGAGGGTAATGTCAGTGGAAAACGCTGTAGCAAAAGAGACGGAAGATAATGCTTCGCGCTTACAAAAGCAAATGGCGGTCTTAGTTAAGATTAACAATCTAACCGGTTTTTTGCCGATGAAACTCGATAATTTGCTACAGGCAATTATTAAGGAAATGAATCAAATCTTTTCGCCGTTCGAATGTGAGCTGCATCTTAACCATGAAAATCATCAAGAACCGTGTTGTAATTTATTAGAAGGTCATTCTTGCAGGGCGATGGAGGACCAACTTCCCTTAATAACCGAGCAAGGGGAGAATCTTTGCTGTCAGTCAGAAACGTGTATTCGAAAATTTCGGCTTCATATTTGTGTACCCATAATTTCCGGAATTGAAAAGTTTGGTGTCGTTACGATAAAAAGCAAGCAAGATGATAAATTTGATCGGGATTCTATGGAATTGCTCTTAGCGATAGTCAATCTTATTGCGGCAGCGATTCAAAGATCACGGCTTATCCAACGTCTTGAGCAAGAAAGGGACAACCTCGAAAAGGCCAATACGTCCATCAATGATCTTAATAAGGAGTTACAGAACTCGATTGACCAATTAAAAAAGACCCGGGAACAGCTGATCATCTCTGAACGCTTAGCTGCGGCGGGTCAACTATCGGCAAATTTAGCTCATGAAATCAATAACCCAATCGGTGTGATTCTTTCTAGGCTGGAATTGATCCTTTTGGATGCTGAAGATCAAGGATTACCCGGAACGGTTATCGAAGACATTAAGGTTATTAAAAAACATACGGAGCGGATTACAAACATAACAAGAGGATTGCTCTCGTTTTCGCGTCAATCGACGGCGGGGCTTGAGGCGATCGACTTAAATTCCATTGTGCTGGAGATAACGGATTGGCTGCAAAGCCAGTTTCAACGCAAAAAGATTAGGTTTCAGGTGAATCTTCAACCGGTACCTAAGGTGTCGGGGAACGAACAGCAGATTGAACAGGTGCTTGTTAACCTTTTAAATAATGCTAAGGATGCTATGCCACAGGGCGGGGAAATCCGGGTAGAGAGCCGATACGATGCCCAAAACCAATGGATTCAGTTAGATGTCATTGATGATGGAATCGGGATCTCTCAAGAGGCTAAGAACCATATTTTTGACCCTTTTTTTACCACGAAGGGGAAAAATTACGGAACAGGGCTTGGCCTTTCCATTAGCTATAGACTTATTGAGAATTTTGGCGGGCGAATCAAAGTTGAAAGTGAGCCCGGAAAGGGAAGCTGTTTTAGTATTTTATTGCCGGTGCTCAGGGATGGAAAGGAGGTAAGCGATAATGCCCAAGGAACGAAAAATCCTTGTCATTGATGATGAACAGGATATGTTAGACACGTGTTCCCGTATTATTAAACGGATGGGTTATGGCTGTATTACTTATGCCAATAGTGAAGAAGCGTATGAAAAAATGGCCGATCTTGATCCGGATCTTATTATTACCGATTTGCAAATGCCGGGTATAGATGGTTTCCAGATTCAAGAGAAGGCCAAATCTTGCCTGCCGCGAACTCTCGTCTTAGTTATAACAGGCTATGCCTCGGTCGATTCGGCTATTCAAGCCATGAAAAACGGTGCTTTTGATTATTTGCCCAAACCCTTTAAACTTGACCAATTGCAAATAACGATTAAAAAGGCAATCAACCAACTTGCCTTAAGAGAAGAAAACCAATTGCTTCGCAATCAATTGCAAGAAGTTATTGCCGATGATAATATCATCGGAGCCAACGGCGGCCTGCAGGAAGTCTTTAAACAAATTGGCAAGATTGCGAAAACCGACGTTACAACACTCATTTTGGGAGAAAGCGGTACAGGCAAAGAGGTGATTGCCAATACCATTCATAAGAACAGCCAGCGCTCAACCGGTCCGTTTATTCCTGTCGATTGTGCATCTTTACCGGAAAATTTGCTGGAGAGCGAGCTTTTTGGTTATGAAAAAGGAGCCTTTACCGGAGCGAATCGGACAAAGGAAGGCTTAATCGAACTGGCCAGCAATGGAACTTTATTCCTTGATGAAATTGGGGAAATGAGTTTAGTATTGCAGGCGAAGCTGCTGCGAGCTTTAGAAGAACAAACGTTTCGCAGGGTTGGTGGGAACCGACTTATTCAGGTTGATGTCAGGATTATTGCGGCGACGAATCGGGATTTAGAGCAAATGGTTTTGAATAAGGAATTTAGAGAAGATCTTTATTATCGGTTAAATGTTGTTATTTTAAAGTTGCCCCCTTTAAGGGAAAGGAAAGAAGATATTCCGCTCTTAGTCAGTCATTTTTGCCAGAAGTTTGCCAGCAAAACGGGAAAACCGATTAAAGGTTGTACCAGCCAAGCGCTGGGGCTGCTCCAAAAATATGCTTGGCCCGGTAATATTCGCGAGCTGCGCAATGTCATTGAAAGAGCCGTTTCCCTTGTCGAGGGCGACATGATTGGCCCGCAAGATTTTCCCCAGCGCGTATTGAATGATAATAAAGTGAGTGCAGATGTCCATCAAGGGATCCCGAAAGATTTACCTTTTCACGAAGCCAAAAAACTTTGGCAGGATCAATTTGAAATGGAGTATTTTGGCGAATTATTGACTCGTTTTGAGGGAAATATGACGCGGGCGGCAGAATGGGCAGGGATCGATCGCAAGACAATTTATCGCATATTGAAAAAACATCATATGTCTAAGCTTGTTGAATAGGGATCACCAGCTCTTGGTCATCACAGAGGGGCTGGCCTTTTTCATCTTGGGGAGCCGCGATTTTTAACTTGATTTCTTTGAGATCATCGGGCTTAGTGGTTTCTAATGGAAACATGACATATCCCTGCAGGACTCTTTGAGGAGGGAGCAGGCCGCCGACGAGGTTGGTAGATTCACCGGTATATGAGGTATCCACCAAAATCTGTTCCCCGGTATCTGCGGTAACTACAAATTGTTCGGGATAGAACCGGACATTTTCGGAAGACATATTGCCAATTTCGATCCCTATGGCTATATGTCCCTTGAGTTCATCCTGTGTATCAGTTGAATTTCTGACAAGAGAAACGGAGTCAAGTCGTATTTTGATTTGATTCATATTAACAATTTGGTTAAGGGAATAGGTTTCACTATAATTCGGAAGTTCTCCCTTGGCTGCGGTCGCTGTTTGTGCGACATTGGCAGGGGATTGATTTGCGCACCCGGTTAATGTGAGTGGCAGCGTGGAAATCATGGCGATAAGGATCAAAGGGGCAAATTTGTTTTTTTTCATTACACGATAAACCTCCAGTTTTTAATACTACCGAAACAAATATGCAATTTTAATACCAAGGTTTTTATAACGATATAGGAGCGCCACTTATCTATTTTTTTATAAAAGGTGGCAGCAAAGCCACGGTTTATGGGACAGATATGTCCCATAAACCGTGGCTTTTTTTATTAATAGCCCTCCTTAATAGCCTTTTCAAGGCTTTTGAAAGCAAAAAGAAAAATGGTATGAATCTTGCAATATTTTGTACATAACCAGAAATTCACTCATGATTTGAATTCTTTACTCGTTTTCAAGAAGGAGGAAGAAATGCTATTTAAGCTTGTATGGAAAAATCTTATCCGCCGTCCATTGCAGTCCGGTTTGACGTTTTTTATCGTTGCCGCTTGTATAGCTGCTTTGGTGGGAAGCGTGCTGACCCTATGGAGCATCGAAAACGGCGCGCAAGGGGTTCTTGATCAATGGGGAGCAGATGTGCTGGTTTTACCGGTTCAGGCTGAATATACCCCAGAGGATATTTTGTTTACAGGTATCCCGGCAAACATCTATATGGATGTTCAGGTTCTCAATAAGGTTAGGCAAATCAGCGGGGTTGAGGCTGCAACGCCCCAGTTTTTTACCCAAACTTTGAATCAAAGTTGTTGTAGTTTACCTAAAGAATATCGGTTCGTGGGTTACGATCCGCAGAGCGATTTTTTGGTAAACAATCTCCTGGCTCAAGGAGTCGGCCGCGACCTTAATCCCGGGGAGGTTATTGTCGGAGGGGATATTCCGGCTTTCTTAGGGGATCGAGTCGCCATTTTAGGTCATCCTTTTGATGTTGCCGGCTATTTGAAAACGATGGGCGGAAGTATTGATAAAACAATTTTTGCCCCGATTGATACGGCTCGTTCCGTGGCTGCGCAAAGTCCTTATTTACAAGAGAACTGGAAAAATGCCGGAGACCCTCAACACCTTATTTCATCGGTACTTATTCGAACAAACCCGGAGGTTTCACCGGAAGAGGTGGTCCAGCAAATATCAAGGATTCCCGGAGTTAAAACCGTGACCGCCGGGAAGGTGATGCAGGACCTCAAGGAGCAATTAGCAGCTTTTCGCTCGGTGATTTGGACTTTGATTTTAATCATTTGTGCAATAACGGTTGCCTCACTCTGTACGCGTTATTCCTCCTTGGTTTTGGAGAAACGTGAAGAAGTGGGTCTGCTGAGAATTTTGGGGGCTGAACGAAGACAAATCTTTATTGTTGTTTTAACAGAAGCTTTATTTAGCGTGCTTGTGGCATCAGTCGCCGGTTCGTTCCTGGGGTTAGGTCTTTTATTCTATTTCAAAAAAATGCTTGAGGCTTATAGCTCATTTCCTTTTCTACTGCCAAGTTGGCCCCAGGTTATCTTGGCCATTCTGGGTATTGTCCTGGCAACGATAGCGCTTAGCTTCCTTGCGGCACTTTGGCCGGCCAGACGCTCCGCGCATATGGACCCGATTCTTGCCTTAGCCGAAGGTCAAATGAGATAGGAGGAAGCAGAGTGCAAGTGACATTAGAAAAGGTCGGTCATGATTATACCAATACATTCGGCGAGAAAGTCTCCCCTTTAAAAGAGATCAATCTCGAGGTTAATTCCGGAGATTTAGTCACAATTCTAGGGCCGTCCGGAAGCGGCAAAAGTACGCTGCTTTTTATTCTAGGATGTATGCTCAAACCCTCACGAGGGGGGGTGATGATTGATCACGTTGAAGTATCGGGTTTAGAAGATAGGGAATTGGCCCAATTACGTTTGCAAAAGATTGGTTTTGTTTTGCAGCAAAATGTACTCCAACCCAGGTTGACGGTTTGGGAAAATATGATGCTCCCTTTCTGGATAGGAGAGGCCAAGGACTTTAATCGAAAGGAGGCGGATCAAAAAGTTAAGGGGTTGCTGGAAGCCTCGGGGCTGATGGAACGGGCCAATTTCCTGCCTCATCAGCTAAGCGGGGGGCAGAGACGGCGAGCCGCTATAGTTCGGGCACTGGTTCGTGATCCGGAATTAATTCTGGCGGATGAACCCACGGCCGAACTTGATGAGACAAACCAGGCGATAATCAGTCAATGGCTGATGTCCCTAGCTGCGCAAGGAAAGACAGTGGTTATTGCAACCCATGATTTGTGTTTGGCAGGTTTAACGCGCCAAGTTTACAACCTAGACAACGGATGTCTGCATGTCAGGGGTGAAAGGTGGAATCAAAATGAATAAGTTCAATAAGCTCAATAAGATCGGCGGTATAGGTGGTTTACTTCTGGGACTCTTGATTAGCTTAATACCATTTCAATTATCTCCTGTATGCCAAAAGTTAGTAGAAATGCAAAATGGGAATATGAGCCACATGAAGTGCCATTATACAGGGCAAGCGGAAGTTTATTTAGGTATATTGGTTTTAGCGGTGTCTTTGCTGCTTTTATTGAGTAAGGGCGGAGCACGTCGATATTTAGGGTTAGTACAGGCCGTTTTGGGTGTCATCGTTATTCTCATGCCGACCCCATTCGGAATTGGGATTTGTATGACAGCGACTATGGCATGTCATACCACAGCTAAGTTCTTATATGTTTTGGGGGCATTGTTAATAGCCTTGGGACTCTTTATGGGACTTAAAAAAGATCCCCAATAGAGTGAATGCACAAAACTGTGACTTTTGTGTTTGCATCTTTAGCCTTTTGGGATTTTAACCTGCAGTGCGGCTCATCCAGTGTTTTATAGTTCGGTTTTTCTATAGTTCGGTTTTTCATTCCCTGAGAAGGCATTGTTGTATCTTGGCGGATAACGCGAATTCCTGCTTACAGTGTTGCCCCGAAGGAGGTGATATATTTGTCGAAAGATTTTTCGAAAAGTATTGCCATAGGGTTAACTATGGTTTTGGTTGGTTTGTCAATAGGATTCTCGGTCATCAATTCATATGCTCAGCCTATTCCTAAAAAAGATAATGGCGGAGCCGGGTACCTAACCTTCCAGTCCGTTTGTACAACTTGTCATGACGAGACTCGACCGAAAAATTATACAGGTACGGCGTCTTGGGGCGAAGTAATTAACCAAATGAAAGGTTTTGGTGCTTTTATTACGGATGACCAGGCTAAGGAAATTGAAGGTTATCTTCAGGAAACTTACCCCCGGAAGTAGGATATGAGAGAGGAGGCTAGTCATGAGTTCTCTTTTAAAAGACCCCTTTTCTCAAGGGATTTTGATTGTTGCCTTGAATGCTTGGGCTTCTTTGATGTTTTTAATATCATTGGGGAAAAGTTATGTTGCGGGTAATTCACTGTGGGTCAGCATTTTTATCGGGCTTATTTCAATAAGTTGCGCAATTTCCGTCCATGTATGGAAAGCGCTGATCCTCGAAAAAAAGGAGGTGGTGGCAAACCATGGAGAACCAGAACCAGAATCAGAATAAAGGTCCGAAGATGAATCGACGCAAATTCTTGACACTGACCGCGAGCTTACCCGTCGTTTTAGGTGGCGTCGGTTCTCTATCTTTACTTGGGGGAACGCTTAACCCCCCTGAGTCGTTAAAGCCACTCCCACCGAAAATGGCGGTTGCCAAAGAAATGGATATAACGGATGCTCCTTTAGAATTTGTCTATGATGGATCACCGGCGATGTTATTTAGCAAAGACGGTGCACTTCTGGCCTTTTCCCGGGTCTGCAGCCATCTTGGCTGTATTGTCGCCTGGAATGCGGATACGGCACAATTTGAATGTCCTTGTCACGGTGGTGTTTATAATGCAGATGGAGATGTGATCAAAGGTCCCCCGCCAAAGCCCTTACAGCGTTTAACCGCTTGGGTCGAAGAAGGGGTTGTGATGGTTCAATACAAGGAGGTTTAGGAAGTGGCTATTGAAAATAGGGAAACACAAAATGAAGAAAAAAGTCTAAAAACCATATTCCAAGAACTCGGTAGTCATCCTGTTCCTAAACATGCTCGAAACTATATTTATTGTTTCGGAGGAGTCACTTTTCTCCTCTTTTTGATTCAAGTGATTACCGGGATTCTACTGGCCGTTTATTACAAACCAACTCCGGAATTAGCCTATAAAAGCGTTCTTTTTATCGAACAGGACGTATGGATGGGTGCGGCGATCCGGTCGATTCATAATGTTAGTGCTAACTTAATGATTATTACGGTTGTTCTGCACATGTTAAGGGTAATTTTTACCGGATCTTATAAACCGCCCCGCCAACTGAACTGGATTATTGGGGTATCTTTACTCATTTTTGTTCTGGCCTTTGCCTTTACCGGTTATCTGTTGCCCTGGGATCAAGTCGGTTACTGGGGGGCAGTTGTTGCCACGAAGATGGTGGGTTCCCTTCCGTTCATAGGGGATAAATTAATGCTTTTAATCCAGGCAGGAACGAAAGTTACAGGCTATACTTTAACCCGTTTTTATGCCCTTCATATTGTTGTTCTACCCATTTTTATTATTGCGTTTATGGTTATTCATTTTCTGATGATACGTAAACAAGGAATTTCCCGTGGGCTGTAAGAGGAGGTAAAGGTAAAGTGGAAAGCCAAGAAAATAAGCGTGTTGTTGAGTCGGAAGATATACCTTTTTTCCCAGGGCATCTCTTGACTGAAGTTGTAGTAGCTTTTGCTGTCTTGGGAATTGTTTTGCTGGCAGCTGGGATTTGGCCTAAGGAGTTAGGGGCACCGGCGAATACGATTATGACGCCTTCCCGTATTCTTCCGGAATGGTATTTCCTTTGGCTGTTTGGTCTTTTGAAAATTGTACCTGAGCTTGTCGGCATATTTTTGGCGGGGCTTTTTGTGGTTGTACTTTTACTCTTTCCTTGGATCGATCGAAGCAAATCCAATGCGCTTAAAGCCAGATCGAAGATCCTAACTTCCACAGCTTTGTCCTTAGTGATACTTGTTGTATTAACCATAATAGGATTCAAAGCTTAATACTTAAAGGAGGTGCAAATGTGCTCAAGAAGATTGGAAAAGGTGCATTGTCACTTTTCTTTCTCTGTGTTGGAGCAGGTGTTCTAACGGGTTTTACTTATCAAATTTTGGTAACGCCCAGCAATCCCGCAGTTGTTGAAAAAACTGCGGAAACTGTCTACAATACAGGCCTTCAACCTCAAGCTCAGCAAACACAAGTCCAGACGGGTACGGCAAACAACCAACCCCAGGAAGGCGATATTTTTAAGCAAAAAGGATGTATCCAGTGTCATTCCGTTTCATTTTACAAAGTCAAAGGCGGAACGACCGGACCGGATTTGGATATTGCTTATAAGGATGCACCCCAGAGGTTTGGCAAGAGCTTAGAGAAATTTTTAGAGACACCGGAAGGAACAATGGGCGATTTACTCCCCAAATTGACAACGACTGAGGATCGAAAGGAGATTCTCAGATTATTATCAAAGGCCGCGGGGATCGAAGTGCAAGAGAACTCCTCCGAACCTAATAATTAAATAGCCTCTCGGAATAAAAAGGGAGGAAATCTCCAAGATGGGATAAAGTCCCTGGGAATTACGATGAGCAAAAGGAGATGAAGAACCCCACTCATAAAATGGGCATGCCAAAAAGGCCTAACCGCACTCCTTTTTGAA
>NZ_JAYFQK010000021.1:0-15946 GCF_034927245.1 Desulfitobacterium sp.
AGGTGTGAAAGCTTTGGGCATTGCTAAAGAAGAGGTTAATAGCTATGGCAAAGGTGTCATTGTGGGCGAAAAAGGTGAACTGGAACATGCCGCAGCCATTCTTCACCCGCGTCTTGGCAAACCGTTCCGTGCAGAAGTCGGCGGAGGAAAGGCGATTATTCCTTCCGCTAAAAAGTTGGGTGGAATAGGCACAGGGTTAGATGTTCCCGTTCATTTCAAGGATGCAGCTTTTGTTCGTACCCATTATGATGCGATGGAAGTTAGAATTCCTGATGCTCCACGCGCGGATGAACTGGTTGTAGCCATCGTTGTTACTGCGTCGGGTCGTCCTCATCCTCGTATTGGCGGGCTGCAAAAGAATGAAATTAAGGGTGAAGATGGATTAAGATAGTTTAAGTTTACTCATGGGTACGGCGTTGCCCCTGAGACGATGGTTCAAAGGGACGCGCTGCCGCCCGGTTGGGTCCATTCATTAGACAAGGGAGAGGATAAAACCGTGAACATAGGATTTATCGGTATAGGTACAATGGGTAAGCCCATGGCACTCAATATTCTTAGGGCAGGGTATGCGTTGACAGTTAATGATGTCAGTGAACAAGCTGTTCAAGAGCTTGTTCAACAGGGGGCGCAAAAAGCAAAGAGCCCTTGCGAATGTGCTCGACAATCTGACATCGTCATTACGATGCTTCCCAATAATGCTATTGTTGGTGCGGTTCTTCAGGGTGAAAACGGTATTTTTGCAGGGGCTAAGCCGGGAACTTGCTTGATTGATATGTCCAGTGTTTCTCCCGGGTTTACGCAGAAGATGGCTAAATGCGCTAAAGAGAAGGGATTAGGGTATATTGATGCTCCGGTCAGCGGCGGTGTCAAAGGAGCCACTGAAGGAACACTGACCATTATGGTCGGTGGTGAGCAGGAGGATATTGCTAAAGTCCGCCCCGTTTTAGAAGTCCTTGGCAAGAAAATTCACCATGTTGGCAGTGTGAGTTCAGGAGATGCGGTTAAGTTGGTTAACAATCTCCTTTTAGGAATCAATATGGCAGCCGTCGCGGAGGCATTTACCCTTGGAACAAAACTTGGAATTAAACCTCAGACCCTCTTTGATATTATCAGTGCCAGTTCTGGTAATAGCTATGCTTTATCTTCTAAGATACCTAACTTTGTATTTAAGAACAAATTTGCGCCAGGGTTTGCCATTGATCTTCAGTATAAGGATTTAGAGCTAGCCGTACAAACCGCTAAAGAGTCAAAAGTTCCTATGATGTTAACCAATGTGGCTCAACAGATATTTGAACAGGCTAGAGCGAAAGGTTTAGGTAAAGAAGATATTTCTGCCGTCATAAAACCCATGGAAGAATTGCTGGGTATAGAAGTAAGAAATTAAGAAATTAAGAAAACGCCGGAGGGAATTAAAGGTGAAACAAATTTATGAATGTGTAAAACAAAAGGGATACACATTTGGCAGCTTAACTCTTGGCGAAACGATTGAAATTGCCGGTGAACTCAATTTACGTGTCAGTGATGTGATTATTGCAGAAGCAATGGATCAAAATGCAATGACACGAGAAGAAGTTTTGGATGATGTACTGAACGCATTTGCCCATAATCTATATGCTGCAGAGGTAGGAATTACCTCCGGTTCAAGTTTTCTTTTAGGAACCATTCCCCAGGAATTGGCCGCTGATAATTTCTCAAATCGACTGATTGAAGATGACTTCATTAATAAGATATTAGTCTATACTTTAGCGGCTCAAGTAGGTAATCATTCCTGCGGATTGCAGCCTTGTGCAGGAACGGGTGATTCCTGTACGTATACAGGATTGTATCGCGCCCTTCAAGAGTTTGTGGAGGATAAAGAGGAACGTGCGCGGGCTGTTGCTGTGATGCTCAAAGTCGGGACAATCTTTAGAGCAGGAAAAACGACGACGGGTTGTAATATGGAAGGCTTTGGAGCAGGTTCGGCAGCTACTGCCGCGACCCTTGTTGAACTTCATAAGGGCAGTCCGGAAGCTATGGCGAAAGCGGTAGTTTTGGCACTTTCACCAACGATAGGCACTCCTTGTACACCTCGAGTTATGGTTGCCGGACTTTGTACGACCCATATAGGGGGAGGAGTACTCATCGGTAATCTTGCCGCCAATTTGGCCATGAAGACGGGCATTCCCGTTAATGTGCCTGTTGATGTTATGATTGCGATGGCTGCGGCTATTCATCCTGTTTCAGCCGAACAATTAGTCCCTATTGTTATCCGGTATATGCAGCCGTTTTTCAAGAAGAATCTTGAAGTCGAATATTTTATTGAAGAAGGCGTAAGGGAGCAGGAACACGCAATAATCGAAAAAACGATGGTTTCTGCTATCCAGGAAGCCCGTGCTTTAGCTAAGAAAGCAAATTCCATTGTTAAACCTTTTGGTGAGGCGGTTGTAGGAGGAAGCAGTCAAGCTGTAGGTTCACCGACGAATACAGCGCGAATTGCCCATGCTTTAGCAAAAGGAGAAATAACGGGTGTTAAAATAGAACTTTATGCCGAGCTGTTTGCCCGCCGGGGGATTAACGTGCCGGGAATTCTTATGGCCGCAGTTTTGGGCGCAAGTACAGATAATGGCAATGCCTATAGGGAAATCATGGATAAGGTTCGTCAAAAGAAAATAAATGTTGAAATTGTTAAGGTTGATGAGCCGCAAAAGCAAAGAATTACAATTTTTGCGACAGAACAAAATTCCATGGTTGAAGCCCTAAATCGGGGTGGAGCACGCTTAGTGCTTCAAAAGGCCAGCCCCTCTCTTGAGGAAGCGCGTTTTGCAGCCCAGAGTATGGGGATCGTTTTAGTCGACTAATGGAATTAGCCGATGTGCAAGGGGGGAAATGGGAGTGAATTCAATTGAGGGGTACTTGGCTAAGGCAGCGGGCCGCGAGAAAGTTCATGTGGGTGAAGACATCACTGTAAAAGTGGATTTGGCCATCGCGCATGATGTCACAGGCCCCATGGCTGTTGAACAGTTTCGGAAAATAGGGATAAATCGTGTTTTTGATCCTCATAAAGTTGTCTTTGTTATAGATCATATTATTCCTGCCGCAACAATCGACGCGAAGATCGGACAAAATACTTTGAAAGCATTTGCACGTGAATTCGGGGTTAAGGTTTATGATCGCGCAGATGGAGTGATTCATCAAATTATTGCCGAGAAGCATCGGTTGGAACGGGGATCCATTCTTGTGGGGGCTGATTCGCATACCTGTACAGCCGGAGCGTATGGCGCACTCGCCATTCCCGTAGGGGCGACCGAACTCGCCGCGACGATGGCCACGGGGACGCTTGATTTAGAAGTACCGGAAACCTATGAAATCCGATTAGAAGGAAGACTTCAACCGGGAGTTTATGCCAAAGATGTCATTCTCCACTTGATTGGCCGTTTTGGAACGAATGGTTTTACAGATAAGGCTGTTATTTATACAGGCAGTCTGGTGAAACATCTGAGCATCGATGAGAAAATGACGATATCCAATATGGGAATTGAAATGGGAACGATGATTAGTTATTTTGCCGACTCCAATGAATCCATTGGAGAGGTTAAGAAGGTCTTTACTTTTCAAGCGGAAGAAATAAAGGCTTGTGTGGCTTGTTCTCCAAATCCGGGTAATTTTGCGAAGGCAGCCGACGTTGCAGGAACGAAGATTTCGCAAGTTGTTATTGGAAGTTGTACTAATGGCCGTTTAAGTGATATGAAGATTGCTGCCGAAGTTTTAAAAGGGCGTAAGGCAGCTAAAGATGTCCTTCTTTTGATTATTCCGGCGTCGAAGGATATTGCCCAAGAGATGGAAGATCAAGGGCTTACCCGTATTTTTCGCGAGGCCGGGGGAGTGGTTACAAGTCCCGGCTGCGGACCCTGTTTCGGGGCCCATATGGGATTATTGGCAGCTGAAGATGTCGCAGTTTCGACGACAAACCGAAATTTCCCGGGAAGAATGGGGCATCGTGAAGCAAAGGTATTCTTAGCTTCTCCACGTTTAGCGGCAGAGAGTGCTGTAGCCGGAGAGATTGTATCTCCGGGAACAGTTGCACCTTTAGGGGGTGTATGAGATGGCATGGAACAATAAACTAAAAGGACGAGTTTGGAAGTTCGGAACGAACGTGGATACCGATCAGATTTTACCCGGATACGCGATGGCGGCACCTGAGGATAAGCTGAAAGAGTATGCTTTAGCGGGGAGTGCCATTCCTGACTTTGCTCACAAGGTACAGCCTGGGGATATCATCGTGGCGGGTGATAATTTCGGATGCGGTTCCAGCCGCGAGCAAGCGCCTGTGGCCTTAAAGGAAGCCGGAGTCGCCCTCATCATAGCCAAGTCCTTGGCTCGGATTTTTAGGCGTAACTCGATCAATATCGGGATGCCCGTTTTAGTCGCTGATATTGCGGATAAGATCGAAAATGGCCGGGAAATCGAAGTGGATTTAGTCACAGGGGAGATTACACTCTTGCCTACCGGAGAAAAGGTCAAGGGTCAGGCCCTGGCTCCTAACGTTTTGGAAACTTTAGAGTGTGGCGGGCTTATTGCTAAAGTCAGACGTCACTTAAATCCCAGTAACGGATAAGTGGTTAGGAGGTTTTTTTGATGCAAGAAAAAACAAAGAAGATTATATTAGAGGACTATGAACGCGTTCAGGCTTATGAAAAAGTCTTTAGTGCCGAGATGCCTAAAGTGGGACCGGATGGTTCGATCAGTGGTTTGCCTGCTCCTTTTCCCCGGATGGTGCATGGGGTCGAGCGGAGCGGCTATAGGATCGCGGAATTAGGCCGCCAAGCGGCAAAATCGGGTATCCCTGTGCAAAATCCGATCTTAGGCCGCAATAGTGCGGAGGAAACCTATAAAGAGTCTTGCGAAATGTATAAAGTCGCCGAAGAACTGGGAATTACCTTATTTCACTTCGTGCACTCTGAGGCTACTCGCCATATCGATCCGCTGGATGGGGAAGAGCTCATTGAGCAGTCCCGCGGAAAAGGCGGTATCACCCCGATGGGGGAAAGAAAGTTTATTGAAATCGGCGGCGGTGCAAAACACCCTGTGCGCATTAATGCAACGGGCGATACCCCCCATCTGTCCATTATCAATTCTTTGATTGCGGGTTTTGACGGCACAGACATTGGCCCGGTTATTCATGTGCACTTTGGCGGTCGGGGAATTCATGATTATAAGACGAAAGTTCTCAATGGATATAAGGCTTTGCAGGTGTGTGCCGATAACAACATCTTCGTGCAAACCGATTCGCATAAGCACTTAAATAATATCGGCGGTACAGACGGTATGGCTCTAGCCATGTGCTTGATGGCCGAAGGTCTGGCCATTCATGCCGGCTTGCCAAAAGCCTTAAGCGGATTGCAAATGAATGTGGCCGGAATTAACCTTTTAGCGGATTTGGCCGTGATGAGAGCTTTTAAACAAGTGATGTGGAGTGAATTTTTGATTGCCGTCCCTGAAACGTTCCAGAACCCGCCCGCTGATTTAATTGCGGAACAGGCTCACTTTGCCAGAATGGCGATTAGTGCGAAGTTAGGCGGAGCAAACTTCTATCGCCCGAAGGCCGCGGAAAATGTCGGTATTCCGACGGGAGCATCCATGGCCAAAGCGATCTGGGCTTCCCAAAATGTCTTTGAAAATACAGCGCGATATACGATCGATGACCCGGCGATTGATCATCGTCAAGAGGAGATTCTCCGTGAGGCGATGGCCGTTATCGGCAGAACGTTGGAAATCGAGCGGGAAGTCACTCCGGATGAAATAGGCCCTGACTTTTGGTTGAAGTATGGTGCCGAAGAACTGATTGACCGTATCGTTACCGCGGGTAAAAGCGGGATTCTTGATGCACCCCGAGCCGGAGGCTGGGATTTGAAACGGGGTGTGAAAACCCATCGGGATAAAGATGGCATTCGGCGCTATGTACCCGGATATGGACCCGTGGGTATTGCCCCGCAGAAATTAGCCTTTACCAGCGAAGAAGTCAAAGTGGATCAAAAGGTACCGGTTACCCAAAAAGAAAAAGTGTTATTAGCCACGGTGGGGGCTGATGCTCATGTCGTAGGCATCAATATGATTCGGGAGGCCTTTGAGCAGGCCGGTTATGAAGTGATTTTTCTCCGGGGTATGAATCTACCGGAGACGGTGGCTGAAGTCGCCGCGGAAGCCAAGGCGGATGTCATCGGGGTCAGTAATCTTCTGGGTCTGGGTATTACCTTGTTCCCGCGGGTGGATCAACGGCTGCAAGAACTGGGGATTCGGGATAAAGTTTTGTACATTGCCGGGGGTCGGATTGCGGAAAAAGAAGAAGAACATGCTCAAGTAGAAGCCAAGATTAAGAAAGAAGGAACAGGCTTCTTAGGAGTCGATGGTTTCTTCGGACCGGGGACTGATCCGGCAGGGGCTATTCAATGGGTCAAAGATCATATTAAAAAGGGAGGGAAATAAAATGGAAGAGCAACGTCGAATTCGAACGGTCATTCTCAGGGCGGGAACCAGTAAAGGGATTTTCTTAAGGGAAAATGATCTTTCGTCCGATCCCAAAGAGAAAGATCAAGAGATCCTCTCTATTTTTGGAAGTCCGGATGTCCGTCAAATTAACGGATTAGGGGGTGCGGATCCGTTAACCAGTAAGGTCGCCATTATTGGCCCGACTTCGCGTAAAGATGCAGATGTCGATTATACGTTTGGACAAGTCAGTTTTACGAATGCCATGATTGATTATTCGGGGAACTGTGGAAATATTTCTTCCGGTGTAGGTCCTTTTGCGGTGGATGAGGGTCTGGTTCGGGCCGTCGAGCCGGTCACTGAAGTCCGTATTCATAATACGAACACGGGGAAAATTTTAGTGGCCGAAGTTCCCGTGAAAAATGGCAAGGCACAGGTTGTAGGAGATTATTCGATTGCGGGAGTGCCGGGTACCGGGGCTAAGATCATGCTTGATTTTGCAGGTACGGCGGGTGCGGTAACGAATAAGGTGCTGCCTACCGGTAAGACGGTTGATGTACTTGATATTGATGGAGTCGGTAAGATCGAAGCTTCTATTGTTGACGTCGCTAATCCGATGGTCTTTGTTCGGGCTAAAGACCTGGGCCTAACCGGAATTGAAACCCCGGCCGAAATTAGCGCCAACAAAAAAATGCTCGCCATTCTCGAGCAAATTCGGGGTAAGGCAGCAACCATGATCGGCATGGCCAAGAATCCGGCCGATGCTTTACAAAATAGCCCGGCCTTTCCGATGGTTGCCTTTGTGAGTGAACCTCAGGATTATCATGATTTTACGACCGGAAAGAAGATTGCTAAGGAAGACGTCGATTTGGTATCGAGATTGATGTTTATGCAAGTCATGCATAAAACCTATGCCGGTACGGGGACAACCTGTACGGGAGCAGCGGCGAAAATCCCGGGGACCCTTGTCCATGAGGTGTGCCGTTCCCAAAATTCTCTGGTGCGGATTGGGCACCCGGCCGGTGTGATTAATATCGAAGTCGAAGTCGAGAGCCAGGGAGATAAGGTTAAGATCAAAAGGGCTGCTTTTGGACGGACCGCCCGCCGCATTATGGACGGATATTGTTACATTGTGAGATGAATTCCCTGTTTTAAAGCGTGTCAGGGGGTGAGGAAATAAAGCAGGTCGATTTGTTAGTCTATGACGTAGGAAGTACCTACACCAAAGTAACCGCTTTTGCCAGAGAAGCACAAGAATTTAAACTCATGAGTCGGTCTCAGGCTCCAACAACGGTGAAAAACATTAAAATCGGGCTTGTGGAAGCGAGAAAAAACTTGGCGCGGAGCATGGGTTCCGAAGATATTGCTCCGCAACAGGTCTTGGCCACAAGTTCTGCAGCGGGCGGACTACGGATGGTGGCTATGGGCTATATGCCGAGAGTTACCGCTAAAGCGGCCAAAGAAGTCGCGATGAGTGCAGGTGCACGGGTGCTTGAAATCATTTCCCATGAAACGCCGCTTGATTTTCGCATCCAAGTTCTCCAGGAAATTAAGCCGGATATTATCCTTTTAGCAGGGGGAACAGACTGCGGTGATGAGGATTCGCTTTTAGAGAATGCTCAAGTCATCATTGATAGCAAGTGCAGCGCTGTTGTAATTATTGCCGGTAATATTCAGGTTCAGGCGCGAGTGGAAAAAGTTCTGGAATCACAGGGAGTCCGCACCATTCGCGTTCCGAATGTCATGCCAACTATTCATGAACTCAAGGTAAAACCGGCACGCGAAGCGATCCATCAACAGTTTATTCGTCAAATTACGAAGGCTAAAGGCTTGGGAAGCTTGATGGAGATGGTTTCTAACGGGCGGGTTATACCGACACCGGGAGCCGTTTTAATGGGTACAGAACTCATGGCCTTGGGTACTCCGGAAACCGAAGGTATCGGCAATATGATGGTTATTGATATCGGGGGAGCGACGACAGATGTTCACTCTGTCTTACCCGACTTGGCGCTGATCAGTAATGAAGAAAAAGGTTTAATCGTTTCCGATGAAAAACAAGTTTCCTACCGAACGGTCGAAGGAAATTTAGGCTTAAGAGTAAGTGCTACAGGAATTGTCGAAACAGCGGGAGCAAATGGTGTCTTAGCCAAGGTTGCACTCCAAGGAGAAGACCTTGCGGAAGAATTGAAAGCTTATGCTCATTTCTTAGAGAAGAATCCTGAGTATATCAGTACAACTGAAAAAGAAAAGCGATTTGATCAAGGAATGGCGATTGCCGCCATCGAAATTGCGATTAAACGTCACGCGGGGTATATTTCCCAGTCCTTTGATCCCGTGATGGGGATTGTTCCGGGTACTCCTGTTGGACGCGATCTGCGGAAAGTACACAAAGTGGTAGCCGTCGGGGGGATCTTTGCACACTCCGGTGAAGAACTCGGCCGCGATATTCTGACAAAAGCCTTTGCCAATAGGGGGATATCACTTTTACCCGAAACACCGGAGTTTATTATCGATACGTCTTACTTACTTTACACGATTGGCGCCTTGGCTGCGGAGCATCCAAATGAAGCCTTAGTTCTTGGTTTACACACTATTTTTAAACAACCCTGATGGGGTGGAGATAATGACAAAATATAGTTAAGGGGAGTTAACATGAATAATAAAGGGAAGAAACTAAGACAGTTATTAGCCTCGAAAGAAATCCTAATTGCTCCGGGAGCCCATGATGTATTGACCGCTAAAATTATTGAAAAGACCGGATTCAATTGTGTGTATATGACCGGTTATGGACAAGCCGCCAGCCATTTAGGAATGCCTGATGTCGGGCTTTTAAATATGAGTGAGATGCTGGCGCGAGCCAATAATTTTGCCAGTGCTGTTGAGATTCCCGTCATCGCGGACGGCGATACAGGCTTTGGCAATGCGATTAATGTCATTCGAACGGTACGCCAATATGAAATGGCTGGGGTTGCGGCGATCCAACTGGAGGATCAAGTGGCACCGAAGAAATGCGGACATATGACCGGACGACAAGTGATTCCGATGGAAGAAATGGTCGGAAAGATCAAAGCTGCCATTGAGGCACGGCAAGACCCTGATTTTGTGATTATCGCCCGTACAGATGCGAGGACAGTTCACGGCATAGAAGAAGCGATTCGCCGGGGCAAAGCCTACGAAGAAGCCGGGGCAGACGTTATTTTTATCGAGTCTCCGGAGTCTGTCGAAGAAATGAAAATGATTACTTCGAGCTTTAAAGTACCAGTCCTAGCCAATATGGTCGAGGGAGGGCGTACTCCCCAATTCCCTGCGCAGAAGTTACAAGCCATAGGTTACAATCTGGTTATTTTCCCAACGGCGTCAACTTATATCACGGCCCAGAGTATGAAGAACTTAATGTCAGAGATCAAGAAGACGGGTACAACTGAAGGTATCATGGATCAAATGATCCCATTTACAGAATTTAATGCGTTAATTGGCTTAACAGAAATCAGAGAATTGGAAGCCAAATATGTACTCGGTTAGTCTTTTTCAGATTCATCCCAAGGGAATGATCTTATCTATTCAAACTCATTCTTTTTTACACTCGAGGACAAATAGAAAACGGAAAGACCGGGGTAATTAACCCCGAGGGCATTTGACCCAGTCAGGAAGTTTACATGGACTTTAGCGGTCTTATAAGAGGTCGTTCTTATAAGACGTGGGAGGTGAAACTGTAAGGCAGCTTTTAGAGACCCCTTTCGGCAATGTTCATATAAATTAATCTAATAATCCCAATTATAATATATCATTATCACATATCAGGCCGTTAAATGTCAATATGTCCAAGGAGTGGACTAAAAAGAAAGAGTGAGAATTAAGATAAAGTCCTTAATTAAAGAGGGAGGAAAACAAAGGCATGGTGAATATTTCTGCACGTATTGATAGATTACCTAGTACTCCGATGCTTCGGAAAATTCTATTCTTATGCGGTATTGGCTGGCTATTTGACGCTATGGATCAAGGGATGGTTGCCGGGGTTATGGCGTCTATCGGTAAGGACTGGGCACTCAGCACAGGTCAATTAGGGGTGCTGGGTAGTTCAGCAATGCTTGGAATGGCGATAGGTGCAGCCTTATCAGGGATGGCCGCAGATCGCTGGGGTCGAAGAACCGTAATCTTGTGGGTTTTAATCATTTATGGGGTAGCGAGTGGTCTTTCCGGATTTTCTACCAATTTTACGATGCTCGTGATTTTAAGATTCTTTACGGGTTTTGGCTTGGGCGGTGAGTTACCGGCAGCTTCAACTTTAGTGAGTGAATTTTCTCCAACTAGAATTCGCGGACGTAATGTTATTCTCTTAGAAAGTTTTTGGGCATGGGGTTGGATTGTCGCCGCACTCGTGGCATACTTGCTTATACCGGTTTATGGATGGAGAATTGGTTTTTGGGTAGGGGCTTTTCCTGCACTTTTTGCGGCTGTTATACAGAGGGCTATTCCCGAATCTCCGCGTTATCTTGAGTTAAGAGGTAAGAGTGATGAAGCGGATGCAATTGTCAGCCGTATGGAAAAACAAGCCGGCATTAACTATAAACCAGAGAGCGATAGTGAAACAGCGCCCAAAAAGGTTAATAATGTGCATGTATCCTTCGCCGATCTGTGGTCAAAAAAATATCTTGCCAGCACGATTGTATTGTGGGTCATTTGGTTTGGTCTTAACTTTGGTTATTATGGTTTTGTCCTATGGACCCCAACCTTGTTAGTAGGTAAAGGCTTTGCTTTGGTGAAAAGCTTCGAATTTACATTGATTATGTGTCTCGCACAGTTACCGGGATATGCCAGCGCGGCCTATCTTGTTGAAAGGATTGGCAGGAAGAAAGTTTTGGTCGTCTATCTCCTGGGCACTGCTTTAGCGGCATGGTTGTTCGGGCATGCCGGAACGGCTAACCAAGTCTTACTCTATGGCTGCTTACTCTATTTCTTTAGTTTAGGTGCTTGGGGATGTACGTATGCCTATACTCCGGAAGTATATCCAACCGTTGCCAGAGCAACCGGTTCGGGTTGGGCTGCTGCCTTCGGTCGTTTAGGTGCGTTCCTAGCGCCGATGATCGTGCCGGTTATTTACTCGGCATATGGTCAAGCGGCTGGCTATAAGAATGTATTTATCATGTTAACCGTGGTCTTTGCAGTTGTGGCTATCGTTGTCGGAATCGTTGGAAAAGAAACGATGGGCAAATCACTTGAAGAAATTACGGATTGAACCTATTTTTTAATCGACGCGGATGGTTTTGCCTCTTGCGCATCTTCATCCGCGCATTTTTTAAAACTCAGGGGCTGCCGGCAGCAGCGGAATGGAGGTTATTATGCCGGAATGCAGTGTATATTTACAACCGCAATCGATGGCCGATGCTTTAAAGTTTCTTGCAGATTTTAAAGGGAGCTTAAGGCCTTTAGCTGGAGGAACAGATATTCTTCCGGACATGAAGAAGGGAAAATTAAAGAATGTTGGAATACTTGATTTGTCGAGAATACCGGATATTCGTAAGATCAGTATCCAAGAAAACGTGATTAAATTAGGGAGTTTATGTTCATTTTCGCAGATCGAAAACTCTCCTCTCATCCAGGAAAGAGTGCCTTTATTATCCGAAGCCGCTGCATCAGTGGGTTCTCCGCAAATCCGGAATCTTGGGACTGTCGGGGGAAATATTGCCAATGCTTCGCCTGCGGCGGATACGGTCAATGCACTGGTTGCATTAGATGCCAAGGCTAAACTTAATTCGATTGAAGGATCCCGAACCGTGCTTCTCAGTGAGTTGTTATGCGGGGTTGGAAAAACCAATATTCAGCCCAAGGAAATATTGACGGAAATTAGCTTCGAAATTCCTAATAATAAGAGTAAATCCGGCTTTATCAAGCTGGGACGTCGTAAGGCACTGGCGATTGCGAGAATGAGTTTGGCGATGATCATAACGGAACAAGAAGGGGTCATTCGACAGGCTCGCGTCAGCTTAGGGGCAGTGGGCCCTAATCCCAGCCGAAATAATAAATTAGAAGACTATTTAATCGGTAACAAACCCACTGAGTCCCTAGTCAATGGCTTCGCCGAAACGGCAGGCATGGAAGTTGCCCGTATGCTTGGTTCGCGGGCCTCAGCCCCTTATAAGCGCGAAGCGATCAAGGGGATAGCCCGGGATTTAGCGAGCAGATTGTTACTCGATACGGAACAGGCGGTGATGTAAGATGGCTCAATATCATCTTGAAATGAAGGTTAACGGAAAACAGGTAGCCCTGGATATTGATCCGGGACTGCGGTTGCTCGACGTCTTGCGTGACTGTTTGGGTTTAACAGGGGCTAAAGAGGGATGCAGTGAAGGGGAATGCGGTGCCTGTTCGGTTATTCTTGACGGGGAGCTTGTAGACTCGTGTTTGGTTTTTGCTCCGCAGGCCTATGGCCGGGACGTTCTGACGATTGAAGGGATAGCTGATGAGGGGGAACTGAATTATCTTCAGCAAGCGTTTTTAGATGCGGGAGCCGTTCAATGCGGGTATTGCACACCGGGAATGATTTTAGCGGCTAAGGTTCTGCTTGATCGCAATCCTCATCCTACACGGCAGGAAATCTCAAAGGCGATATCCGGTAATATTTGCCGTTGTACCGGTTATGCCAAAATTGTTCAGGGTGTTGAAATTGCCGCAGCAAGTAAGGCCGCGAAGGAAGGTGTTGTCCGTGCCTGATTACAGTGTTGTCGGGAAATCTGTGCAGCGGGTCGATGGACGAGAAAAAGTTACGGGCTCAACCCTCTATGCAGGAGATATTGATCTTCAAGGAGCTCTTACGCTCAAGGTTTTACGGAGTCAAGTTGCTCATGCGAATGTAAAAGGTTTTGACTTAACCGAGGCCATGAAGGTTCCGGGAGTAGTCAGGATTTTTACGTATAAGGATATACCCGGAGAAAACAGTTATGGAATTATTGTTAAGGATCAGTCTGCATTGACAGATAAGGTTCGTTTTAAGGGAGATGCGTTGGCGCTTGTTGCTGCTGAGGATGAAGCCAGTGCCCAAAAAGCCCTCGGGTTGATTAAAGTCGATCTCGAAGAGCTCACTCCTGTTTACGATGTCTGGAGTGCCATGAAGGAAGATGCACCGGCTATCCATGAAAAAGGCAATATTCAGCTGATCAGCAAGATTAAAAAAGGTGATGTTAATTCGGCATTGAACCACGCTGAAGTTGTGATTTCACGGAGATACACAACGCAAAAGATTGAGCATTGTGCTATCGAAACTGAAGCAGGCGTGGCTTTCATGGATGAAGACGTACTTGTTATCAAAGTTTGTACCCAAAATCCTCATTATGATCGAAAAGATGTTGCCCGTGTTTTAGGTCTGCCGATGAATAAAGTAAGAATTATTCAAATGGCTACCGGGGGTGGATTTGGCGGGAAATTAGATATTTCTCTTCAATGTTACCTCGGTCTGGCCGCACTTAAGTTAAGACGTCCCGTTAAAATGAGCTATGATCGGCAGGAGTCTTTTATTGCGACCAGCAAACGCCATCCCTTTTTTATTGACTATACGACAGCAGCCGATAAAGAAGGAAAATTGCTGGCGGTTAAAGTCAAGGTTGTCGGCGATACAGGGGCTTATGCATCCTACGGTCCGGCAACGTTAATCAGGGCAGCGGTACATTCCAGCGGTCCCTATGAAGTGCCTAATGCAGATATTGAAGCTCTTTGTGTATATACTAACAATCCTTTCAGCGGGGCCATGAGGGGATTTGGTACGCCTCAAATGGCTTTTGCAAGCGAAAGTCAGATGGATATCGTTGCCCAAGCTTTAAAGATAAGTCCTCTGGAAATTCGGCGACGGAATATTGTTCATAATGGCTCGATTACCGCTACCGGACAAAAACTGGAAGGTAGTATTGGGATGGGGAAAACGTTAGAGGCTGCCTGGGAAAAGGCTCTCCAGGTTATGCCTGGGCTGGAGGCTAGATCTAAATGAAAAAGCGTGGATTTGGAATAGGTACTATGTGGTACGGTATTGGCAATACAGCCAGCAATAATCCGGCGGGTGCCTTTGTTGATATTTCGGATGACGGCACTGTTACGGTTCTGACCGGCTGTGCTGATATGGGTCAGGGCTCAACAACAGTTCTGGCACAGATAGCGGCTGAGACGATTGGGGTTTGTTTGGAAGATGTTGTTGTCGTATCAGCCGATACGGGTGTTACTCCCGATGCAGGTGCCTCATCGGCATCACGTCAGACGTATATTTCCGGAAATGCGGTTCGCTTGGCAGCCGAAAGTGCACGTGAGCCAATGCTCTCGAAAGCGGCTGAGATATTAAATCGGCCTATTCAAACGCTGACTCTAAAGCAAGGTCGGATATGGAACGGCGATCAACCTACAGAGCTGACTGTAAAAGAACTCATTACGAAGTGCCGCGGCGATGGGAACCTGACACTTGGACATGGTTATTTTAATCCGGCGGCGACCAAACTTGATCCGGAAAACGGACAGGGTATTCCTTATGCAACGTATGCGTTTGCAACTCAGGTCGCTGAAGTCATTGTGGATACGGAGACAGGAATGGTCGAAGTGACCAAGATTGTAGCAGCGCATGATGTGGGCAAAGCGATCAATCCGCAAAGCGTTGAAGGACAAATTGAAGGCGGCTGTGCCATGGGGTTAGGCTATGCCTTGACCGAAGAGGTCGTCATTAAAGACGGAGAAATTAAGAATCCGGCATTATCCACTTATCTTGTTCCTACCTCCATGGATGTTCCGGAAGTTTATCCCATTATCATCGAGGAATTGGAAGCCAGCGGACCTTACGGTGCAAAAGGAGTAGGGGAACCTGCGTTGGTTCCTACGGCCGCAGCTATTGCTAATGCGGTTACTGATGCCTTAGGCATCCGTATTTACGATTTACCAATGACACCGGAGAAGATCGTAGAGGCAATAAAGGCTGCATCAGAGGAAAAACCCAACTATGAGACGAAGTTAAAATAAATTATTTCCTTTTAAATGGATCGATCCCGGCATTATACGACTGAAAAACTGGGTTTCGGTCCATGTATTTTAGCCGGAAATAAGGTTTTAAATGGTTTAAGGAGGAGTGTTCGTGTACCGGGTAGTTAAAAGAAGACAGCTAGCGGCTGCGCCTTCCATTGTTCTTATGGAAGTCGAAGCGCCGGCAGTGGCAAAAAAAGTTGAACCAGGGCAATTTGTAATCGTCCGGATGGACGAAAAATCGGAACGAATTCCGTTAACCGTTACGGATTTTGATCGAGAGAAGGGCACGATAACCATAGTTGTTCAGGACGTGGGCTATTCTTCTTCATTGATCAATGAGATGCCAGAAGGAAGCTCTTTTCAAGATTTCGTCGGTCCCCTCGGTGTACCTTCGGAAATTGAAAATTACGGAACAGTCGTCTGTATTGGCGGAGGACTAGGGGTTGCTCCTGTTTACCCGATTGCTCGTGCTTTGAAAGAAGCCGGAAATAAA
>NZ_JAYFQK010000030.1:0-14550 GCF_034927245.1 Desulfitobacterium sp.
TTGAAAAAGGAGTGCGGTTAGGCCTTTTTGGCATGCCCATTTTATGAGTGGGGTTCTTCATCTCCTTTTGCTCATCGTAATTCCCAGGGACTTTATCCCATCTTGGAGATTTCCTCCCTTTTTATTCCGAGAGGCTATTAAGCTGCTAATAGACCTATAAAATATAGCGTGAAAGATCTTGATTTTGGGCAACATCTTCCAATCGTTTTTGGACATATTCACGATTGATCGTGACCTTATAATCATCTGGGAGCTCTGAGGCCTCAAATGAAAGCTCTTCTAAGACTTTTTCAATGATCGTATGGAGTCTCCGTGCACCGATATTCTCCGTATTGGAGTTGACATCAAAGGCAACTTGTGCCAGTTCATCAATAGCATTCTCCGTAAATTCCAATTCTATGCCTTCGGTTTCTAATAATGCACTGTATTGCTTGATCAAAGATGATTCCGGTTCAGTCAAAATCCGCTTAAAGTCTTCAACCCCTAATGATTCAAGTTCCACCCGAATCGGGAAGCGGCCTTGCAATTCCGGTATAAGATCTGAAGGTTTAGTAATATTAAACGCCCCGGCTGCGATAAATAAGATATGTTCTGTCTTCACAGGGCCATATTTCGTAACAATGGTTGAGCCCTCAACGATCGGAAGGATATCCCGCTGTACGCCGCCCCGTGATACATCCGGACCTGATGAACCTTCGCGGCCTGCAATTTTGTCAATCTCATCTAAAAAAACAATACCTTCTTGTTCGGAACGCCGAATTGCCTCCTGAACAGCTTCATCATGATCAATCAAATTCTGAGCTTCTTCCAAGGTCAAAATCCGCCGGGCTTCTTTTACCGTAACCTTGCGTTTTTTCCTCCTTTTGGGAAGCATTCCGCTCATCATATCCTGAAGATTTGAGTTAAGTTCCATTCCGGTATTGCCCATCAGATCGGGAAGCAGAGGCTGGGTGTCTTCGACTTCAACCTCAATCACCTTATTTTCAAGTTCTCCTCGGCGAAGTTTTTCAGCCACCAGCGCCCGGTTTTGCTCAATTTCAGGTGTAATGCTTTCAGGCTTTTTCTCCTCATTTTGGTTAAAAAGAAATTGAAAAGGGTTAGAAGATTGTGATTCTGTGTGCTTGCCCGGAACCAGTAAAGCCACAAGCCGTTTTTCCGCAGCCACAGCGGCCTCACTTTCAACCACTTTCATTTTTTCAGCCTTAACCATACGTAAAGCAATCTCCACAAGATCACGAATCATTGATTCTACATCCCGGCCGACATAGCCCACTTCTGTAAACTTAGTTGCTTCAACCTTAATGAAAGGTGCACGAACAAGTTTGGCAAGCCTGCGTGCAATTTCCGTTTTACCGACACCCGTGGGACCGATCATCAAGATATTTTTCGGAAGTACTTCATCCCGTAACCCTTCCGGAAGCAGAGAACGGCGATAGCGATTCCGTAAAGCGATCGCTACCGATTTTTTAGCTTGCGTTTGTCCAACAATATCCCGATCCAATTTACGGACGATTTCCCGTGGCGTGAGTTGTTCCATATGCCCACCCCTTATAGTTCTTCGACGATAATTTGATCATTAGTATAGACACAAATCGCGGATGCGATTTTCATGGCTTCGCTAACCACCTCTGAGGGTTCCAAACTCGAATGTTTAATTAAGGCTCTGGCTGCCGCCAGGGCATAATTTCCTCCGGACCCGATTGCTGCAACTCCATCATCAGGTTCAATCACTTCCCCTGATCCGGATATTAAAAGCAGAGTTTCCTTATCGGCAACGAGAAGCAGCGCTTCCAAATTGCGAAGCATCTTATCCATTCGCCATTCTTTGGCCAGCTCGACGGCGGCTCGTTGAAGGTTACCGTTATACTGTTCAAGCCTTTGTTCAAACTTTTCGAAGAGGGTAAAGGCATCAGCAACCGAACCTGCAAATCCTGCCAAAACTTGATCGTGAAACAGCCGGCGAACTTTTCTCGCTTTATGTTTCATAATTGTGTTTTCACCGAAAGTGACTTGCCCGTCTCCAGCCATGGCGACTCTATTACCCATTTTGACTGCTAGAATTGTTGTTGCATGAAACATCTAAAATCCTCCTTCTAATGGGAGTTTAATGGTTTCTTGGCATCTAGTCAAGAGGAATTGTATTCAATTGATGTAAATCTATGAAAATTTAATGGCTTTAGTGTGATTTTGCGTGAGGATGCGTTTCATCGTAGACCTGTCGCAGATGCTCCCGCGTTAAATGCGTATAAATTTGGGTTGAAGAGAGCTTCGCATGTCCCAACAGTTCCTGAACACTTCTTAAATCCGCTCCGCCATCCAGGAGATGCGTGGCAAAAGAATGGCGCAGCATATGCGGATGAATGTGTTGGGATAATCCTGCTTCGGCCGCGAGCTTGTCAAGAATGCGGCGAATTGAACGGACCGATAATCGAGATCCTTGATAGTTTAACAGTAAAGCTTCTTGTGAATTCTCTCTCATATCAAGATATTTTTGAATGGCCTTCTGAGCATATTTTGTCATAGGAACAATCCGCTCTTTTTTCCCTTTTCCCCGTACCCGAAGGAGCAACTGATTTTGATCCACATCTTCCTGATTGAGCCCTGCTAATTCACTTACCCTTAAGCCTGAACCATAGAGGAGTTCGAGAATAACCTGATCCCGTACCCCTAAAACTGTTGAGCAATCCGGGGTTTGCAGGAGCTTCTCCATCTGTTTCAAATAGATAAACTCAGGAAGCTTCTTTCCAATCTTAGGACTTGTTATGCGTTGGACAGGGTTTTGATCAAGATAACCCTTTTTACACAGAAATTTAAAGAAGGAGCGCAGAGCCGCTAATTTTCGAGCCATACTTTTGCGTTCTAAGCCTTGATCTGTAAGATCTCCTAAAAAGCTCCGAATCCATTCTACCGAAACCTCTTCCAGTGAAATCTGCTCAAACTCAACGCCCTTCTCATGACCCAAATAACTTAAAAACTGTAAGATGTCATTTTGATAAGCAATTATCGTGTTTTCTGAACGGTTTTGCGTTTCAAGCTGTCCGACAAAGAGGGCAAGCGCCTGGTCTGCTAACATCGCTAAACCTCCACATCCACAGAGTATACACTGTATACTCATTATTCTTCTCTTGTCGTTAACCCATACTCTTGAAGAAACTCATCCAGTCTTATAAGTGCCCTTGCGGAAATTCTTTGATTTTTTTCGCGTTTTGCTTTTATCCGTTCTCCTAACGGCGGAAATAATCCAAAATTGATATTCATGGGTTGAAAGTTTGTACTCGGCGAACCTTCGAGGTGAAGAGCCAAAGCTCCCAGTGCCGTTTCGGCAGGGAAACGCAAGGTGGATTTATTCCTTAATACGCGGGAGGCATTAATACCCGCAATAAGGCCGCTGGCCGCTGACTCAATATATCCTTCCACCCCCGTCATTTGTCCCGCAAAAAATAGCTGTGGACGGCATTTCAAGCTGAAATCTGCCTGAAGGACCTGAGGGGCATTGAGGAAAGTATTGCGATGCATAACACCGTAGCGCACAAATTCCGCATGTTCAAGACCCGGAATGAGACGGAACACCCGTTGCTGCTCTCCCCACTTCAGATGAGTCTGGAAACCCACTAAATTAAAAAGTGTTCCCTCGCGGTTTTCTTTACGGAGCTGTACAACCGCGTATGACTTTCGCCCTGTTCGAGGATCAACCAAGCCCACAGGTTTTAAGGGACCGAAAGCAAGGGTCTGTTCGCCGCGGCCGGCCATGACTTCAATCGGCATACAGCTTTCAAAGACCTTGCCTTTTTCAAATCCTTTCACTTCTGCTGTCTCCGCCCGAAGCAATTCTTCGTAAAAACGCTTATATTCTTCCTCGGTCATCGGGCAATTCAGATAATCGGGATCCCCCTTGTCATAGCGTGAAGCCCAAAAGGCCTTGTTTAAATCGATCGATTCAAGCGTAACAATCGGGGCTGCCGCATCATAAAAGGATAGGGCTTCTTCACCCGTAAGCTTTTGAATTTCCTCGGCAAGAGCATCAGCGGTCAACGGGCCCGTTGCCATGACAACAACTCCGTCTTCCGGGATTTTCTTTACTTCTTCACGATGAATTTGAATGTTAGGATGCTGTTCCAGGCGCTCAGTGATTTCGGCAGAAAACAATTCGCGATTAACCGCGAGTGCTCCCCCGGCCGGAACAGCATGATGATCTGCCGCATCCATGGTCAGGGAATTTAAGCGCCGCATTTCTTCCTTTAATAACCCTGCCGCATTATCCAAGCCCGCACCTTTTAAAGAATTGCTGCAGACCAGTTCGGCAAAATTTCCGGTATGATGTGCCGGAGACATTTTCCGGGGACGCATTTCATAGAGCTTAACCGGAATTCCTCTCTCCGCCAGCTGCCAAGCCGCTTCCGCACCTGCCAGTCCGGCCCCGATGACGGTTACCTCTGCCATATCTATCTCCTCTATTCCTGCTCCTCAACCGGCTTATCATAACGGCATTCCGGATTGATACAAACATAGTGTTTACCGTGTTTTGAACTTTTTATGACCATCATTCCCTTACACTGCGGACAAGGCTCCGGTGCCGGCAATTCCCAGGATACAAATTCACACTCCGGATAAGTGCTGCATCCGTAAAATCTACGGCCCTTTTTACTTCGTCTTACAACCAAGGGATTTCCGCATTTCGGGCATTTTGTTTCAATTTGTTCGAGCAGCGGTTTAGTATTTCTACACTCAGGGAATCCCGGGCAGGCAAGGAACTTCCCGTAGCGTCCCATTTTAATAACCATATTTCGGCCGCAGTTTTCACAGATTTCGTCGGATACCTTATCTTCGATCTGAACTTTACCGATCTTTTCCTCAGCTTCTTCTAAGCTCTGGGCAAAAGGAGTATAAAACTCATGGATTACCGTCCGCCATGGTAAGGATCCTTCTTCGATCTCATCCAGCTTTTCTTCAAAATTAGCCGTGAACTCAAGATTAACGATGTCCTGGAAGTTCTCCTTGAGCAACGAAATCACGATTTCCCCTAATTCTGTCGGTAAAAGCTGTTTTCCTTCTTTAGCGACATAACCCCGTGTTTGAATAGTCTCAATCGTCGGAGCATATGTGCTTGGTCTGCCAATTCCTTCATCTTCCATTTTACGAACCAGGGAGGCTTCGGAATAACGGGCCGGCGGTTCTGTAAAATGTTGTTTCTCTTGAAGGCCCAGTCTTTCCAAAGGTTCTCCTTGAACAACTTGGGTTGATAAGGAACCCTCTTCATTCTCCTTATTTCCTTCATCTTGACTTTCTTCATAAACTGCTAAATATCCGGGGAAGCGAACCGTTGACGCATTCGCCCGGAAAAGATATTGGCCCGCGCTCACATCAACGGTTAATGTATCCAAGAGAGCCGCACTCATTTGACTGGCAAGAAAGCGTGACCATATTAAGCGATACAGCCGCAATTGGTCACGGCTTAAAAAAGCTTTTAAGAAATCGGGAGTCCGCTGAACCGATGTTGGCCGAACCGCCTCGTGAGCTTCTTGAGCCCTGCCCTTACTTGTATATTGCCGTGCCTCGGGTGGATAATATTCTGCGCTATAATGCTCTACAATCCATTCCTTAGCTTCCGCTTGGGCAATCTCCGATATTTTTACCGAATCCGTACGCATATAGGTTATAAGTCCGACTGTCCCTTCCTTGCCGATATCAATGCCCTCGTATAGTTGTTGGGCAAGCATCATCGTCCGTTTGGGAGACATATTGAGTTTACGGAATGCTTCCTGTTGCAGTGTACTCGTCGTAAAAGGAGGAGTCGGCTGCTTCTTTTTCTCTCTTTTGCGAACCTCTTGAACCAAAAATCTTTCCTGATCTAAGTCATGAAGAACCTTTTTCATTTCTTTTTCACTCGAAATAACGAGCTTTTGATTCTCTTTTTTGATCAGCTTTGCGCTAAACGTCCCCCCTGCCGCCTGAAGCTGAGCGGCAAGGCTCCAGTATTCCTCAGGCATAAAGTTACGGATCTCTTCTTCCCGCTCACAGATGAGACGTACCGCAACCGATTGAACGCGCCCGGCACTAAGCCCCTTTTTCACTTTTCGCCAAAGGAGCGGGCTTAATTGATATCCCACTAAACGATCAAGAATGCGGCGCGCTTGTTGCGCATCAACCCGATGAGTATCAATTTGACGGGGTTGTTTTACCGCGGCAAGAATAGCGGGTTTAGTGATCTCGTGGAATTCAATCCGGCATTTACTATTCGTATCAATTCCCAATAAGTATCCCAAATGCCATGCAATTGCTTCTCCTTCCCGATCCGGGTCAGATGCCAGCAATATCCTATCCGCGGCTTTGGCGGCGCTCCGAAGCTCCTTAATTATATCTCCCCGGCCACGAATGGCTATATATTTGGGTTCAAAGTCATGTTCAATATCGACTCCCAATTGGCTTTTGGGCAAATCTCGCAAATGTCCCATCGAAGCTTTTACGGTGTACTGCTTACTTAAAAATTTGCTGATGGATTTTGCCTTTGCCGGGGACTCGACGATGACGAGTGTCTTAGCCATAATTCACCTCAAGTATCCTCTCTATCTTCATTATGTACAGTCCTATAAAAGTTAAACCCCTAAAGATAAAACTAGCCTAATCTTAACACTCTTTTTTAATCTATGTCTAGCACTTATGCGCTAATACATAGCGCTGGCCTGAAAGTTGTTCAATTTCCCCAGAAAGTTGCAATTCGAGAAGAAGAAGCGCAATCTGGGAAGGATTTACGGATGATTGCAACGCAATCTGATCGATATGCAGAGGGAGATCACTCATCAGCGACAATATTTCCAACTGTTCGTTCGAATATTCTTCTTGCTTCAGAGAAAGGTTCCCGGGTTGCTTAACGCTTTCAGTGTCTTTGCTCCCGGTCGGGGAGACTCTAACCCGAAACTCCTCGGAAAGTTCAGAAAGAATATCTTCCGCTCCCTCAACCAGTGTTGCTCCCTGTCGAAGCAACTGATGGCATCCTTTACTCTGTTCACTAAAAATAGGCCCGGGTACCGCAAAAACCTCCCGTCCTTGTTCAAGCGCAAAATCAACGGTTATCAATGCCCCGCTGCGCAGTGCTGCTTCAACGACTACAACCCCTTCGGAAACACCGCTGATCAAACGGTTTCGCATCGGGAAAAATTGGGGTTCGGGCGGAACTCCGGGGGCGAATTCACTAATGAGCGCACCCTCAAGCAAAATCTGCTCGGCCAGTTTTTTATTCTCTGAAGGGTAAATATAATCCAAACCGCTGCCTAAAATTGCCCAAGTCTTACCCTTCCCCGCTAAAGCCCCTTTATGCGCCGCTGTATCGATTCCCCGGGCTAAACCGCTCACAACAGCATATCCTTGCTGAGCAATCGCCTTTCCCAATGATTCGGCGGCTGCCCTTCCATAAGGTGTGGATTTGCGTGATCCCACAATCGCTATGCCACGCTCATCCGGTCCCAGATTTCCTCTATAATATAATAAGGGAGGCGCATCTGCCAATTCACGCAGCAAAGCCGGATAATGCTGCTCTTCCGGAATGACCGTTTGGATTTCCTTTTGATCTAACTCCCTCTCCACTTTGATGAGATCAAGCTGGGAACGCTTTTGGATCAAGGTATTAACCCAAGATTCGCCGCCTAATATTTTCAGATCCTTTTCCGGAGCCTGCCAAGCTTTAAGCGCACTTCCGAAGACGGCGATTATATGCCGTAACCGCCCGCTGCCTAACCCCGGAATGGAATGAAATGCTACCCGTATCAATTTTTCATCATGAATTGTATTCTTTGTCATATCTTTCCCTCCCCAAAACCCAATTCGGTATTTCGGGGAAGTTTTCCTTTGCGGGAAGATGTCGACATATACTGGATTAGGTGAAATAGTGTAGAATCCGCTCAAAAGGTTTGATCGGATTCATGCGCCGGTAGCCCGTTTTACTTTCCGCCGGCGCGGAGTTAACGTCGATTTTTCTTCTTTCTCACTGATATTCTCCCCATCCTTCGATTTTTGTTTTTCCTTTTCCTGCTCTGTAATGGCCAGGCTTGCCCGCAGCGCTTCCATTAAATCAACGACCTTGCCTGTCTCCGGTGCGGCGGTAACCTTGAAGGTTTCCCCTGCAACCTTCCGTTCGATCATTTCACGGACTTGCTCATGCAGCTCATCCCGATACTTTTCCGGTTCAAAGGGTACGGCCAGATTTTCAATCAATTGCCTTGCCATAGTGATCTCGGTATCCGTCGGAATTACCTTATCCCATGTGACCTCTAGCTTTCGTATCTCAGCCGGATAATACATCGTCTCCAGCACCAGTCCTTCATCCAACGATCGCAGACAGGCAAGGTATTGTTTTGAGCGCAGGGTAAAACGGGCAATCGCTGCTTTTCCTGTATCGGTCATAGCCTGATACAGGAGGCGATATGCTTTTTGCGCAGTATCCTCCGGTGTTAAATAGTATGATTTTTGATAATAAATCGGATCTATTTCTTTAATATCAATAAAGTTCAGAATATCTATGGAACGGTTCATGGGCTGCTCTAGTAAAGCTAAATCCTCATCTTCTAAAATAACATACTGATCTCTTTCGTATTCATACCCTTTAACGATCTCTTCAGGTTTAACTTCAACATCACAGTGAGGACATTTTTTGATATAACGAAGTCGATTATGACAAGCCGCATGAAGATAGTTGAAATGAAACTCCTTGCTTTCAGTCGCGGCGTGCATTTTAATCGGAACATTAACTAAACCAAAACTAATTGATCCTTTCCATAAAGTATGCATGAAGAATACCTCCTTCCGGGTTTAGTGTTAACAAGATGATTTTATTCATGCACAATCATCATCGATAATTATGCCATATCAAAAACAAAAAACAGACCGGAAGAATACTCCTCCGGTCTGCTTAATCCCATAATCCTCATGTTTAAATGGATATACCCTTGACTCCTCCCCACGGCTAAAACTGAGGGGATTCCCGGTTCATATTGCCGACTTATGCCGTACGGCCCTCAGGCTTAAACCGTATGTCCTATGGCATACTTTTTAAGCATCATAACAACAAAACCGGCTAAGACAGCATAGTCCTCAGTCGGGAGATAATCCGCTGCCGAACTGTCAAATAGGATATTCCCGGAAGCCGGGAATTCTTCATCAGCTCCCCATATCGCAAGCGTTACAGGTATTTTGGGAAACGCATTAAGAGTTACTCCGACATCGCCCAGTTTTACAGGTTTTCCGCCGATATGTTGAGCCGCATCCAGTAATTTTTGGGGATGTTCACCAAAAAACTGAGTCATCGGACGAATGGCCCGATTTGTAAAGGGTTGAATATAAATTTCGCCGCCGGGAAGCTCTTTATAGGATATAAACTGTCCTGTCACCCTCGCCTGAGATACGTTTGTTAAATAATGCAAGACGAGAATCCTTGCAAAAATCGGAAGTTCCCCTTCTAATAGAGGTTCCGGTTCAAATCTTCCCGATGGATAGTCCACCGTAAATTGCTGTCCTAAGAAGTCCACCTGAATTTTATCATCCTGTATAGGATATCCGGAAAACCGGGCAATATCCTCTATTGAAGTTTGTTGGAAACGAGCTAATGATGACTCATATGCAGCTGAATAGTTCATCTCTTCTCCCCCCACAATCCGCAGCCTATTATGTTTTTCCTTTTTCCCTATTATAACACTTTTCGCTCGATCTTTATTTTCCATCAGGTCGATATGGAACCCCATCCGCTGCAGGAGCTGTACTTCTCCCTACTAAACCCGTTAAGGCAAGAATCGTCAGAGCATAAGGGAGCATCTGAATAATATTAGCTGAAATTCCCGTCCCTTGAAGAACCATGCTCAAGGCCATGGCAAAACCAAACAAAAGCGCCGCACCCAGCGAACCAAACGGAGTCCATTTACCAAAGATCATAGCAGCCAACGCGATGTACCCGCGGCCACTGCTCATGTTCACTTCAAAGCTGTTCAATAACCCTAATGATAGATAGACTCCACCTAAACTCGATAACATGCCACCCAGAATAACTCCCAGATAACGCATCCTCCAAACGTTGATACCTGCTGTATCCGCCGCCTGTGGATTTTCACCGACCGCTCGGATTCTTAATCCTAAGTTTGTGTGAAAAAGAAAATAATGAGAGACGATGACAAGAATGAGCATCATATAGACCACAGAATTTTGTTCCCCGATGATCGGACCGATGAACGGAATATCCTTGATCACGGGCAGAGATATATTGGGTAAAGCCGGTGTTTCCCGGGGTGTCCCACCATATCCAAAAATCGTGTTCAATAGAAAGGCCGTAAGGCCCGCTGCAAAGATATTGATCCCCATTCCCACAATCACTTGATCTGCTCCGATGTTAACGGTAAACCACGCAAACAAAAGGGAAATCAGACTTCCCATAACAAGCGCGCCCAGTAAACCTATCCAGGGATTATTCGATAAATAGGAGAATAGAACGCCAAAAAAGGCTCCAATCAACATGATTCCTTCCATGGCAATATTCACGACACCACTGCGCTCCGAGAACGTTCCCCCTAGGGCAGGAAGTGCAATCGGGGTAGCCATGGCTATGGTTGCCGCCCATAACTCAGGCTTAGCCAGTTCCTCAATAATCATACCTTCATGCCCCCTTTATTCTCAGCCAAATTATGCTTTAATGGGGGTTTATGCCGAAATACGCTCCCGAGTTCTTTTGCGGCAACCAGAAAGATAATAATTCCGGAGATCATCTCAGTAAGATGGGCAGGCACCCCGGAAGCAATTTGCATGGCTTGCCCCCCCGTTGCTAAAGCGGCGAAAAAAATAGCCGCTAAAATTACACCAATGGGGTTATTATTAGCAAGCAAGGCGACAACGATGGCCGTATATCCATACCCCGAAGAAAAGCTATCGTAAAGCCGGTGCTGAACCCCCAGCATCTGAACCGCACCTGCAAGACCGGCGAGTGCTCCGCTGATAAATAGAGCTAAAACCATATGAAGCGATACGTTGATTCCGGCATATTTGGCGGCACGGGGGTTTAACCCAACCGTACGCAAACGGAACCCTAAAGTCGTCTTATAGATAACCCAGTACACGATAACCGCCGCTGCCAGCGCTACGATGATACCCCATGACAGCTGAGTGCGTTCAACCAGAATACCTAATTCAGCTGTGGGCAGGATGACCGGAGACTGAGGTGTGTAACCCGGTGCCATCATAGGGCCGCCCTCCAGCATATAATGGCTTAAAAAAATAGCAATATAACTCATCATCATCGTTGTTATAACCTCATGAGCGCCAACCAAAGCCTTAGTTAATCCCGGAATGATCCCTGCCCAAAGTCCGGCAACAATCATGCTTACCAAAAAAGCCAATCCGACATGAAGCACCGGGGGCAGGCTTGTTACCGAATAACCAATCCAAACCGCGGCCATACTTCCCATCCAATACTGCCCTTCTGCCCCGATATTGAAAAGCCCCGCTTTAAAGGTAACCGCGATCCCTAAACCCGATAGAATAAGCGGAACGGCATTAGCTAACGTATTGGCAAAGTTAACTTTGCTCCCAAAAGCGCCCTTAAACAAAGCACTATACGCCTGCAGCGGATCATGCCCTGTTAATATCATTCCGAGCGCACCGATCATAACCGCTATCCCAATTGCGATTAAAGGGGTAATAATACCTTGAACTAATTTCTTCATGCTACCCCTCCTTCGCCAAAGCTACACCGGTCATCAGCAATCCCAATTCCTCTTTTGTTACATTCCCGCCCGGAAGGATATCCATGAGTTTACCCTCATGAATAACCCCGATTCGATCGGAGAGTGCAATTATTTCATCAAGTTCCAAAGACACCAGCAAAATAGCTTTACCCTTGGCCCGAAGCTCCAGAAGCTTATCGTGAATAAACTGGATTGCTCCAACATCAAGTCCGCGTGTCGGTTGAGCGGCGATAAGAAGATCAGCGTCCCTGCTTACCTCCCTGGCGAGGATGACTTTCTGTTGATTCCCGCCGGAAAGGTTGCGCGCTAAGGATTGTATGCCGCGGGGACGAACATCGTAGTCTTCAGCCAAACGGGCGGCGTGCTGCTCAATCACTTTTCGTTGAAATTGTCCCAACTTTGCATAAGGCTTTTGGGCAAAATCGCGCAAGATGAAGTTCTCTGTAAGCTTAAAATCCATCACTAACCCATCCAATTGTCGATCCTGCGGAATATAGGCGATTCCTGCCCCTATTCTTTGGCGCACTGAAAATGAGGAAATATCCTGCCCCTTAAAAATAATCCGGCCGCTTTTTATGCGCCCCAAACCGGTAATGGCGCTGATCAGTTCAGCTTGACCATTACCGTCAATTCCGGCAATTCCAAAGATTTCTCCCCTACAGACCTCAAAGGAACACCCTTTTACTTTATCGACCCGCCCCGATGAAACGACACAGTTTTTTACCTGAAGAATAGTTTCTCCCGCAGCTTGAGGGGGTTTAATGACTTGAAGCAGCACTTCATGTCCGACCATCAGGTTAGCCAACTCCTGAGGATTGGTGCTCTTGGTTTCCAGGGTAGCTACTGACCTTCCCGCTCTCATGACCGTTATTCGATCAGAAATTTTCGTCACTTCTTCTAGCTTATGACTAATAAAAATGATCGGAACGCCTTGGGAGCGGAGTTTATCCATAACGGTGAATAGTTCCACTGCTTCTTGTGGAGTAAGCATCGCCGTCGGCTCATCCAAAATGAGAAGTCTGGCTTTACGATAAAAGACCTTAAGGATTTCTACGCGCTGCTGTAACCCTACGGTTAAGTCTTTTACCTTCACCGATGGATCAATGTCCAAATGATAACGTTCGGAAAGTTTACGGACAAGCTCTTCATTTTCTTTACGTCGATAATGAAACTTTCCGGTCTCGCTGCCGAGAACGATATTTTCAGCGACGGTTAATTCCGGAATCAGCATGAAATGCTGGTGAACCATGCCAATACCCGCCTCAATTGCTTGGCGGGGACTGCTAAAATGAAGTTCTTGATCAAAAAGACGAATCATCCCTGCATCTGGTTTATATAATCCATAAATCATCTTCATCAGTGTTGATTTGCCGGCCCCGTTTTCACCCAAAACCGCGTGAATCTCTCCCTCAAAAACCTTAAGATTCACGTGATCATTCGCTAATACACCCGGAAATGCTTTAGTAAGGTCGTTTATTTCTAAGCAAGTACGCATAACGCCTCT
The DNA here is from genome assembly GCF_034927245.1 of Desulfitobacterium sp. GTDB lineage: Bacteria > Bacillota > Desulfitobacteriia > Desulfitobacteriales > Desulfitobacteriaceae > Desulfitobacterium_A. The sequence continues at coordinate 13,222 of NZ_JAYFQK010000030.1, forward strand.
CCCTTATCCCGAATTTAACGTTGAGGGAAGAAAGGGATTGCCTCACTTGAAGCAATCCTCATTCTTATGTTATCCGTTATCGATGACTTTATAGTTTTCAGCCCTGTTCCTATAGTTTGGGAACTTGCGTAGAAACCGTAATCTTCCCTTCCTTAATTTGTTGAGCAGCCCCATTTACTTTATCCACAATATCTTGAGGTATTGCTTTGATCGGCGCCGTAAAGGCCACACCATTATTGTTCAAATCAAACATCAAATTGCCGCTCTTAAATTCGTTATTTAATGCAGCCTTAATCACATCATAAGTTGCAACATCCATTGTCTTGGTCGCACTTGTCATCACCGTTTCCGGGGCCACATAGTTCTGGTCTGCATCTACACCTATGGCATAAACTTTCTTTTCCTTTGCAGCATCAATTACTCCGGTTCCTGTGCCGCCGGCAACATGGAATACAATATCTGCCCCGGCTGCAATTTGACTCAGCGCTGTTTGTTTTCCTAAGGCGGGATCATCAAATTTACCTGTATAGTTAAGTTTGATCTTAATATCCGGGTTGACGCTCTTTGCACCTTGGATATAGCCTGCAATATAATCCGTAACCGGGGGAATCTCCATTCCGCCGACAACCCCGATCGTATTATGACCCGTCATATTCGGAATACCTTGAGCCTTTTCCATCAGCCCGGCCATCATCCCTACTAAATATCCGCATTGTTCAGTTTTAAACAGAACAGATGCAACGTTAGGCCGATCTGTTATCGAATCATCAATAATCATAAATTTCGTATCCGGATACGTTTGTGATACTTTCTCAACAGCATCGTGCATCAAGTAGCCTACAGAGACAATAAGATTGTACTTTTCTTCTGCGAAACGGCTTAAGTTTGTCTCGTAATCTGTCATTTGCTTCGATTCAACAACACTTTTCGTAATACCAAAATCCTTTACGGCTTGGTCTACCCCTTTGTTTGCCAAATAGTTAAAGCTCTTATCATTCAGTCCGCCAACATCAGTGACCAATGCCACTTTGAAATCGGGGTTTTTCTTGGCACCATCCGTTGATTTGCTTGTGGCCGGAGCCGAGGCTGTCGAACCACAGCCTGCTAAAATTAAGGCGCATGAGAGGATAACTGCGAAAAACTTAATTGAATGAAGTTTTTTCAAGGAACCAACCTCCTTAAGATTATTATAGCCTCTCGGCATTCGCCGAGGTAGATGGTTCAAGACTTTGCTTGAACCATCAATATTGAATTCCTCCTACTTTTCGGTAGGGGGTTTTCATTTTTGGAAACACCAAATTGGAAATTCCCTCAGAAAATTTTTATTGC
>NZ_JAYFQK010000047.1:0-12105 GCF_034927245.1 Desulfitobacterium sp.
GGAGCAGCCCACTCACCTCCTCGTGATTTGTAGTTAACTGTTATCCCTATGGCTGTAGAATAGTAAGAAATTAGCTCGAAGGCAACATATTTCATGCTGTTTTGTGCCTTGAGCGAAGCGAAAGGAATGGCTATATAAATGCTGATAAAAACAAAAGATATAACAAATATGAATAGGGTGAATGCTTGATAAAGCAATTCATATGGCTTAAAATGTAAAATTAGTTTTGGTAAATTGTTCAATGAATTCAAGTAAAGCGAGGAAGCAATTATGTCCGGCTATGTATTAATTGCCGACCAAGATCGATCAATACGATTGTGTATTCTGGAAACGCTACAAAACATAGGACTTGAACTAAAATCCGCAGCTTCCGGGGATGAATGTTTGAAGCTGTCCTTTTCAGGCGATCGGCCATCCCTGATCATTCTCGGGTGGAAAATGCCGGTTTTGAGCGGTCTTGAGATCCTTACGCTTTTAAAGTTAAACGAGCGATCACAGGCTATACCCGTGATTATGGTTGGCGGGGAAAAGTGCGATGAAGAACAAGCGATAACGGCCGGGGCTTATGCATCATTGCCAATCCCCTTAGAAAGCGAAATCTTGCGGCACTATGCTCTGAAAGCTTTGGGATGAGCCCAATAATAGTACAGGAATAATGTGATTTATGTCGAATTTAGCACTTGAAAGAGGGTGGGTAGAAGCAGATGTTGAAATGGATTTATAAGAAAAATACATTAATGATTTTGGTTTTATTGGTAAGCTTACTTATAGCAGCACCGGCAGCCGCCGCGGATGCTACGCTGCCCGAAGTAAGGACACTTTTAGAGGAACAATATGTTGATCCGGTACCCAGTGAGGTTCTGACTGCTCCGAGTATTCAAGAAACGCTGCAGAAACTTGGAGATCCTTATACAGTCTATATGACGGCTGAGGAGTATCAGAATTTTATTCAGTCGATTGATATGAGCGTTACCGGTATTGGAGTCTATATTAAAATTGCTCCGGAAGGAATTCGAATTAGTTCAATCATTCGTAACTCCCCGGCAGAAGAGGTTGGACTTCAGGCGGGTGACATTATTACCAAGGCAGATGGACAATCTTTAGCGGGACTTTCTCAGGAAAAAGCCGTGGGTCTGATCAAGGGACCGGAAGGCACTGCGGTTTGGCTTTCCGTACTGCGCAACGGGACAAATTTTAATTTAGAGGTTCCGCGGCGTGTCGTTGAGATACCGAATGTCGAGGGAAAAATTGTTCATGAGAATATTGGCTATATGGCTATTCATACGTTTGGGGAAAAGACTCCGGCAGAATTTGATCAGGCGGTCAAGGAGCTTAAAAACAAAGGAGCCAAAGCGTGGATCGTTGATTTACGGGATAATCCGGGAGGGTATTTGACGACCGCTTTAAGCTTGGCGGGGTATTTTATCGGTGATCAGACGGCTTTGCAAACGAAAGACAGCAAAGGAATTTATCAAGCATACCTAGGGCAAAAACAAGAGATCACCTTGAGCGAACCTACAATTTTTTTAACGAATGAGAATAGTGCCAGTGCTTCGGAGATTCTTACGAGCGTTGTTAAGGATTATGACAAAGCCACGATTCTCGGCAACAAAACCTATGGCAAAGGTTCAGTCCAGACGTTATTCCCTCTCTCCGATGGAAGTGTTCTCAAAATGACGGTTGCAAAGTTCTTTTCTCCATACAGGCATGAAATCAATGGGGTTGGGGTTAGCCCGGATATCCCAATTGTAAATTCAGACTCGGAGAAAGCAGCCGAACTTCTTCTTGCAAGTACTTTAGATTCGAGTGTCAATGCCAATGAGGAAGATCGGGTTCAGGTTTTTGCCGACAATAAGTCTTGGAAGATCCCCTTAAAACAGGCTCAAACCCCCGATTATTGGCAGGCGTATGCGGAGATGATGGGTAATGTTGGCTCTGCGTACACACATGAAGAGCTGGAAAAAGGATGGCCGCTTTACTACCCGGATTATCAAGAACTGAATGGGCTTCAAGACGTACCGCTTGATAAAAAGTTCACGGTTACATTTTCAGGACCGATCAATTGGGAAACAGTAACAGCCCAAAGTTTAGAACTCATTGAAAAGGAGAGCGGGGAACGTGTGCCGCTCGAATTTAAGCCGTTAAGTGATGATAAGCTTCAGGTTATTCCCGGGGATCTGTTGAAATCAGGGAAAACTTACTGGATGGTGGTTCATCGCACGATTCAGGATCAAAAGGGTGAATCAATACGGGAGAATGCGCTGGCTGTAATCAAAACGGCTGCTTCAGATACACCGGTTCAAATTCAAGCAAGCCGGTCTCAGAAACCGCCGCAAAGCGAGCTGCTGAAGATGTCTGATTATGGGCAGGCTATTATGGATATCGGCCTTGTTAAAGGAAACCAATGAAGAGAGGAAGTTTTGATCATTGGAAGAGATTCGTCGTTCGAAAACGGTGACTTTGCCTCGGCTTAACCGGCTTAGTCCTTCGTTAGAGAGCACTGCTTTGAAGATTATGGAAGAGTCCGGGGAACTGGCTCAAGCCATCGGGAAATTTCGAGGGTTAAGCGGCGAACGTTTACGTGTGGAAGAGGCAGAAGCAATGCAGATGGTCGCTCAAGAACTTGTTGATGTTGCTCAAACCGCGGTTACCATGATGTTCGTTTTAGAGGAACAATATGGGATCGATCTGGATAAAATTCTCGAAGATCATATCCAAAAATTACATAAAAAAGGGTATTGTGATTAACGATTAACGGAAAAAGTTATAAAAGTCATCCTCTTTGGGAAAGAATAGAAATAATTCTTACTGAAGAGGTGATTTTTTTTGCCACACCGACGATGCCGGAAATCCTCGGCGATGTTCCTGTGCGGGGTGCTTATCCTATTTTTTGGACAAATCACGATATACCCTGTACGCGGGCAAACGGGCAGTGAACCTATTAAAATAGAAGGCTCAGCTGCCAAGGTAGATCAAAATCAATCGTTAGACCCAACCGCCCCTATTATTATCCAAGAAGGGGATACATTGTGGAGTTTAGCCGATAAGTATGAAATGAGCCTTGAACAATTAACCCAAATCAATCAGATTCAGTATCCTGATCATATTCGTGTCGGGCAAAAACTGATTATACGGGCTCAAAAGCAAAACACGGATCAGCCGCAAAGTCATTCTCAGCTGCAAAAAGATATTCCGCAAAAGGATATTCCCGAAAAACAAATCCCTGAAGAAGTTAAAATGTTTGAGTTCCATATGGAGGAGGCTTCTCATTTATCAAGGGGGCAGCAGGCCTCGGAGCATCCACTGCAAGAGCCGGTCTTGAATGAACAGGTTGCGAATGAACAATCTAAGAAAATAATCGAGACAGCGCAAGCCCCAAAGAAGGAAACGTATATCGTTGAAGTTGCGCAGTCTGAAATTGATTTGCTGGCCCGAGTAATTTATGCCGAGGCGCGCGGGGAAGATTTTGAAGGTCAGGTAGCCGTAGGTGCGGTTGTTCTTAACCGACTTAAAAGCTCAGGCTTTCCGGATACAATTCATGATGTCATTTATCAGCGGGGTGCGTTTACGGCTGTTGTCGATAAACAAATTCATCTTACCCCGAATGAAGAAGCCTACAAAGCGGCAGAAGCGGCTTTAAGGGGCGAAGACCCGACCGGCGGTGCTCTTTTCTATTTCAATCCCAAGACTGCGACAGATCAATGGATTAAGAGTCGCGCTGTCATTAAAACAATAGGCAACCACACGTTTAGTATTTAATCTAAGCGAAATTATTAAACTCTGCGTTACACTCTAAAGAAGAGCGGCGCAGAGTTTTTTTTCACAAATGTCTATAAAGAGAGATTTTGTCCATAAATAGAGACACTCTACTTTGAAAGCAAAGACATGGTTTATTCATCGCTTGTGATCAGCGAATTCGGATGATTTGGAAAATTGACTGTATATATTTGGAGACACTCTATATATTTGTACTTAATTTTACAAAATCCATAAATATTCTATCATTTTTTATTTTAATTGTACAGAAACACCTTACTGATGGGACTTTGTGAAGATAGAATAGTAGCATTTACATAAATTTTCGGAAAATTGGTATATGTCTTGCAATAGAAGATTAAGAGTTTGTGAATATAGAAAGCGCAGTCTAAAGGAGAGGATGTGCATGCAGGAAGTTGTCATTGTGAGCGCTGCCCGTACACCAATCGGTGATTATCTCGGTGCTTTAAAGAATATTTCGGCAATTGATTTAGGTGTGGCAGCTTTGCGGGCTGCCTTGCAGAAAGCAAAGTTGGATCCCTCACAGATCGAAGAGGTTGTTGCCGGTAATGTTTTTCAAGCCGGCTTAAAAGGAAATCCGGCAAGGCAAGTTGCCCTTAAAACGGGTTGTTCTCTGGAAACTGTGGGTGTAACGGTCAACCAATTATGTCCCTCATCGCTTAGGGGTATGGAAATTTTGGCCCAGGAGATCGCTTTGGGCAAGGTAGAGATTGGGGCTGCTGTTGGGATGGAGAGTATGTCGAATATTCCTTATCTCATCCCTAAGGCACGAAGCGGCTACCGGATGGGCAATGATGTCATTGTCGATGCGATGCTTCATGATGCGTTGCATGATGCCTTTTATGACTACCATATGGGGGTCACGGCGGAAAACCTAGCAGAAATGTATGGCATTTCACGCGAAGAACAGGATGAACTGGCGTATTTAAGTCACCAACGTGCGGTAAAAGCCATTGAAGAAGGAAAATTTGCAGAGGAAATTACACCGGTCCAAATCAAGACCAAAAAGGGAGTGCAGGAAATCAGGATTGATGAACACCCTAATTCCTCAACAACTCCCGAAATCCTAGCTAAGCTTAAGCCTGTCTTTAAAAAAGAAGGAACGGTTACAGCCGGCAATGCCTCCGGGTTAAATGATGCCGGTGCATCATTGATCCTTATGAGTAGTGAGAAGGCTAAGAAGTTAGGAATAAAACCTTTGGCTAAGATCCTTGCAACGGCTTCGGCGGCGGTTGATCCAAGAATCATGGGTATCGGTGTTGTGCCAGCCGTTAATCGGGCCTTGAAGTTTGCGGACCTAAAGCTTGATGACATTGAATATTGGGAATTGAATGAGGCCTTTGCAGCCCAATTCCTGGCGGTGAACCGTGAACTTAAGCTCAGCATGGACAAAGTGAATGCTAATGGTTCCGGGATTTCTCTGGGACATCCCGTCGGGGCTACCGGAGCACGGTTGATGGTTACTCTGTTGCATGAAATGAGACGTCGTAAGGTCCGTTATGGCTGTGCCTCGCTTTGTGCGGGTGGCGGTCCGGCAGTTGCCGCAATTGTTGAGCTCTTATAGATAGATAAATAAAAATAGAAAAACGTAAATTGAGGAGGATGGTTCAGGTGAGTTTGGCAGAAGAATATCAAAGGAAACTGGTAACTCCTGAGCAAGCAGTTCGTGTTGTTAAATCTGGGGACTGGGTTGATTATGGTGCCTTCGCGGGTCAGACCGTAGCGCTTGATAAAGCGCTGGCAGCACGTAAGGATGAACTCGAAAATGTAAATATCCGTTCGATAACCTCATTGCGTGTGCCTGAAGTGGTAAAGGTTGACCCGGAAGCCGAACATTTTATCTTTAACAACTGGCATTTCAGCGGTATTGACCGTAAACTTCATGATAAAAATGAAGCCTGGTATATTCCGATGCTCTTTCATGAACTCCCGGGTATGTATCGGAGATTCCTTGATGTGGATGTGGCCATGATTCCCGTTACGCCGATGGATGAACATGGGTATTTTAACTTCGGACCACAAGTCTCACACGTGCATGCAGTTTGTGAAAAGGCTAAAATTGTTATTCTCGAAGTCAACCCCAGCATGCCTAAGTGTCTTGGAGGCAGGGAAGAATGCATTCATATTTCAGAAGTGGATTACATTGTAGAAACTAACTGGAAGTTAGCAAATGTCCCGGGCGGCGAGCCAAAAGAGATTGAGAAAAAGATTGCTTCGTTTATCTTGCCTGAGCTGGAGGATGGTAATTGTATTCAGCTCGGAATCGGCGGTATGCCGAATGCCCTGGGCCAGATGATTGCCCAATCGGATTTGAAAGATTTAGGGCTTCATAGTGAGATGTTTACAGAGTCCATGGTTGATATGGTGGAATCGGGAGTCGTGACCGGAGCAAGAAAGAACATTGATAAATATAAAGTGACCTATACGTTTGGCTTTGGTACACAAAGGACCTATGACTTTTTAGATAATAACGCCAATTGTGCGGCTTATCCGGTTGATTATGTCAATGATCCATTCATCATTGCTCAAAATGATAATGTGGTTTCCATTAACAACTGTATCGAGGTTGATTTGACAGGGCAAGTAGCCTCAGAGTCCTCCGGAACACGTCATATCAGCGGGACAGGGGGACAATTTGATTTTGCCTTTGGTTCGTATCATTCCAAAGGCGGGAAATCCTTTATGGCGATGGAGTCAACCTTCAAAAAAGGCGGAGAGCGTTACTCAAGGATTAACCCCATCATTACCCCGGGCGGAATTGTCACAACGCATCGGGCACTGGTTGAATATATGGTTACTGAATATGGTATTGTGAATTTAAAAGGAAAATCGACGTGGGAACGGGCTGAAGCTTTAATTTCGATCGCCCACCCTGACTTCCGCGAAGATTTGATCAAAGAAGCGGAGAAAATAGGGATCTGGCGTCGGAGCAATAAGCGCCTAGGACAAGTTGTCAACGCTTAGTCATCGGATAAAGAAGACTTGGAAAGTGGCGAGCGAAGCGAAGACAGCTTCCTAGTCGCCCTTATCCTGCCGGACTTAACAGCATGCATCGTAGGATAAAGAAGACTTGGAAAGTGGCGAGCGAAGCGAAGACAGTTACCTAGTCGCGCTTATCCTGCTGGACTAACCTGCATGCATCGTAGGGTATAGCAGACTTGGCCGGTAGCAAGCGAAGCGAGGTAGCGTCCTAGTCGCGCTTATCCTGCCGGACTAACCTGCATGCATCGTAGGATAAAGAAGACTTGGAAAGTGGCGAGCGAAGCGAAGACAGTTACCTAGTCGCCCTTATCCTGCCAGACTCACCCGCATGCATCGTAGGATAAAGAAGCCTCCGGGCTAAGTTTCATGAGAAGAATGAAACTTCGGCACCGGAAGCTTCTTTTGTTTTACTATCAGTATGAGATTAAAAATTATTCTCTTGTTACATGAACGGGCTCAGCCTGACCCCTGTGTAAAGTAAAGATGGCGATTTCCGGAGTGACATTGAAACGCAAAGGAATTCCGCTTTCGCCGATTCCTCGGTTAATGTAGAGGGGGATGTCCCGGATGACATGATATCCTTCATATATGCCTTTATCCCCAAGATAGGTGTTCGTGATTTGCGGTCGCAGACCCGGCAGCCGGATTTGACCCCCATGAGTGTGCCCGGTCAAGAAAAGTTCAGCACCGTATTTGGCGATGTCATCCAAAGAATCGGTAGAGTGGGAAAGAACAAGACGAAAAGAGGGTCCTGCGGAATCCGTATTTACCAACTTAGCATAGGCCAGGTCAGTGTTATCATGGGCGGTAGCCGGGTCGTCAACGCCAATAATCCACAGCTTCAAATTTTTAAGGTGTTCGGCATCATTGATAAGCGGGACCCAGCCGACACCTTGAAGAAGTTCAAGATAGCGATTAAAAAGGGCCCGCGAGAAATGCGAATAGTCATTATTGCCCATGACCATATATTTACCGAACTTTGCCTTAAGCGGCTGCAAATATTGAGCGACTTTGTCTAAATCTGATCGATCGGAGATGAGATCCCCGGTCAGTACAAGCAGATCAGGGTCTTGAGCATTGACTTGGGATTGGAGATAGGCTGAGCTGATGGAGAGATGTTCCAGGTGAAGATCGGAAAGGTGGACAATCCGTTTTCCATCAAGGGCTGAGGGAAGACCCGGATAGGATAAATCCCAAAACTCTTTTTTAAGTATGCGTGTGCTATGTTCAGCCCAGACGAATATTCCCGTTCCACCAACCAATGTACCGGATAGAACCCAATGACTCGCAAGCAAGCCGCCGAGACCTTGTAAAAAACTGCGGCGGGTTATTGTTTTGGCGGATTTCCCGGGAGATTTCCCAGGGGATTTATCCATAAAAAAACTCCCCCCTCAAGAACGATTGAAACCTGCTTTGAATATGATGTTATCATATCTAAGTAAGAGTGCCAAACTTCTGTGAACCAAATTTCTTGATTTGACATATCATGTTTTGAAAGCCAAACTGAATGGAGGGAGTACATGTGAGTTATGGCGGGGATATGGGGAGGCCGCAGGGTTTTGGACAGGCCGGTCCGCAGGGCGGAGCACCAAACTGGGGGTCCGGGTACAATCCGGGGCAGGGGACAGGTCAGGGACCTATCGCACCTATGGGCGAGGGAATGCCCGCCGGATATCCGGGGGAAACGTATCCGGGCATGCCGCAGGGGGGGGTACCCCAGGGCATACCCCAGGGAATACCCCAGGGAATACCCCAGGGAATACCCCAGGGGATGCCACGGGGTGTATCCTCCGGTGGTTCCATCCGTAATAACCTGGGATCCGGATTAAAGCAAAAGGGCATTTTCCAAAAGGACGGGCAAATTAATAATAGCCGGGGCGGATTCATCGGACCAAAACAAGGAGGTGGAGGGGGAATGGGAACGGGAGCGGGTCCATTTTCATTCCTTGGACAGGGGGGGGGCGCACCCTCGATGAACCAACCGCGCCAACTCATTTTAGAGTCGGCACAGGCAGGGATAGCGGCCAATGGCATAGCAACAATTTCCCCGGATAATCTTTTTACGTGTATTGCCAATCTACCCTCACCTACCTCGCTTACGGGTCAAGGCTATGGAACGTATGCGGTGTATTTGATCGATGAAAAGGGGAGTGCCGGATTTCTGGCGGGGGTTTTGCGACCGGTGGGGAGCGGGGTTTATCAAACCCAGTTTCGAAGTCAGGTTCCCCTCCTGCACTACAACCGGGTCTTGGTTACGATTGAAAATCCCCAGCAACTGGGTCACTCACCCAGTGGACCGGTCATATTGCATGTCAAACAACCGATGGGAGCCTCGCGCTTTTTAAGCCCCGTAAAAAAAGCCGGGGGCTCGGTGTGGCAAAAGATTTCCGGGTTATTCCAAGGGCGGGGAGGCGTCCCGGATATCCCTCAAGCTCCCGCCGGTCTGGGCGAAGGCGCTATCGCACCGGAAATGGTTCAGGCTGTTAACCCGGCAAATCCGATCAACCCTGAAATACCGACACCTCCCCCTATTCAATAGCCCTAAATTAGCCCAGAAAGCGTACTGTTGATCAAGAGCAATAGCTCCTTCTGCAGTACGCTTTTAGCATATGTTTAGTACTGAACCAGCCCAATAAGAGAGGATTATAGCGAGAATAAGATAATAAGGATGAGAGTAATAAAAGCCAAAACGCTTAAACCGGTAATGATTCCAATCGTCCCAAGAGTTGCCGAACCAAAGATAACGTTTGAAGTAAAAATGATCAAAAAGAAAATTGTAATGGCGATAAAGCTTGCCCCGACTGCGGGAGACTGCAGAAAGGTAATGCTCTTGCGAAAGCCGGATTCACTATAATCCGGACATGAAAATGAAAAAGTCTGATTAGGAGTAACCGCAGGGGGGGACATGCCCCCGGGGGGAATTCCGGGTCCATAATAGTTCATGGAATCTTGCCTCCTTACTGAGAAGCCGGGGTGGGTTGGCATCCCGGGGTTCCGATGCCGGTTCGTTCGATGAAAAATTGCGATATAATCATCGCTAGGGCAAGGATAAGATTTCCAGGGACACCGGGAATCTCAAAGAGCGGGACGTTAAAATTCGTGTCAGGGCTTCCGTCAAAGTCGGCGAAAGGGGCACTGACACTTAAAGAAAAACTGAGATTATCGGGGAAAAGGGGTTCATCCTCACCGACGGGACCAAAACCTTGTCCGCTTGGGGAACCGTTAGGAATTGTAAGAGTCCCGTCCGAGGCACTTTGCAGAAGGTTCATCAATTCGGGGAGGGTCAGAGTTACAGGGTACAAATCGGGCTGAATCCGCCGGGGATCAGGAGCATGAACGATGGAGCGCCTTGTCAATAGGTTCATTAAAAAATTGAGCCCGGCAATGATAAGTGTGGCATGGGGTAAATCAGCCTTTGCAAGGGGAAAGAGCATTGCACTGACAGGGCTGAAGGGGAGATTGCAACGGATAGGGCTAGTGACCAATAACGAAAAAGAAAAGGGGGCGACAGGCATGGGCGGAGTGCAAGGAGATTCTATAGCCATGTCGCACACCTCCTCGTTCTCCTAACCTCCATTGAAAATAATTATGATTAAAACCAGGTTTGAATGATTAGCCATGCCCCAAGGGCGAGCACAATTAGAAAAGCAATAAGTGTGGTAGGATGGGTGATATCATTTTTAAGGATAGGCCGAGAATAAATTTGGGCCATACAGAAAGACCTTCTTAATCAGAATTACTCCGGCATACCGGGTATTTTGAAATTGGGGGGGAGTTTCAGCCCAGCAGGAAGCTTGAAATCCTTGGGAATTTCCATTGCTTTAGCAGGATTTCCTCCGCCGATCGAATCAAAGATTTTTTGGGCCATACCTTTAAGTTCATCAGGCAAAGGAAGTTGGTCTGCGCTAGGCATTCCGTGAATACTCGTGGTAATCGTAAGATTGACCATAGCCATGACTCGCTCAAATTTTTGCTGGTATTGGAAATAGGTTTTAATGAGCGGATGCTTGTTCATAATACGAATTTTCAAGTCAATGAGGGCAAGAGATTCTTTTTCGGGAATAACCTTACTGAGCATTTGCGTTGTTACGAGCTGTCGTTCCTTTTCCTGATACTGGACAAATAACTCATTGGCTTCCTGGTCGGCTCTTATTGCGGCTTCGGCAGCAAGCAAAGCTTGCACTTCAGGGGTTTGGGCCAAGGCCTCACCGAGTTCCCTGGCTTTGTCAATGTAGCTCATATTAAGGGGCACCTCCTTTGATTCCTGATATTAAAGTATGCGGGAAGTCTTCAGGACGTGAGAGCAGGAATGGACAGAGATATGTAGAATCTTTTAACCACTGAAATGTATTTTAAAGCGGCTTATTTATGGGGGGATCAAAATGAGGACATATCGTATAGAGATCCGATTGATTCAACTATCGGTTGTGCTTAGTGCCCTGGTTGTGATCGCTGGATTCTTAGGAGCATGGGGAGGTACAAAGGGTCAAGAAACGAGTTCCGGATCTACGAATGGTAAGTCAGTTCAGACGCAAACTCAAACTCAAACTCAAACGGTGAAGAAAATCGTTGCGCTGGGGGATTCCTTCACGTATGGCTATCCCGGTAACCAAGATCAATCCTGGACAACGGTTCTTCAAAAAAAGTCAAACATTGCGATAATAAATAAAGGCGAAGGTTATCAAAGAACAATCGATTTGCTATCTCGTTTTGATACTGATGTTATCTCAGAAGCTCCGGATCAGGTTATTATTTTTGGCGGTAATGGAGATGCCCTAAGATCAATCCCTTTGGAAGAGTACCAGACCAATATTAAAGCACTTGTTGACAAGTCGCGCTCGAAAAACATAACGCCGATCCTGGCCCTGCCGATGCCCTATCCCGGGGTCCAGAAAACGATTAAAGAAATGCGCGACTGGATGAAGAATTATGCAGGGGCTGAACAGATCGTCGTTCTGGATTTTGCTTCTGTTGTGATGGATAAAGATAACAATTATTTGGACGGGTTTTCAAACGATAAAAAATACCCTTCGGCAAAAGGGTATGAAGCGATGGGGGAATATGCGGCTCGCGTGCTTCAGTAGCATGCGGGTTTTCTTTATTTGGGTTATTGCCTTTGATAGCCTTCGAGCTGTATGAATGGGGTTTTGTATGAATGGGTCTGGGGCGAGTTGCGAGTACAGCTGCTCCGGTCACGGCGCTCGGAGAGCAAACTAACGGCTCAAACTGCCGGATGAAAGTAGGCGGGGTTCGGCGCCGGAATCGGCTCGCAGAGTGCTACGCCGTCCATGGCGCACTCTGCACTAGGCACGTCCTGTGCCGTCGCTGCCTCTGTCGGCGCCCGGG
>NZ_JAYFQK010000059.1:0-64219 GCF_034927245.1 Desulfitobacterium sp.
GATGAAGAAGAAATGGGGATTATACCCCCGACTAACATGTCATTCAGTAGGAACATTAAGACCTGGATCTGGATTATCCTCATTTTTCCACTTTAGCAGGTATAGAGGACTAAATTTAACTGCTTTCAGCAGTCAAATCATGATTTCGTTAACCTTCGTTTCGAGCAAAGCTTTCTCTTGCAGTGTTTGTTTAAAGTCCTCTTCTTGTTGGGTATGCTGTTCGATGGAATCCACCAGTCGATTATAGGCCTGAGCGATGGGTTCGAGTTCATTGGGGGGGATTTTTTCTATTCGTTGGATTTGTCCGTTTGATTTGCGTACCCGCGTAATTTCTTCGGATAGGTTTCTAATACTATGACTAACCCCTTTTGCGGACCAACGGCTGACCCCAATTCCTAAAATAAGAGCTAAGGCTAAAAAAATTAGCATTAGAGAGATTGTCATCTGGTAGGTTTGATTAGACTTCGTGAGTAAATCTTTCATTTTGGAATACTCAAGGCTATGAAAAGTAAAACCTTTATCTTCAATGCTTAGTCTAATCATATTCTGCTCCGGTGTTAGAAATAAGCGAGCTGCTTCTTCCCTCTTTCCTGCCTTAAGAAGCTCCGAAACTTCTAAAACATCTAATCTATATGCGGTGGCCGAACCCATAAGCTCGGTGAGGAATTCTTTTCTTAGCTGATCATCTTCCTCATGTTGTAATTTCTCGATAATCTGCTCCGTTTTTAGGAGGGTGTCTTCGATATTATTTATTTCTTGAAAATCGGTGTTTGTGAGATCTAATAACAAATCACGTATTTTCCTGGCTGTACCCGCATAATCCTCTTCGATTCTATCTATTAGTCTTACCTTTTCATAATGAACCACGACAAGTTCATCAATGCTTTTGATTTGGCTGCGCATCATCATAATTGATAGTAAAACACATAATGTCATGAGGAAAAGTATAAACCCAAAACCTATGTCTAGTTTAGAACGAAGCCGCATTCACTATCCCCCTGCTCTATTCGTTCGTGATAATGTAGCATTTTTTTCCTTTTCTATTATACCTTATCCAATATGTCGATCAGTGTCATTTAAAAGAGATGGTCTATTATAATTTAAGTAGAAAAATAGCAAAAAAGAACAATTCCTTAAAAGGAAGGATTGTTCTTTTTGGGGAATACTCATATGCAGTTTTCCGGTGATATCTCTAATTTAATATGTTGGAGCTATTTTATAGATTCCAAACTCCATATGACCTAAACTTTCAGCTTTTGGCCTATGTCCATTCGCAACTTCTACTACATAATCCAAGATTCTTCGACCGACCTGAGCAATGGTTTCTTCACCGGAGATAATTGTCGAGGCATCTATATCCATGTTATCTTCCATCATCTTAAATGTACGGGAATTTCCTGTTATTTTTATAACCGGAGCAATGGGACAACCCGTTGGCGTTCCGCGTCCTGTAGTAAAGATTACAACAGTAGCACCGCCTGCAACCATACCGGTAATAGACTCAACATCCTGCCCGGGCGAATCCATAACGTAAAGCCCTTTTCCATTAGGGGCCTCGCCATAAGCCAATACATCTTGAATAGGTGCATGACCTGCTTTATGAATACAACCTAACGATTTTTCTTCGATCGAACTAATTCCACCTTCGATATTTCCCGGGGTCGGCTGGCTGCCCCGAAGATCAACATGCATTAGTTTTGCTCTTTCTTCACAGGTCTGCACATAGTGGATCAATTTCTCTCCAATTTCCTTGGTCCTGCAGCGCCGTGCAAGAATATGTTCTGCCCCAATGAATTCGGTCGTTTCCGATAGCATAGAGGTTCCACCCGCTGCGACCAACAAATCTGAGGCAACTCCACAGGCTGGATTTGAAGCTAAACCTGAGGTAAAGTCAGAACCACCGCATTCGATCGCCATGACAAGCTCGCTGATATCCATTTTTTCAGGCTGAAGATGAGCCACTTTACGCACTAATTCTCCCGCTAATCGTAAACCCTCAGCGATAGCCTTCAGCGTTCCACCAACCTCCTGGATCACAAGCGTCTCAACAGGCTTGCCGGAAGTTGCGATCTCTGAAGCCATCTCGCGTATCGGCATTCCTTCACATCCGAGTCCAATCACAAGTACAGCTGCAACATTCGGATTTTTTCCTAATCCGATTAAAGTCCGTAATGTCTGTTCATAATCCGCCCCGATCTGACAGCAGCCATGCTGGTTCGCAATGGCTACTGCACCCGGAATTTGAGCAGCGATATTTGCCGCAACCGTGCTAGAACAAACGGCGGTCGGAATAATTGCGATATGATTACGAATTCCTACGCGTCCATCAGGGCGGCGATAGCCTAAAATCTCCATCGGCTAGACCTCACTTTAATTAATTTAATCCTTCCTTGTCTCCGCGGCCGCGCAGACTCTCCATGTTATGAATATGAACATACTCACCCACTTTTATATTTAATGTTGCTCCACCAATGCTTTCACCGTATTTGATAATTTCTTCACCTTTTGGGATCTCATGTATCGCAATCTTATGGCCTAGGGGTACATCCTGAAGCAGTTCAACTGACTGTTCCTTATCCCCTACGAAAAAATGGATTTGGGTACCTGCTTTAAAGTCGTCTACTACTGTGGCAACATTGTCATTGGCACTAATGACAACAGCTTGTTTTTTCATCTGTCCTCACCTCTATGTCTTATGTTTTCTTTAACTTTTGTTGCTTTCGGCTGTCCAACTTATAAATAAGGGCTAAAATTTCAGCGACAGCCGCATATAGTTGGGGTGGAATTTCATGGTTTAGATCGATCTGAACCAAGGCCTCTACTAAAGTTTCATTTTTTTGGATCGGGATACCCTCGTTTCGAGCGACCTCAATAATCTTTTTAGCTAATTCCCCAGTTCCCCGAGCGATAACTTTGGGTGCTCCTGAGCCTTTATAGCTCAGTGCCACAGCTTTTTCAGATCTTGTATCCTCAGGCATAAATGTCAACCCCCTGTTGTGGTTCACCCGAAACAAAATTTTTAAATTCTGAATTAGATTTCCAAGAAACTGCCTCAATCCCCGTTAATCTCAATCCCAAGTGAGCAAAACGTTCAATCGTTTCCCCTTTGTACTCTTGAACAAGCTCGGAAACTTCTTGAGGATTTGCACACAAAACGCGCAGGCTCAACGAATTTTCAATTAGATATGCATCAATACCAATTTTTCCGAGGGCTAATGATTCCATATAAACTCCGATTCGGCAGTGATTCTGATCTAAATCTTTCTTCTGACGATCACTCTGAAGAGCAATTTTTGCATCATATAGACGTGAATTGTCTTTTAAGGGAAGACCTATCCATATATAGGAATTCGTCATATCACTTAAAAATAATTGTTGACCTGTTATTTTTTCTAAAAGAAATTGATATTTTGAAGTTGAGGAAGATTCTTCTTTAACATTGGACTCTTGGAGAAGCTGGGCTTTAATCATATCTTTAAGACGAGCCAACTCCTCTTCGGGGGGTTTATCTTTAGCCAGAAACAGTTCGGCGATTTTACGTTCATAACCGATACCTAACTTGTCTAAAAACTCACGAATTTGCTTAAAACCATTATCTCCATTGAGTTCCGCCCAACGCGGCAAAATGGACAAAAGCTTATCACTGACGCTCTGATCGAACAGATTAACAGAACTTGCTGCAGTGAACTTTCCCATGCTTATTTCTCTTGACTGCAAGGCAATTTGTGCGGATTCCGGGGGCTGTGCAGCTTGGGGAAGTCTCCCGATTTGGTCGGTTTGACCCGTTCGAGTGGCTTGGGCTGTTTGAGTGACTTGACCTCCTTGGGTAGCTTGACCTCCTTGGGTAGCTTGACCTCCTTGGGTAGCTTGACCTCCTTGGGTAGCTTGACCTCCTTGGGTAGCTTGACCCCCTTGGGTGGCTTGACCCCCTTGGGTGGCTTGACCTTCTTGGGTAACTTGACCTCCTTGGGTTGTTTGACCTTCTTGAGGAGCTTGACCTCCTTGGGTGGCTTGACCTCCTTGGGTAGCTTGACCCGTTTGATTCGATTGTTCCTGACTTATCCCATTTTTTTCACTTAGGAGTGTACTCCATTGGATATTCTTAGCGGTATTAAGAGCCTTTGCTACATCTTGGCTAAGACCGGCGAATCGGGTGAGCTCTTGACTTACCTGCGGTGAGTCATTTAAAAGTAAGATCTTTCCGCTTGAGCCGGGGGATTTTGCCTCCCTTGCAAGGATTAGTTCCTGAGATCCAACCTCCTTGACAACGGCCCAAAATTTATCACCCGGTTGGGCTGTTGTTTCCAGGAGGGCATTGAAAAGATTGCCTTTAATATTAATTACACCCTGTCCGGACGGTTCTAAGCTTTGAACCTCGATAAAAACCCGCTGTCCCTCACGTAACTCATTGGTATTTAAGTTTAATAAACTGTTGGGTATATTGAGACCTTGGATATTCATACTCAACCTCTATTCTTGAGCTTTATCCAGCCATTCTTCAATGACTCCAATAACCGAATGTATACTTCCTTCTTCAAAGGGGGAAATAAGATTCGCCGTTTTCACTATCTCAAGAAAGGACAAACTTCCACCGACATGACAGATCTTATTGTAATCTTCCCATGCTTGTTTATGATTTTCGCGTGATCTTTTCCAAAATTGGAAAGCGCAGAGCTGAGCCAAGGTATAATCAATATAATAGAACGGTGAACTAAAGATATGTCCCTGTTGATGCCAGAATCCCCCGCGTTCGAGATATTCATTGTCCCCATATATTCGATAAGGAAGGTATTTCTTCTCAATATTACGCCAAGCCTTTTTACGTTCGTCAGGAGTTGCTTCAGGATAAGAATATACAAAATGCTGGAATTCGTCGACTGCTACGCCATAGGGAATAAATAAAAGTGCTTCACTCAGGTGAGTAAATCGATACTTATCGGCTTCATCCTTAAAGAAGAGTTCCATCCAAGGCCATGCAAAAAACTCCATGCTCATTGAATGGATCTCGCAGGACTCATATGTCGGCCAGTGATATTCCGGAACTGCAAAATTTCGGCTGCAATACACTTGAAAGGCATGACCTGCCTCATGTGTCAAGACATCAACATCCCCGGATGTTCCATTAAAATTTGAGAATATAAACGGTGACTGATACTTGCTGATATAAGTACAATATCCTCCCCCTGCCTTGCCCTTTTGGGTAACAAGATCAAGGAGTTCATGTTCCAGCATATAGTTAAAAAATTCATGGGTTTCAGGAGAAAGTTCGCTGTACATTCTTCGTCCGTTTTCTATAATCCATTCAGGGGTTCCTTTAGGGTTCGCATTACCTTCGGGAAAAATAAGCTTTTCATCATAATACATCAGTTGGTCTAATCCTAAACGTCTTCTTTGACGCTCACGAAGTTTGGTCGCAACAGGAACTATCTCCATTTCTACTTGCTTTCGGAATTGCGCGACCATTTCAGGAGTGTAATCAGAGCGAAGCATACGTGCATAACCGAGTTCCACATAATTGTCATAACCCAGTTTTTTCGCAATTTCAGTTCTTACATTAACGAGTTGATTAAAGATAGCATCCAATTCATCCTCATGTTCGGTAAAGAAGGAATACTTCGCCCGGTTAGCTTTTCGGCGCATCTCCCTATCCGGCGATTGCAGAAATGGCCCCAATCCTGATAGATTTCGCTCCTCCCCTTCAAACTGAATTTTAGCTGAAGCGATAAGTTTTAAATACTCACTTTCGAGTTTATTTTCGAGCTGTAAATTTTCTATAATTTCCGGCTTAAAAGTTTTCAGCGTTAATTCTGCAATGCGAAATAGCTGTTTTCCCCATTTCGCTTCCAATTCATTGCGAAATAGGGAATTAACCAATGCTCGATAGTATTCGGAAATCAAGCCTTCATAGATCGGGCTGTTTTCATCGAAATACTCTTGCTCTTCTTCGTAAAAGCGATCTGTGGTATCCACAGAATGACGAATTTGTACCAATTCATACATGGATTCGAAATTCTCACGAAGTCGATTGATCTCAACCATCGCTTGATCTTGCTCCGGGAAGCTTTCCGCATGTTGAAAACGATCAAGTAAATCTTTAAAATTCACCTTCATTTTTGACATATCCGGCCGTATGTAGGAATAGTCTTTAAATTTCATTGCCGTTACCATCCTTCTAGCAAATATTTACTGTGTAATTTCCTGACTGAATATCCACGTTTTCTCTTTGAAATCTCGACCGTTGATGATCACAGTGTTATGAGTGACCTCAACATAAAGGCCTTTGATATAAGGTTCTCTGGCCCGAATCTCTCCCGGATCCCGACGAACAATCGTATAATGAATAGTGCCTGTATGAACTTTTGTAAAGGCTTGATCTAAATTAACGCTTGAAGCACTAAGGTCAGCATGGGTATGTGAGGTAAAAAGGATTACTTCCGGATAACTATTAAGGATATCGTTAAGTATATCTCCTTGTTCCGACCCTACCCACCCTGAATTCGGGTTTGTATTTAAGGGTTGATGCAGAAAAACAAAAATGGGTTTACCTACGACATAGTTTTCGGCAAGTTTTACTTTTAACCATTGAAGCTGTTTCTCGGAGATGTAAGCCTTAATCGAATCGTTTGTCTGGGAATTGCCGTCCTCCGAGCCTAAGGAGATAAAATGATAATTTTTCAGCCATATATCATGATAAACTTTCTCTTCACCCGCAAAATCAAGATACCGCTGCATAAATGTCTGAACCTCAGCAGGGGTATTTTCCTCAATTGTATAATCAAAAAACTCATGGTTCCCAATATTTTTAATTATAGTTTCCGGTAATTTAGACTGATTGCATTGCAAAGTTTTCGTGATTGCTTTATATTGTTCTTCCAGCCCTTGATCAACTGTATCACCGTTGAAGACCAAAGCATCCATATTAGAATTGATC
Organism: Desulfitobacterium sp.; assembly: GCF_034927245.1. Classification (GTDB taxonomy): domain Bacteria; phylum Bacillota; class Desulfitobacteriia; order Desulfitobacteriales; family Desulfitobacteriaceae; genus Desulfitobacterium_A. The sequence goes on from NZ_JAYFQK010000059.1 coordinate 6,932, forward strand.
GAATACAAATCGTTGAGCGCCTCCTGCAAATGCTCTGTATTTTCATGCACATCCCCAAGAACTGCAAAAGTTAGGTCAGCTTGAGAGGCGTTTGCAGAGACGCTTTCAGTTTTCGCTTTTGGATTATTGAGAAGCATCGCTCCAAGAAGGACCCCAATGAACAGTATCACTCCCCAAAAAGGAATGATTCTGGTTAGGCTCTTCTTCATACATGCTTTCTTCTTTCCTCACTTCGATCCTCCACAGGCATATCAATAATTTCGCCTGATGAATAGCCTTTCGGCGTCCGTCCGATTTTTCCGTTTTTATAACGCCTTTTCACGATATAATACCGATATAATCCGACTATACCTGCCGTTATCACACCAATAAGAAGAAAACTAAAAGCAAAAGTTCCCATGACAGCAAGAACACCAAGAAACACGATAAAACCCAGAATCTTATATAATTTATTCATACGAGTTCTCCCCTTTCACTTTACTCTATACCGAAACTTAAAATATAGTTATTCTTACTCAGTTTTATAATTTCCTGCCTGACTTCATAAAATCCGTAATAAGCTAAAATCATAAAAATCTACAAAAGCGGATTACAAATTTAATCTATTCCTTTTGTAAAGTTGGGACAAAGGAATCGCACTCAAAATAACGAATTAGATATCTAAATAGTGTCAAAAAAACTGTCATATCAATTATATAATGGATGAGGAGTATCTTAAATGCTAATTAATCTAACCGAAGAGCAGCTCAAGACGATAAAGAACCCCGTTTTTCAAGACTATGCTCAGATCTACATCGATATAGAAAAAGGATATCTTAATTGGGTAAAACAAACAGGACTTGATGTCGATAATAATCTTGATTTAATGACTGCTGATATTCTTAAAAGACTTGAATCTAAAGGTGCGGTCTTTAGAAATGACGGAAAAAGCATTGTCGTCAACCGGATTTCTCCGGCGTGTGAAGCTTGTCAAAAAGGTATTGGGAGTGTATCCCTATTTATCTCTCTTCAGTGTCATCGCAAATGTTTCTTTTGTTTCAATCCAAATCAGGATCATTATGAAACATTTTTGCATGAGAAAAGAGATTATCGGGCTGAACTCGACGCACTTTATCGAAACGGTGGAAAACTGACTCATTTAGGTTTAACCGGGGGTGAACCGTTGCTTTTTAAAGCAGAAACTCTTGACTTTTTTCAGTATGCCCGCTCAAAATTTCCACGTGTCTATACTCGATTATATACATCAGGGGATTTATTAGACGAACAAACCCTGCATGGACTCCAGGCCTCAAACCTCAATGAGATTCGTTTCAGCATCAAAATGGAAGATTCCGAAGAAACGAAAGAACACGTTTTGGAGAAGATTAAGTTAGCAAAAAAATTCATACCAAGCGTCATGGTTGAAATGCCTGTCATCCCGGGAACATTAGAAGAGATGAAGCAATTACTGTTAAAACTTGATGCCCTGGAGATTTTCGGTATTAACCTTTTAGAATTCTGTTTTCCATTAAACAATGCCGGAATCTTTAAAGAAAAAGGCTTTAAAATTAAAAATCCGGCCTACCGCGTGCTTTATGATTATTGGTATGCCGGGGGTCTGCCTGTCTCACATAGTGAGGTTGAATGTCTGGAATTACTCGAATTTATTCTTGATCAGCATCTTCAACTCGGTGCACAGTATTGTTCTCTCGAAAACAAACATACTGCGCAGATATATAAACAAAATAATCATCAGCAAGTAGCCGACTCGCTTTACTTCTCTTCTAAAGATTACTTTTTTAAGTCTGCCAAGGTATTCGGTCAAGATATTCCCCAGGTATTAAATGTTTTTAAAAAAAATCACATTACAAATTATCAAATCAATCAAGATTATAATTATCTTGAATTTCACGTAGATCGAATAAAAGCATTAAAAAAGTTAGATCTAGAAATTGGCATCTCTTATCAAGTTCGTGAACAACGCGAAGACGGAAATTACCTTCGAGAACTAAAACTCGACTTAACAACCCCTCTCATGTTCAACCGCCGTGAAGATGTTTAAATGTTTAAATTTCTCTTTTTTATGTTTTAACTGTCCCAATGCTTTAATGTTTTGGTATAATCGACATAGAAATACATTCATAAGAAAGGATTGGGTCTTCTGAAAAAAATAGTTATTTCTATAATTGCTTCATTAACGTTGATTTTAATATTACCCTTATTTGCACAAGCAAGCCCCTTAGCTTACCCCATCGAGCGCTTAGCCGGGGAAGACAGAGTTGAGACGGCTATTGATATATCGAATAAAGGTTGGCAAAGTGCAAATGCAGTCATTTTATGCGAATACTCCGATTATGCTGATTCGATTGCATCAACTCCTTTTGCCGTTAGTTTAAACGCACCTATTCTGCTTACAGAGGGAAACTCACTTGACACTCGTGTTATCGGCGAGCTCCGGCGTTTAAATCCTCAAAGGGTGATCTTGCTTGGAGGTACCGGAGTTTTGAAACCATCCATTGAGAAAGATTTGATGAAACTCGGATTAACCTCAGATCAGATAGAACGAATCGGTGGCAAAGATCGTTATGAAACCTCGGTTCTCCTCGCTCAGCGTTTAAGCAGCAGTTCACTTATCCTTGCCAATGGGGATGATTTTCCTGACGCCCTATCCGCTGCAAGCTATGCCGGCATTCAACAAATTCCGGTCGTCTTGACCTCCAATACCCTTCCGGGCTCTGTCATCGACTATTACCAAAAGACTAAACCTCAACACCTAATCGTCATCGGAGGTGAAGGGGTTATTCCCTCTGAGAATTTGATCAAAAATAAATTTGTGGTAGAAACCCGTTTAGGCGGTCAGGATCGCTATGAAACCAATGCGAAGGTTGTTTCTTCGATGCAGTCCTCTTATACATCTGACAATTTATTTCTTGCTTCTGGCTTAACCTTCCCTGATGCGGTCGCCGGAACAGTCTTAGCCTCGAAATATAAAGCACCTCTGCTTCTTTCAGAAAAGAATGATATTCCGCCTTCGGTTTATGCTCTGATGCGCGGTCATATGAAGGTTGAGCCCCCCGTACAAAATCAAGATACCTCATTGAAAACCGGGAAGATTACAGCTAATGGAGGATTAAGGCTCAGAGATACACCTTCCACAACAGGTTCAATTCTCCTTACCATTCCGCATGGCGAGACGATTACCATTAGCGGTCAGGAAAATCAGTGGTATAAAACGACCTATCAATCAAATACCGGTTGGGTTTCTGCCGATTATGTAAAAATCGCCTCTGCCAACACGGCAGATTTAACGCTCAACGGTAATGTTTTTATTCTCGGTGGAGCAGGTGTGATTAGCACACAGGCACAAAAGATTATTGAAGGAAAAGCATCTTCTACATATCCCGACAACCTAAGAGATTTTCCTTCACTTCCTTCTGGAATCAATAAGCCTGAGCCTCCTTCCAGAGGTGACAATAACACGACCCCGCCGTCGGTTCCCGAAGACTCGAAAACCTATGATCCCTCAACTGAAGTTCTAATAGATCCATTTAATGGATATCCGGCTGCTGCCTTAAAGGGCAAAACTATTCTTGTCGATCCCGGACATGGCGGACCAGATCCTGGGTCAATCGGGCCAACTCAAACGTATGAAAAAGATAATACTTTGGCAATTGCCCTTGAGTTAAAGAAAATATTAGAACAAGCGGGTGCAACAGTAATCTTGACGCGGAGTAACGATGTATCTCTTGCCAAAGATTATTCTGAAGTTAATGATCTACAGGCCCGCGTCAATCTAGCCAATAGCAGCAATGCCGATTTACTGATAAGTATCCATAATGATGCCTTTACCAATCCTGAGCCCAATGGTACATCCACTTTTTATGATTCACGCAATCCCAAAAGCAATGAGAGCATGCACCTTGCCAACAGTATTCAGACCGCATTTACCAACTCCATCAAAACTCAGAATCGTGGAGTTAAGGAAAGCCGCCTTTATGTCTTGGCGAATACAAATATGCCTGCCGTTTTAATTGAAACCGCCTTTATCACCAATCCTTATGAAGAAGCACGCTTACAGAACCCAACATTTCATAAAAATGTAGCTGCTGTTATCTTCCATGGAATCTATAAATACTATAAAGACCCTATACCTCAATCCTAAGTATATACGGAAAAACAAAAAAACTCCTTATCCTTGAGAACAGGATGAGGAGTTTTTTTAGTGCGCCACGCGTGGCGATTCAGATATAATACATATCTCCCATTTCATTATGCAATGCTTTATAATCCTGAACCAGATCTTCAAGCGTTATTGAATCCACAAAATTATTGATACTCTCAGACATTTTATCCCAAACATTTAATTGCAAACAATATTGGATACTCTCATAATAATCTTGAGGATGATCATCCTCATCTTGAACTACAGATAAATCGCCTTCCAAAACGCGAAGGATTCTGCCCACACTAATACTGCACGGCTTCTCCGCGAGAATATATCCTCCTTGAGCCCCTTTTACACTCTTAATGATTCCGGCTTTGCGAAGCGAAGAGAAAACCTGTTCAAGATAGTTCTCTGAGATGCTTTGTCTCTCGGCAATATTCGACAGCGCAACATGCTCTCCATTTGAATGAACCGCTAAATCAAGCAAAGCTCTTAAACCATATCTGCCTTTCGTCGATATCTTCAAAGGTGTGCCACCCCAAACTCTAGTATTCTTATCGGTATAATATATCGTAATATGAATATTACCCTTTGTCAAACGTGTTAAAAATTATGGGACAGGCAATAATTCTATTGACAAAAAAAATATATAGAGTTACGATTTATCCACCATATTAAACCTATTAGTTTTATAGGAATTAAAAATATGGACTTGAAAATGGAGGGTATCCTATGTCAAAAATCTATAAAAGTATAACAGATCTTATTGGTAAAACCCCGCTGTTAGAGTTGACCAATTTCGAAAGAAAGCATCAATTGAAAGCAACCTTATTGGCTAAACTTGAGTATTTCAATCCGGCGGGCAGCGTCAAGGATCGTGTTGCAAAGGCAATGGTTGATGATGCCGAAGCCAGAGGATTGCTCACTCCAAATTCCGTCATCATTGAACCGACCAGTGGCAACACAGGAATCGGTCTTGCCTCAGTTTCCTCTGCCAGGGGGTATCGGGTCATCCTCACCATGCCTGAATCAATGAGTATTGAACGTCGGAACCTCTTAAAAGCCTATGGAGCCGAAGTTGTGCTTACTGATGCTTCTAAAGGAATGAAAGGTGCTATTGCTAAGGCCGAGGAACTTGCTCAAAAGATACCGAACTCTTATATCCCCGGACAGTTTGTAAATCCGGCCAATCCTGCAGCCCATAAAGCAACAACAGGACCGGAAATCTGGGACGATACCGATGGATCGGTCGATATTTTCGTGGCCGGTGTTGGTACAGGCGGAACATTAACAGGCGTTGGCGAATATCTGAAAGCTATGAACCCCAAGATCAAGATCGTGGCCATGGAGCCATTTGATTCGCCCGTTCTTTCTGAAGGCCGATCCGGGCCACATAAAATTCAGGGTATCGGTGCCGGTTTTATTCCGGACACGCTCAATACCTCCATTTATGACGAGGTTATCAAAGTAAAGAGTGAAGATGCCTTTGCTATTGGACGGGACCTATCTAAAACAGAAGGCTTGCTCGTCGGAATCTCTTCCGGAGCAGCGCTTTCGGCGGCAATGGAACTAGCCAATCGTCCCGAAAACGCAGGGAAAACTATTGTTGTCCTTCTACCCGATACCGGTGAAAGATATCTTTCCACAGCACTTTTTGCCGACTGAGATTAACCATATAATAACTCCTTATTAGTTTGTCTCCTTCCAGAAGTTACGCATTTGTTCTTCGATCGCCTGTAGATTTGAAACGAAATGTAAAGGCTGCCACTCATGCGGAAAAAGTTTTTGATACCCTGATCGCGCAAAACGTTCATCCACCAAGACCACCGCTCCCCTGTCCTTCTCAGTGCGAATTACACGTCCTGCCGCCTGCAGGACCTTGTTAAAGCCCGGGTAAACATACGCATATTCAAATCCGCGTTTCAAGGTCGTTTGAAAGTAGTCACGGATTAAATCTCGTTCCAAACAAATCTGAGGCAAGCCCACGCCCACGATAACCGCACCGGAAAGCCGGCTTCCCGTAAGATCTATTCCTTCGCCAAATATTCCGCCGAGAAGGGAGAACCCGACTAAAGTCTCCTGAGGATCTTCTTGAAATTGAGAAAGAAAGATTTCCCGTTCATCTTCAGTCATACCCTGCGTTTGAACAAGAGAACGTATCTTCTGATTCTGCATTTTAAATCGTTCATAAACCTTCTGCATATAGACGTAAGATGGAAAAAAGACGAGATAGTTTCCCGTTCTCGCCTTTGCAACCGTTGCAATCACTTCAGCAAGTTGGTCATAGCTGGAATCTCGTTGAGTAAAACGTGTGGATATACCGGGGTGAAGCATTAAACAAAGATTCTGGGGAGGGAAGGGAGAACTTAGCCTCAATTTATACGAAGATGGCTCACCTCCCAATATTTTCATAAAATATTCAATGGGGCTTAACGTCGCCGAAAAGAGGATAGCCGCCCGTCCTCTTTTAAAGGCTTCTGCCAAAAGAAGAGAAGGATCAAGGCAATAAAGTTTAACCGAGTAACCTTCCTGACCCTGCTTATAGAGTGTTATATAATGTTCATCATAATATTCCGCCGTTCTTAAGAATCCCAACGCATTGTAGTAAAGGTCTAAGAGTTCTTCTTTCCAAGGAACAGACTTTTCCTCCTGCAAAAAACGTTCGGCCGCTTTGATAAATTGTTGCAAACCAGAATAGAGTTCCGTAGGCGGAGCCTTTTGAAAATCCTGAGTCTGATCCTTCCTGAATTTATTTAATTGAGTGTTAACTTTCTGTATTCTTTTCCCCAGCTGAGGATATTCAGTTTGCACTTCCTTTTTCAGCTTTAGAAACGGTTCTTTCACAATTTCGGCCGAAAACATCTCCCGCGCTCTGTCTACAAGATTATGTGCTTCATCCACTAAAAAGAGATAATCTCCCCCTTCAAGAAAAAGTCTGCGCAAATAGACACGCGGATCAAAAACATAATTATAATCACAGATCACAATATCTGCCCATTGGGTTAAATCCAAGGAGAATTCAAACGGACATACGGAATGCTTACGGCTATAATCTTCGATTATCGTCCGGGTCCAGGAGTCCTCTTCAAATATTTCTTCCAATGCTAACCGTACCCGATCATAATAGCCCCTTGCATAGGGACATTCCTCCGGATCGCAGGAATTATCCGGCGCTAAACAGACTTTATCTTTTGCGGTTAAGGTAAGTCTTTTAATCTTTAATCCCCGATTTTGTAGATCACTCAACGTCTTCTCCGCTACAGTTCGGGTCATTGTCTTTGCCGTAAGATAAAAGATTTGATGAGTTAAACCATCGGCAACCGCTTTAAGTGCGGGAAACAAAGTTGCCACTGTCTTCCCGATTCCGGTTGGTGCTTGTGCAAATAATCTCTGCCCCTGCTTAATCGTTTTATAAACCGCAATGACAAGCTCGCGTTGACCCGAACGATAAGAAGGATACGGGAAAACCAGATCATGTATACTTAAATTCTGAGTTTCTGTCCATGATTCCATTTTCTTCGCCCAATAAAGATATCTTTCGACGACCCCTATAAAAAATCGTGCCAGCTCTTGAAGAGAATACGAACGTGTAGAAATGCGGGTTTCTCCGGAATTAAGCTGATAATAAGTCAGTTGAACCTCGATTGTTTCCAACCTTTCCTGTTCCGCATAGATATAAGCATAGCATTTCACCTGGGCCCAGTGAATTTCGCTAAAGGATTCCTCCCACTGCTCAAATTCACGCGTCGTTGACTTGATCTCATCAATACAAACCCCGGATTCTTTTTGAATAATTCCATCGGCGCGGCCATGAATTTCGAGTTTCATCCCGTTTTGATCATAGGTATAGCTCAACCGGACTTCAGGCTGGTATTCTTCTCCATAAGCCTTCTGAATAAATTGATGGGCCTTGATACCTTCTACTGTCCGAGACGGACCATTCGCACCTGCCTGCAAATCCCCGGATTTGAGAACAAATTCAACAAGCTCGCGTACAGATATTCTCATGCTCTTCCTCTAATCCGTCCTTCTCTTACTATCCACCCTATTTTCTAATTTAGCTCTAAATCCCTCACCGCAAAATGAGCATGTTCTAAGATCTCGGCCAATACATCCAAAGGAGTAGTGGCAATTTCTCGATACATTTTATGAGTATAGAGATGGCGAACCTCCGGGATCTCTTGATTAATCCGCTTGCGCAGCTTATTCCCCGGATCATCGGCATCCACCAAAATATATATTTCTGAGCTTTCTAACCACTCCGCCCACTCTTCTAATTTCTCATAACTTAATGTACCATTGCTGCAAAGGATTTCAACAGGTTCGTCTAAAACTTTTAATAGCTGCTCACGATCCGTTTTTCCTTCGACAATGATGACTTTGCCCATAGCTCACCCTCCTATAATGGCTTCCAATGCCTTAGACTTTGTCAACATCATCTTTTTTATGCTAGACCAAACGGGTATCTTTGCTTTCGGTCTGAGTATTTGCTGCTTTGCTCTCTATTTCTTCACCGGAAAAAGTGCTTTCCATTACCCAGCCTTTCTTCATCATCCAAGCCATCACCTGAGCTGCATTGATGGCATCATCCAGAGCAGAATGAAGAATCCCGATTTGCGGAATATCATTTTCCTCAATCGCCCGTTTTAAAGAAGCCCTTTTATCCAACTTGCAAAAAGCTTTATATTCTTCAGCTAAATCCAAATAATTGTCCCAAACAAAGGGATATTCCAAACCATAATTTTCACAGACATTTCCAAGAACTTTCCTATCAGAATCTCCCCACGCCACCAGCCAGGTCTCCTTATCAGGAGACATTTTTTTTAAATCGTTCAAGGAAGCCTCCAGATCTACACCCCCATCAACATCCTTTTGGCGTATACCCGTTATCGCGTAACTTTCCTCAGCCAAACGGGGCCAATTTCTCGGTTTAACAAAGATGCTATAAGTTTGATCTGTCGGGTTTCCTTGATTATCCGCCAGAACCGCTCCTACCTCTATAATTTCTGGAAACCAGGCCCTCGGTTTTCCATACGACCGTGGTACCGAAAACTCAAAATCTACGACTAAGAACTTCGCCATTCTCCCGCTTCCTCTCACAAATTACTCTAATCATACCCCAAAGGTCTCTGCAATTAAAGATTATATTGATAAAGATGTATTGCTCATTTCTGGGAAAGCTTCAGAATCGACTCGATTCGAGTCACCGCCGGGGGATGAGTATAACTAAACCAGGTGATAAAGGGGTGCGGCGAGACATCTGAAAGATTGCGTACAGCGAGATCCCTTTGTAAGCGAATTGTTGAAGGAATGTCTCCTGTCAGTTGGACGGATGCAATATCGGCTTGCGTTTCCATCTGCCGGGAAACGTAATTTTGCAATGGATTGCTGATAAAACTGATTAACATCAACAACATTAATAAGACAGGCCAAGCCTCAGGTGAATATTTTCCACTAGGGTATAGGGAATTCAACACCCAAAAAATAATCCTCCAAACGATGAAGCTTCCCAGTATGCCTAAGATTAAACCCTTTAGAATATGTCCATATTTCCAGTGGGCCATTTCATGCGCAATGACGGCTTTTATTTCACCTTCATCGTAGTCTCGAAGCAAGGTATCATACAATACAATCCTTTGTGTACTGCCCACCCCTGCAAAATAGGCATTGGCCTTATTGGTTCTTTGACTCGCGTCCATGACCATAATCTGATTCACCTTAAGACCGGCCCTATCCGCAAGTTCGTTAACCATGGCAACAAGTTGAGGATCTTCTACTTCACTAAAATTATTAAACAGCGGGGATACAACAATAGGCCATAATAAAGATTGAAAAATCAACCAGACCGCAAAAAAAGATCCACCCACAACCCACCATGTTCTCGGCCAATGCTTAATTAGGCCCAAAAGGAGTATCCCGCCGAGCAGAGTTAATCCAAGATCTAAGAATGAGGTTTTGATATCATCTCTAAACCAAGATCCTAAACTCTGAGTGGAAAAGCCCCATTGGTGCTGCCAGATATAACCGCTATGGAAGCTGAAGGGAAAACTTAGGAGTTTAAGCAGCAGCCATGTCCCCATAATGATGAGAAGAAAAGTGATCCACTCTCTCCCTCCGGCAATTCGCATAGCCTCTCGGATCAATCCATGTATTCTCCCCGAAAAAATTAACCAACCCAGACAAGAAACTTGAAGCAATAAGCTAATAATACTGGAAATCCGAATAACTGAGCTATATGATTTGCCCCTTTGAACCTGTTCGGCACCAAAAAGTTGGAGGCTTAGTGGATCGGGCTGCCCGGGAAAAAGCGTAAACCCAATGTACAAAAAACTAAAAGCACCGGTAATTATGAATAATATCAGCCAAAAGGCTTTGAGATGTGCTGACAGTTGTCCATCCCTCCCTCACTAATGCAGAATTTTATCTCTATTCATTAGTATAACTAAGTTTCACAGAATATGGCAGTTAATTTACCCTTTAATCCCCTTCAAAAAGAATAGAGCACACCAATGCGTTATTTCGTTTGGTGTGCCCTATCAAAATTCAACCGTAAAACATTTTGTCATAAGTTTAGCGTGGATAAAACGTTTGACACTCTGTTTGTTCAGCAGATGTTGAAACTTCATTTTGAATTTGAACATCATCGGCATTGCATAGCTGATTCGTATTATAGGTACAGTTAACCGCATCACAAAAAACGTGGGGTTCCATTGAGGCAGTGTTGAAAAGTTGTTTTGCAGCGCCCCCATAATTCATATTTGTAATTGAAGATACATAATTTCCTATGTTTTTTGAACTAAACGTCCCGCAAAAGGTAGCACCACTGCCCATTGCCTGCTCGCCCTGAACTTTGATTGTTTCCGCACTGCAAAGAGCATCATAATTGTATAAACAGTTAACCGCGTTGCACTTTAGCTTATTCATCAAAATTCCTCCCTATTTACCCGATCTAGGGGATTTAATAATGCTAGTGTGTGCAAAGTTCCCCGTTCATATACAATTAACTAAAATTAACCGTATCTTTCCTCAAACTCCTCTTTGGTCATTAAGATCTGTCTGGGTTTACTTCCTTCGTAACCCCCAACTACACCGTTATCTTCTAAAAGATCCATTAGGCGAGCAGCCCTTGCGTAACCTAACTTGAATTTTCGTTGCAGAAAAGAAACTGAGGCCATACCCGTATCCATAATCATCCGACCTGCATCAACGAATAATTCATCATCCGGTCCGGAGCTTTCCGTTTTTGATTCCGTCTCTACCATAAATCCTTCCGGTGCGAGATATTCCGGTTTGCCTTGAGACTTCCAATAATCGATAATTCGTTGAACCTCATCATCCGAGACAAAACATCCCTGCACACGAACAGGCTTATTAATCCCCTGCGGAGAGTAAAGCATATCACCGCGGCCTAACAGTTTTTCAGCACCGGTTGCATCGAGAATTGTACGCGAATCAATCTGTGAACTGACCGCAAAGGAAATCCGACTTGGGATATTAGCCTTAATTACCCCGGTAATTACATCAACCGAAGGGCGCTGGGTTGCAATAACCAAGTGGATTCCCGCTGCCCGCGCCATCTGAGCTAAACGACAAATCGCTTCTTCAACATCATTCGCCGCAACCATCATTAGGTCGGCCAGCTCATCAATAATCACGACGATCCAAGGAAGCGCAGGTGTGGCTTGCTCTGATTCCGCTTTCTGGCGATTATATCGGCCAATGTCTTTTACTCCGGCGGCAGCGAAAAGCTCATAGCGTGTTTCCATTTCTTTAACAATCCATTTGAGTGCAGCCGCAGCTTTTTTGGGATCGGTTACTACCGGTGCAATGAGATGTGGAATTCCATTATAGATACTGAGTTCGACCATTTTAGGATCAACCATTAAGAACTTCACTTCATTAGGTTGAGCATTGAATAAAATGGAGTTAATAATGGTTGTTATGCATACACTTTTTCCGGATCCCGTTGCCCCGGCAATGAGGATATGGGGCATTTTAGCTAAATCTGCAATGACAGGTTGGTTCGAAATGTTCTTGCCAAGTGCTGTTTTAAGTTTTGAGGGATTTTCATTAAACGCCGCGGTTTCAAGTACCTCACGAAAAGGCACAGGCCGTGGTTGTTTGTTCGGTACTTCAATCCCGATTGCAGCTTTTCCGGGAATGGGGGCCTCGATTCGGACATCACGGGCCGCTAAACCCAGTGCAATATCATCTGCGAGATTGACAATCCGGCTAATCTTTACTCCCGGAGCCGGCGCTAATTCATAGCGAGTAATTACAGGGCCGCGGGTGACTCGAATGACTTTAGCCTGAACTCCAAAATCCGCAAGAACTTGCTCTAGTTTTTTCTGGGTCTCAGTATCATGGACCACAGGAATATCAGGTAGCGCATCAAGTGTCTCAAACTTTGGTAAAAGCCATGATTTCTGCCTTCCGGGCTGAGAGGGTGCAACACATTCATTGGAATCTTCTTCCTCTGGGGTCTCGGGAGTAATGTCTTCAGGTATATCTGCGGTTTGATCTGGGATTATATCAATCGGTTTATCTGCAGGATTTTCTATATTTTCTAATTTCAAAGGCGATTCTGCCTTTTCAACTATAGAATTCAGAGGCTCAGCTTTGTAAAGATCATCAACCTTACTTTCCTCTTGATCGGTTTTAAGAGGAGATAAGTCTAAATCTTGCTTCCCCTTATCTAAGTTCTCTTTTTCGTTAATCGCATCTTTCGGCGTCTGTACCTTGGCAAGTTGTGCAAGTTGTGCGACTTGCCCCGGAATTACTTTTTCGGAGTCATTCTTTAACAAACCCAGCCAATTGCTTTTTTCCGGTACTGCGCTTATGTCTTCATCTGGAAGAGTTGCACTTTTTTCCAGTTCATAATCGGATAGGACCTGTTCAAAATAGCTTGGAAAGCCATTGAGAGGCTCAACCGTAAATTGGGTTTTAAATGGGTGAAGAGACAGCTCAGCACCCTCCTGAAAATAAGTATTAAAATCTCGACCTAGTTCAGGAAGCGGTTCCTCCGCTGCTGCACTTTCGATTTTAGGTCCTTCATCTGAAGCAAAATATTCTTGAAAGCCCTGAAGGCTTACTAATTTGCCTTTAGGAAGGGGGATTCCCTTTTTTTCCTCCTGTAAAGAGACTGATCTTTTGGTTCTTTGCTCCGAAACAGATCTGCTTTTCTTGCTCCTCTGATGATTCGTTTTATGTAAAGATTGTCCCTTTATCAACCTAACTTCAATAATAATCGTTACAAGCAGTAAACATAAAGGTATTCCCCAAGCAATATTCCCAAAAACTGATTTTAAACCGGTATATAAAGCACGGCCGATCCCCGTTAGTTCAAATTCCCCTAGTATCCCGATAAAACCTATAACTCCGGACAGAATTGCCGCAACACGCCACTTTTCTTGAGAATTCTTTTGTCTTTTAGGCAATAATCTCACCTCCACACTAAAACTTATTATGGTTGATGACGAATTTGAAGTCAAGAGAGAGCTCAATTAATGACAGAAATAGAACCTCTGACTACAGAGGTTCTAACATTTTGGTGAAAGATTAATATTCGAGAACAATTCCTGTCGAATTCCTTCTTTTAAAAGAGTAAAAGGTTTCTTCCGCAATTTGACCATCTGGGAGCATAAGAACCTCACCTGTATAGAGAAAGTCTTCCCTATCCCAATACCGTAGGTCACGAAACTCGACTTTGAGTTGATTCTCTTCTTTTTTAAGAAGAACGTGATAATACGGTGTGAATTGGTTGAATATCTCTGCTAATCCTCCCTCCATCGCATTAACAATCGAAGGATCATTGTAATCGCAAGACGGCAGACTTATTAGGATTTGGGCCTTATCTTCAATTACCATCCCGTAACGTATTTCTTTTTGACTAAAGAGTAAAAAAGACCAACTAAAAGGTTTATACATAGCCGGTAAAACCTTAATCTGTGATTTATCCGTAATATTAAATTTCTGCATCAATTTATTGCGTGTCTTTATACGATACGTTTCCCGATAGAAGAGATACCCCGAACTTAGAATAAATGCAGTTAATGAGGATTTTGTCGCCAAGTCCGGATGAGCGATTGAGAACAAAAGAGACACTATAAACATTCCAAGAACAATGGGATCGGTCACAATGATCATATCGACCGTATATTTTTTCCTTAAGAATGGCCAAAATAGTTCCGCTCCGTAAGAGTTTAACAGATCACTCAATCCATGAGATAACGTTCCGATTAATGTCCAAAGGATAATAGTCGCCCATGAAGAAGTAGGATAAATCGCATAAATCAAACTGCCTAGTCCGAGCGCCATTCCTCCTAAAGCCAAAAAAGAATGGCTGGCTCCCCGATGTTTCATTAAATAGTTAAGTCTTCCCTTAACATAAGTGACAATATCCAAATCCGGCAACATTGCGCCTAAGGTACATCCCAAGAAAACAGGATCATTGATTTGTATCGGATGCCCTGAGAAAGTGCTCAAAGCCGCACCGATCAAACCATGAGTTACTGGGTCCAATTCAACACCCCCATCTAAAATGAACAACCGAAAATATTATAACACAATAATTCCATAATGGTTGTTAATTTATATTCATAAACATTACACGAATTCCAATAAAGCCCAACCTAAAATAAGGCTGAGCTATGTTAATATTCTATTGTCTTACTTAATACTATGTGAAGCTACCTTAATGGAACTATTCATTCCATGAATACCGGATACATGATGGGGCATCGACTCTGCCCATCGGCGATCTTCATCAGAATATACTTCACCGCTTAAGTAAGCAATTCCGTCTTGTACAAATGCCCGAACCTGTCGGCTTGTCATACCGTGCTGACCGAGTTTCCTTACAAGTTGCTCAGTCATATGCAAATCTTCACCCTGAGAACGATGGCGAGCAAAAAGTTCACTCATAACGGCCTTAACTCCCGGGACTTGGTAAGCCGTCTCAACCGCCCATTCAATGGCTTCTTGAGTGTCTACCATTCCTGTTAAGGTAATCAAACCATTACGTGCAGCCGTTTTTATTTCCTGTGCGTCAACCCAAGGTGAGTCAACAAACGCGTTCTCCACCCGATTGACCAAAGTAGCATCATCGACCGCATTTTCCAGGAATTGAATTTCACTCCGAATCTCCTTAACTCCACGAACTTGAGAAGCGATTCGTTTAGCTAACCGTTCTGTACTCTGTGTTTCAACATGACCCAATAGGGTAACAATTCCCTGACTAACCCTGCATCCTAAGTGAGTAATGTCCTCATAGTTAGCCTGGCTGAACCTCTCAGTAACCTGCTTTTCAATATCCTTATCACTGATATTACCATCACCGGCAACCGTTAAGGAATTATCGAGCTCTTTGACTCCGTCAATCCGGCTAACCCGCTGTCCGATAAAATTCTTTTCCCCCAGGGTATCTATCGTTCCCCAAAGTGAGACTTTATCCCCTTTTACTTCTACATGAAGGCCTTGCCCGCTTTCCCCAAAGTGAGTTTGGATCAATTGTTTTATGTCTTGATATACTTCCTTTTCCGATCTTATTTTTTGCATATACGTCCCTCCCGTTAAAAACTGACCTTAGTTTTTGTCTGGAAGGTTGATTTTATCCCTATTTCAAGATTTTCAAGACATTCGTCAGGAACATCAATTTGACCTAATGTGACTCGACTAAAAGGGCCGTGAAAATCACTTCCGCCGGTTATTAATGTAGCCTTTTCACGCCCTAAAGCCTCAAACTCCTTAATTAGAGTTTCTCTTTTTTCCCAGTAGCCATAATAAACTTCTAAGCCAATCGGACGTTCTGCCAGGAGTTGATTAACAACTTTTAAATCTTTAATTAAACCAGGGTGAGCCAGTACGGGAATCCCCCCACAGCTGTAAATCAAATCAACCGCCTCGGCAAAAGGATGTTTGAGGAAAGGCAAATAAGCAGCACCGCCGGGTTGAAAAAGTGAAGCTATCACTTTCCACGGCAATTCCTTTGATAGGTCATGAATTGCATGCATAATGTGGCCTTTGCTGACTGTTCCTTCCGGATTGGCCGCTTTCTCAACCTCGCTCCATTTTACGGATAATCCCTCCTGCTGCAAACGCTTGACCATATCGTAAGCTATTGCGGTTCGTTGAAGTCGTAATTCTTTTAAACGATCTTGGAGCTGTAAATTAACTAGACAGGATTCTTCAAAATAACCAAGCAGGTGTACCTCTTTATCCTCATACGCTGTAACTAACTCCACACCGGGGACAACTTTAATCTTATATTTATCCTTTACTTTCTGCGCCAATTCCACTCCGTGTGTTGTTTCGTGATCGGTCAGCGAGAGTGCTTCAATACCACGTTCAGAAGCTAATTTCAGTACTTCATTAACAGAAAGTATCCCATCAGACTCTTCAGTATGAACATGCAAATCAATTCCCATTAGCCTTCCCCTCCCTGGCCCCTGTTTTCTATTCTAACACAATATTAGCCTATTCTTCCTTCGATTTTATAATCATCAACTGAGGTCAACCGAATAAAGCGAATAAAGGAGGGATTATTGCTTATATAAACGAAAAAAGAGCCGAAGCTCTTGATATTACTATTGGCAGGGGATGCAGGAGTTGAACCCACACTAACGGTTTTGGAGACCGCTGTTCTACCATTAAACTAATCCCCTAAAATTAAATTTAAGAATGGCGACAGTTGCAATTATACTAGAGCAATATTATTATGTCAATAATAATTTACCGTTTTCACCGAAGCGAAAGTGTGAAAGAGGGATTTAGTCTTAATTTTATAGGTCAAGCCCATTTGAGCTCAAGTATTCACGTTTCAGGCCTTCGTATTCGTTCAGCATTATATCTAACTGCTGACTGAGCTTAATCACATCCGGATCCGTAAGGGGTTTGATCTCCCCCAACCTAAGTAATTCCCTGCGATTTACTTCAATGGATATACGTAAACGTGCGATTATTCGTCCCACAGATACTAGACATCCCTTCCTTTTACTCACAATCCTATTGTACCTCAGAGCACTATGTCAATTCAAAGGTATTATCCCTGAATATTGTCTGTTTTTGCTTATTTGTCATACGATTATTGATGGGTGCCATGAGTTCTGCAAATACCCCAGTAGTTAAAAAAATAACCCAACCATTTCTGGTAGGGTTAAATTAAGGAATGAATATGAAAAAGAAACATCACATAAATTATTGTAGCCGGGAAACCTGAATATAAGCTTAAATCTATGTGAAAGATTTGTGAAAATAGGGATGATATCTATGCTGCTCCATTATTAGATAAAAAAAGATATTCCAGGAGGGAAGTTTCCGCCAAATGGTGAACTATAAATACGAGTAACAGAAAGGAAGTGCTGTTAGATGAATAATATTATACTGGGTCCTCTCAATTATTTTAAGAATCAGTCCTATATTAAAGGCTCTTTATGGCTTATTATTATTGGTATTGCACTAAACATTGATATTTTTCTGGTTCTATTTATTTGGATTTTTGCAGGATGGCTAGGAGGTAGAAAGGGAAAAGTAAAGGCTGAACCCGCTAACCTTGAAACTCCAAACGAAGAAACTATTATGGAACAAGCAGCTGACCAGGAATTAATTGAGTCTGATAAAGTTGAGTGTAATAAAGATAAAGAAGAAATTATCGATAAGTAGATTATTAAATGAATTAAAGAGATTGAATAATAAAAAATAAACCCCCGGAAATTTCCCGTGGGTTTATTTTTTTGGTTTATTCAAATCAAGCTCCCACATGTTCTAATATATATCTATAGTTATGCTTAAGGTATTCATATTCGTTAAGTAGTTGATCTAAATCTTGACTTACTCTAATAACTTCCGGGTCTGTAAAAGGTCTGCTCATGCCTAGCTGGATAAGTTCCTCACGCATTATTTCAATTAACTCTTGTAAGTATTCAAGTTTAAAATTCACCGTAACTCGACATCCTTTCCTTCGGCTCACGAATTCTATTCTACAACAATGAAGGACGTCGTTTCTATAGGAAATAATGTCGAATATATTGTATTTAGAAGGTTTAAAGGCTTTCTTATAGTTTTTTTTATTTGTCTAACTGATTTTAAAGGGTCTTAATTTTATTATATAAAGTGGCTAAAGAAATATTTAAAGTCTGAGCTGCTTTCTTTTTTCCTTCAACAGAATCACCATAGCGTTCTAAGGCTAATCGAATCATCTTCTTTTCCAATACATCTAAGGGCAGAAGTTCCGAAGTATCCTTCTCTGTTCTATCCCCTATTTCTCTTCTTTCACCTAACATAAGGTGTTGGGGTGTGATAATATCCCCCTCGACAATAACCATAGCTCTTTCAATCACATTCTGAAGTTCTCGGACATTTCCGGGCCAATTATAATTATGTAGAAGCTGCTCAGCCTGAGCATTCATCGCAACAACATGTTTGCCAAACTTTCGGTTCAATTTCGTGATATAGAACTGGGCATAGGCAAGAATATCATCTTTATGTTTACGCAAAGGCGGCAAGCATAATTCAGCACCATTCAGGCGATAATATAACTCCTCAGAAAAATTTCCTTGCCTTAACTTTTCTCGTAAATTTCGATTTGTCGCTGCAATCACTCGGACATTAACTTTAATGGTTTGGTTGCCCCCGACCCGTTCAAACTCCATATTTTGAAGCACTCTTAAAAGCTTAGACTGCAAAGCCAAATTTATATCACCCATCTCATCAAGAAAAATCGTTCCTTCGTTGGCTAGTTCCATTTTTCCTATTTTTGTCTTGGAAGCTGTTGCAAAAGATCCTTTTTCATGTCCGAAAAGTTCACTTTCGAGCAAAGTTTCGGGAATAGCAGCACAATTAACCTTGATAAAAGGCTTATCACTTCTCTTACCGGCGCAATGAATAGCATGTGCAAATAGTTCTTTTCCGGTCCCACTTTCGCCTAGAATCAATACCGGATCATCACTTTTTGCCGCATGTTTAGCTAAATTTATAGAACGTTCAAAATCAGGATGACTTCCTATAATATCATCAAAGGTAATTGAACTTGTTGTGATTTGATTGATTCGGCTTTGCAGCTCTGTTATAACTCGGTTAGAGTTTTGAAGTTGCTCCATTGTTTTATATATTTCGGTAAGGGGCTGAAAAACAACTACGCAAGCTTCGATTTTGCCCTCAACAATGATCGGAGCGGCATTCGATATGACTTCGACTTCGCACCCACCCACTTTAGCACGATGGGAAAAAATCGGTTCATGAGTCCTCAGAACACGTGCCAAAGCACTTTCGGGCGATACTTCAAAGATATTCTTTCCTATTCTCTGTTGAGCAGAAATACCCGTAACTCGGCTAAAGGCTGGGTTAACATACTTGATAATCCCATCCGTACCGGCTATTTCAATAGCCTCTTGAACCGAATTAAGAATCGCATAAAGTTTGCCCTGGAACCCTTTTTCCTTTGCTTTAACAAGATGCGTTATAAAATTAGCCCCTTCAGCTTCGATAACTGAAGTGTGACTTGCTTTTAAACGTGCCAGGGTTTGTTGTACCTCAGGTACCCCTGTAGTTTCAATTATTATCCCTATATCCTGCATACAAAGTTCCTCAACGGTATTACACGTTTTAATGCCGTCCCGGTAGGCGAGAACAATTCCGGGGGCTCCTTCTGAAATATCGCAAACCGATACAATTTCTATATATTCTACCCCTTTTAATAATTTATAGAATGATGTTCCTTTTTTTCCTGCACCTATGATTCCAACCCGGATCTTTTGAAACACAGCACTCCCTCCAAATTCACTTTCTCGGTATATATCATTTATTGTTTGACTTTATCCAATTATTCGAATATTCGACGCATACTAATAATTTCCTTTCTAAAAATTATAAATCGGCTAATAAATCAAGTAATTATTATAATTTTCTCTGTTTTAGAATAAAAAAAGCTCCTACCTTTTTTCGGTAAGAGCTTTTTTTATAGTTTCCTTTATACGTATCAAAATATATAAGTTTTTATCGATTGATAAAACTCAAAGTGCAACCAGCGGGTTTCCTTTATCTCGCTTGTACTGACTTCAGTTGATTAACAAGGGTATCACTGATTTTCGATGGAACATCCTCATATTGAAGAAACTCTAAGCTGAAATTTCCTCTGCCTTGAGTTAACGATTTAAGATCAATCGCATAACGCATCATTTCGGCTTGAGGAACATGGGCAATTATTTTCTGATACTTACCATCTGCTTCCATTCCAAGGACTTTTCCCCGTTTACTATTGAGATCTCCGATTACGTCTCCCATAAAATCTTCCGGCACTAAAACAGTAACCTCGACAATAGGTTCTAAAAGCACAGGTTGTGCTAATTCCATTCCCTTTTTAAAGGCAATGATGGAAGCAAGTTTAAAAGCCATCTCCGAAGAATCAACGCTATGATACGATCCGTCTGTTAGGGTAGCCTTGATGCCTGTTACCGGAAACCCTGCCAATATGCCCTCATGCATTGCCTCATGTATTCCTTTTTCTACAGCAGGGAAATATTGCTTAGGCACCGCCCCGCCAAAGACTTCTTCCGTAAATTCAAAATTGGCTTCTAATAATGGTTGAAGCGTTAACCACACATGTCCGTATTGTCCATGCCCGCCACTTTGTTTTTTATGCTTACCCTCCACTTTAACTGTCTTACGTATGGTTTCCCGGTAAGCCACTTTGGGCACTCGCGTATTGACAGTCACACCAAATTTTCGCTGCAATTTTTCCATGAGGATTTCAAGATGCATTTCTCCCATACCGTAAAGCAAAAGTTCCTTCGTCTCGAGATTCTTTTGGGTGCGCATTGTTGGATCTTCCTCAGCTAAACGCGCGAGGGCGCTGCCTAATTTATCCTCATCACCTTTGCTCTTCGGTGCGATGGTTACTGCAAGGCGAGGTTCGGAAAATTCAATTCCTTTCAATTGAACGGGTTTCTCCTTTGGACAAAGGGTATCTCCTGTTCCGATGTCTTGTAGTTTGGCAACTACCGCAATATCTCCGGCTTTTATTATTGAAATGGGTTCCTGATTTTTGCCTTTCAGCAAAAAGGGATTTCCCATTTTTTCTTCCGTATTACGTGTGGCATTATAAATCATTTGATCTGTTTTAAATTGTCCTCCATACACGCGCAAAAAGTTCATTTTTCCCACATAGGGATCCGCCAGGGTTTTAAAAACTAAAGCACATTTTTCTGAGCGGATTTCCGGTGCAGGGGCATTTTTTGTAATGAAGTCAAGAAGATTACCAATTCCGATATTTTTAACGGACGATCCACCTAAAATGGGAACAACAAGGTTTTGGGCAAAGGCAGCCGGTAGAGCCTTTTTGATTTCTTCATCACTTAAGGACTGACCGTCCAGATATTTTGTAAGAATTTCATCGTCAGCTTCGGCAATGGTCTCTGCTAACACTTCCCGCAACTCTTCCATTTCTTCTAGATATTCGCCGGGAACATCTTTGACAGTATATTTACCGCTCGCATTATTCTCAAAGTAATAGGCTTTTTGTTCAACAATATCAATAATTCCTTTAAATTGATCTTCATGTCCGATTGGAATTTGTAAAGGTGCAAAATGGGTGTGAGGAAATTGTTCTTTTAGCTGTTCAACAACTTTGTGGAAATTTGCATTTTCACGGTCGAGTTTATTAATAAAAAGAAGGCGAGGCAGCTTTTGTTCTTCCATCAAGTCCATGAGGATCTCTGTTTGCACTTCAATCCCTGAAACACCGCAAAGAACAAGCACCCCGCTCTCAACAACACGAAGTGCTGATTTCACTTCGCCAAAAAAATCCGAGTACCCTGGTGTATCCAAAATATTGATTTTATATCCTTGCCATTCCACCGGAACATGGCTGGTACTTATTGAAACCTTATGTTTGATCTCTTCCGGCAAAGAATCGGAGACGGTATTTCCCTCCATTACTTTTCCCATTCGCGAAATTGCGCCTGAGTTAAACAGAAACGCCTCCGTCAAAGACGTCTTTCCCGCGCCCCCATGCCCCACCAAACATACATTCCGCAGATTAATCGTGTCATAATCTTTCAAGACAATCATCTCCTTGATATTTTATTCAGAAAAGGTTTCCCTTTTACTTACTGATTCTCGGAGTTTATTTAGTCTGAAGATAAATGAATTTAACCTTTGTTTAATGATTAACTTTAGATTTCAATAGCTTTCGCTTAGTGCTTTTTCATACTGACCCCAAACAAGGGGTTGGCCGTTGCGAACCATCAGTTTTCCCCTTGCCCAAACATGCTGTATATCAAGGTTAGCGTCTAGAGCGACCAAATCCGCATCGAAACCAAGACGGATCAATCCCTTTTGAGGAAGCTTAAGAACAAGGGCCGGATTAGAAGTTATGGTACGTAACGCGACTTCCAGGGGAAGATTATACCGTTTTACCGCTTCGCGAATATCCCGCCATAAGACACGGACAGAGCCTATTCCCATCCCTACTAATTCGCCGTGGTCATTATATTGGGGCATGCTTCCATTTCCATCAGAGGTTACTGTTACACGGTCATTCAATAATTTACGCTGGGCTAAGAGGTATAAGACATGGGGAACCTGCCGTTCCTCGGGAAAATCATCGCACCCGGCAGTGAGATCGACATTTCCACCGGCTTTTAAATGTTCTAAGGCTTGCTCCAGTAAGAAAGATGTCCGGTTCATATGCGTCGGCATAAATTGGATGATCGGGATTTCAGTTTCTTCCAGGATTCTACGTATGGGTTCAATTCCTTTTTTACCTTCGCCAAGATGAAGATGGACAATTCCTGCCTTACCGCCCAGCATTCCGCCAACTCTGGCTTCTGCCGCCAAACGTTCAAGCTCAGCGATTTGAGGCTGGGCAGAACGGTGATCTGAAATTGCAATTTCACCGGCGCCGATAACTTTATCAATCAGCACTAGGTCCAAACGCAGATCAGCCATTAAGGTACGGGTCGCTTGATAAGCTCCGCTATAGACAAATGTGGTTAACCCTTCTTTTTCGAGAGCCCTTGCTTTAATTAAAAGTTCCTCCATTGAGTGGGAAACAGCGTCCGTTCCTAAACATCCTACAACCGTTGTAGTACCTGCCCGAGTTAATTGTGAAAGTTGAATCTCGGGTGTCCTTGAACTCGGACCGGCCTCTCCTCCTCCCCCACAGATATGGACATGAGCATCAATGAAACCGGGAACAATCCGTTGGCCGTGAAGATCAAAAACAAGACCTTCAACATAAGGGGGAAAACTCAAATCATTGCCAATGGCGGCAACACGTTCATCCACGATAAGGAGGTCATGAGCCTCACTTCTTTCCGGTGTGTAAATCTGAGCATTTCGAATAAGTTGCCACATATTGACAACGCCTCCTATTCGAAAATAGAATGCCCCGACCTATGCCAAGATATTCTTTATCCATGGATGACTTTAGTGAGTAATTCTCCATCTTTATCACAAATTCCTGTCGGAGCTCCTCGTTTAGGGATAATTTTCTCTTGTCATGGATTTTCTATGACAGGCATAAAGTTATACATAACCGGGACCACAAAACGTGGAGGGAACATATGGGCAAGCGCACTTTTGTTTATGGTGCTGCAATCTTATTTGCCGCAAATCTTCTCAACCGTATTATCGGGTTTATTTATCAATATCTCATTATGACTCATATCGGAGGCGAGGCCTATGGCCTATTCCATATGGTCTTTCCTATCTATATGATGGCCTTGGTACTCACCACTGCCGGGGTTCCTATTGCTATTTCCAAAATGGTCTCAGAAGCCATTTCCTTAAACCGATTAGCCCGTGCCCAACACATCTTTCGATTGGCTCTAACCTTTTTAACTATATCCGGCGGCTTAGTGGCCTTATCCCTATATTTTATTTCACCTTATCTTGCGCACCGATTATTCCCCGATCCACGGGTTTTGAATATTTTTCTCGTTTGTACCCCCGCTATTTTTGTCGTTTCAATATCCTCGGGTTTTCGCGGCTATTTCCAAGGCGTACAAAATATGGTTCCGACGGCACTTAGCCAAATCTGTGAACAAGTCGTCCGTGTTCTTGTCGGTTTTTCGTCAGCCCTGATTCTTTCTCCCCGCGGTGCGGAATGGGCTGCAATTGGCTTAGCTCTTGGTATGTTAGCCGGAGAAATCATGGGATTGATCATCATCTTTATTTTATACACCCTAAAAAGAATAAAGCCTTCTCAGGCTGAACCCCCAACCCAATCGGCTCATATCTTTAAAGAGCTTTTCTCCTTATCTTCTCCCGTTACAGCAGGACGCCTCATTGCCACAGGACTTTCTTCACTTGATGCAGTGCTTATACCCCAGCGTTTACAAATCGCGGGATACACAGCTCGTGAAGCCACAACCTTATTTGGACAGCTCGGGGGTTCAGCCTTTACCCTGCTCTCTTTCCCAAGTGTCTTCACTTTTGCCTTAGCAGCCTCCCTGGTTCCTTCGATTTCGGAAGCCTCCGCTCGGAATCAATATCAAATCGTCAAAATGCGAAGTTCCGAGGCGATCCGCTTAACCCTCCTAATCGGTACTCCCTCTCTGCTCATTCTCTTTTATTTTGCGGCTCCTTTAACCGCCTTCTTCAAAAGCGAGAGTATCGCCCCAATCCTCAGAATTCTAGCCCTAGGAGGAATCTTTTCTTATCTCCAGCAAACCACTACAGGTATTCTTCAAGGGCTTGGTAAATTTTATCTTCCCGTTATTAATTCTATTATTTCCGGATTGCTGCGCATTCCCGTTCTTTATTATTTAACAGCTCAGCCCACTTGGGGATTAAGCGGTACTGCCGTATCATATGTCCTCGGTTACTTGATCATGGCTCTTCTCAATATGGGCGCCCTCATCCGATATACAGGAATGATGATCGACTTACCCCGCTTTATTCTTCAGCCCCTCAGTGCCGGTATTGCAATGATGCTTCTTTTTCGAATGTTAAGTATTATGCCTCAACCTTGGATTATTCCCCTGCAACTTTTCTTTGGTTCAGCGGCTTATATCGTTATCTTATTTCTAAATGGCGGAGTGACCTTTAGGGATCTTCGTAAATTGCCATGGATCGGAAAATATATCCCTTTCTAATGATTCCACCATCGTTTTAATTGGTCACTCCATTGCCAGTATCCCAACAATAGCGTAAATCCTGCAAAAAGAAGGATAAAAATTTTATAAATGAAAAATACTTTTAACACCGTAAGTAAGGTTAAAAGCAACGCAATAATTCCGGGAAAAATAAAAAGACGTATTAAACGCTTATCTTTGTGCTTCCATTTCTCTGGGGAAGAAAAAATAAAGATAAAGAGCACGAAGTAAAACAAAAATACTCCAATAAGCATGATATTTTCCTCCAATAACAATTAACAATTTAATCCCCAGATATTCAATACCATAATTCATTCCTGTTTGGTTAAAATAAAAATGTCCCAATTAGCAGAGAAAGGAAGTGCTTTAATATGGGTCGTAATAATCGGAATTCAGGCCTTTTGCCCCAATCTGTTTTGGACGAATTCAAATATGAGGTTGCTTCCGAATTAGGATTAACCGAAAAAATACAAAGTCAAGGCTGGGCCAACATGACTTCAAGAGAATGCGGTCATGTCGGCGGAAGAATTGGCGGAAGCATGGTTAAAACTATGATTCGCAGGGCTGAAGACAGCCTCAAAAATGGGTTATAATTTCTTTATCACCGGAAGGAGTTATTGTCAAAGCAGTAACTCCTTCCTTTTGATTAATTTCAATTCATTTTCTCGAGCTTACGATAATCCGTTAGATCAGAATGCATCGGCGTAATAGAAATAAACTTATTTTGAATGGCATACAGATCTGTTTGCGGGTCAGTTTCCGGAGCCAAAAATCCCCCTTGCCAAAAATACGATCGACCCCGGGGATCTAAACGATGTTCAAAGACATTTTGGTAAACTGCCTTACCCAGTTTTGTAAATCTAATCCCTTTCCAATCCTTTTCCGGAAGTGCAGGAATATTGATATTAAGAAGCCCGACATCTGTCCAAGTATTTTGTTTCAAAAACTTGTGGACAAAATGCGCCGCATCTTCAAAGCAATCTTCATCAAAGCTTGCCAGTGACACCGCAAGTGAAGGAATTCCAAGCAAAACTCCCTCCATAGCAGCTGAAACCGTTCCGGAATAAAAAACATCAGTCCCTAGATTTGGCCCGTTATTAATACCTGATATCACAAGATCAGGACTTGGAATGATCTTACCTTGGAGGGCCAGCTTTACACAATCAGCAGGATTGCCGCGAACAGCATACCCTTTGTATCCCTTCTTCCCTTGTTCCATGACAAAAAGGGGGTCAGAAAGAGTGATTGAATGCCCGGTAGCAGACTTCTGGCTTTCGGGAGCAACTGCAAATATTTCCAGTGAATTATCTTGTGCCAAAACCTGCCATAGGGTCTGTAACCCCTTTGCGTAAAAACCATCATCATTAGTCAGTAATATTCGCATTTTTGTCCTCATCGCGGCATAGCTATTCTACTTCATAAATGGAGATAACCATGCTTTCTTCCTTTTTGGTTAATCCAAACATTAAATGATGTTCTTTTAAATTTTTGTTTAGAAAGTCCACAACCTTATACATCTCAGGATGAGCATGAACCCGTTGTGTTGCCATTAATTCCAGTTTTCCTTTTCCTTTTTCTTGTTCCATGAATCTCCCTCTTCTCCGACCAAAGCCTGCTATTAGAGTATATCCTTATTGATGCTGAATTAACGAAAAAGCTTCTGAACGAGTGACTTGACTTGTTTTAAATATTCCGCGCACCGCAGAGGTAATGGTTCGAGAACCGGGTTTTTTAACCCCCCTCATCGTCATGCACATATGTTCGGCTTCAATAACGACTAAAACCCCCCTCGGATCCAGCATATCCATAATTGAATCTGCTACCTGGGAGGTTAATCGCTCTTGAAGTTGTGGACGTTTAGCAAAACCCTCGACTACCCTTGCTAGCTTCGAGAGTCCTGTCACCTTTCCTTTTCGCGGAATATAGGCAACATGGGCTTTACCATAGAAGGGAACAAGATGGTGTTCACACATCGAATAAACCGGGATATCTTTAACAATAACCATCTCTTCATGGTCTTCTGAGAATTGAACTTTCAAATGCTCGCTCGGATCCTCATTTAAACCTGCGAAAACTTCTGCATACATGCGAGCCACGCGTTTCGGTGTATCACGTAAGCCTTCCCGTTCGGGATCCTCTCCAATCCCCTCAAGAATCATATAAACAGCCTGTTCAATCTTATTAAGGTCAAAACCCAAAATCTTTCTCCCCCCATTTTATGAAAATTGAATCATTTTAACTTTTTTTAATTCTTTACTAAGATATATCTTATATCTTATCATTTTCAAAAGAAAAAATAAAATACTGCGATGAGGGGAGATCTTCAGAATGATAATTAATGATTAAATCAGGCAAGTTTCAAAGCTCTATTAAAGCAGTCAATGGCCTGCTCATACTCTGAGCAATGTTCATAAATATTACCCAGTAAGGCCCATCCTTCGGAATGTTCCGGCTCAATCTGCAGCAAGCGTTTTACGGTGTCAATACCCGCTTCCCAATTTCCTTTTTGAGCATGGCATACTGCTAAATTATAAAGGATTAGGGGATTTTCATTGGCAATTTGTAAGGCCTCTTGATAGTATTCGGTTGCCTTACGCGACCTTCCCAGTTGAACAAGGGTATAGGCCATATTGTTAAGAAGAATGGGATCATTCTTGGAAAGAGAATAGGCTTTTTCCTGATATTCTAAAGCTTCAAGCGATTTCCCCATATTTTGATAAACAGCCGCTAAATTGCATAAAGCATCATAATGATCGGGTTCATATTTTAAGACCATTTTAAAATAATGAATTCCTTTCTTTAATTCATTAAGTTGAACATAGCAATAGGCTAAACGTGCAACGATGTCCGGATTTACACTATAACGGAGCGCGCGGTCAAAACTAATAGCCGCCTGAGCCATCTGCTGTAACTGTAGATGGCTTTCCGCCTTCATTTCCCAATAATCCGCCCGGCGGGGTTTGAGTTCACAACACCCCTGATAGCAGCGCAAGGCCTCAAGGTGCTCCCCGTGATAAGTGTAAATTTTGCCTAATCGAAAAAGCAATTCAGTGTTATGCGGGTTCGTACGGATTGCCTTATTTAAATATTCAATAGCAGCATGCCAATTTCCCTGCTCTAATCTGATATTAGCGAGCATTTCTAAATAGAGCGCATCCTGAGGCTCCTTTGCCAAAGCTTTCTGAACCCGATCTTCTGCCTCTTCGATCAACCCTTGAGCCATGTAGCATTGGGACATCAAATAAAGGATTTCTGCATCAAAAGCCTTATCTAAGCCAATATATTTTTCTAAATAATCCCTGGCTTCCTGGTATACTTCATGTTCAATAAGACGTCTTACAACTCGGAGTTGGGGTCGGTCGGAATCGTTTTCAAGGAGCCGAAGCCAATTTCTAATCGACTTTTCCAAGTTACCTGAAAAATTCAGACTCCAATCTTCGATCCGTGTGATCCAGGAGGATTTTCTTTCCCAAGAAACTTTCCGACTGGTTGTTAGAGGAAACATAAGGCGTCGCTCCTTTACCATATTCTAGTAAATGGTTTCGCCTTATTACATATATTTCCTTTAGAAAAATTGCGTATAATTCCGGCAAAAAAGCACGTCTATTCTAACGTGCTTTGACATTTCTGGCAATATCCAAAAAATTTAAGATCATGATCGACAACTTTAAATTTAATTCGTTTATAAATTACAGCTTCCAACGATTCCAATAAATCATCGTCAAACTCAGAAACCGCCCCGCAATTCAAACAAATCATATGGTGATGATGATGTACATCTTTGCGCGTGAACTCATACCGACTGCACCCATCTCCGAAATCATTTTTCTGCAAGATCCCCAGCTCAGCTAATAAGTCTAACGTCCGATATACGGTGGCTAATCCCATGTCAGAATACTCATTTTTAACGAGTGAATATACGTCTTCGGCACTTAAATGTTGATCCGCATTATCCAAGAAAGTCCTTAAAATAGTTTGTCGCTGAGGAGTCAATTTATAGGAATTATTTCGTAGACGGTCACAAATAACCTCATATTGGTCATTAATCATATTCCTACACCCTCAAATCCTTGTTTACTCTATTATATTCCACATGCTCTTTTTTGCAAGATTCTCTCTAAAATAAGCAATGAATGTATCTACTCGAACTCGAACATTAAAAAAAATTAAAGGGGCCGTTTTACGACAGCCCCTTCGTAGAAAAACTAGGATAATCGGTCCCGTAAAATTTCAACGACTTCCTCTGCGCTTCGTCCTGAAGCATTGATGATCGGGACGTGCAGGTTCACAGGGGATGCTAAAATATCCGTGCCATCTCCTTTGACAACTACGGCCCGAACATTTTTCAGGTCATCACCCTCTAGGGAAGTCGTATGAAATCCGGAAGCGTGTAAAGATTGAACAACATTGGAAAGTCCGGTCTCAACTGCGATTTTTTTGTACATTTTCAAACCCCCTCTGCACCTATTTTTTGTTTTCTTTTTTTATCTATACCGTTGAAAATTTCCCAGTTAAAATTCAAATTCCGAACGATATATTTCTGAATAATCCACAGATAGATTTGGTTTTTCGATAATAAAATTGGGTTGCAAATCCGCGAATGTCACTTCAGCCGTGACTAGAATCTTACCTTCCCCTTCGATTAACATTTGCACAATCGGCTTATGGGGCGGGGTCCGCTCAAGGATGAGTTCATACTGACCTGCTTTTTCTTGGCCCTCCAACTTTACTTTACGGGGAAGTTTATTCATCGGCAGAAAATCATCAATTTGATCGACACGGAAGGGACGCGAACTTTGGATTTTCAGTTTTACTCGATAGGGCTCTCGCCCATAATTCATTTTTAATGTTAAGCTAAAATTACGTGTACCTTTATCCTGGACGATTCCCTCTAAGTTCATGGGCGGGTTATTTGCTTGTGCCGGAAGATAGACATCTTTGCTGTGCTCCTGATTGAGTTCCGCAGCAAGTTGCTTCGGGATGAAATCAGCTGAACTTAGATGATACTGAACGGTTTGACCAGATTGACCACCTGTCCACTCCTTTTGAATATGAACGCTTTGAGAACGTGATTGCGTATAACCGGGAACTAAGCCAAGCAGCAGTAAGTTGACAGTAAGGAAAATTACAGCGGGAACTTGTGCCGCTTTTAAAATTGGCCTTAAGAATTTAGGCTTTGTTAAAATACAAAACATCCCTGAAAAGAGGAGTGGAATCAAGAGTCCTGCATAAAACAGTGTAAATATTAAGGGATACTTATGGGCCATTTCGTAGAAGCTAACCCACTGCTGAGAATTTAAAAGTTCCCAATGGATATGATAAATAAAGTAAGGGCCGACTAAGGCCAAAATTAATTGCGGCCATAAATAGAGAAGGTCTAAACATAATAACCAAAACAAGAAAGGAAACGCCAAGTCTAGCCGATACAGGGCTAAGGAAGTCGTAATCAAAAGTAATAATCCTGTTGCCGCCAACCAATAGAAGTTGCCGGATTGGGCAAACGGTACCTTTTTGAGAACCCCGATTCCCAAAAGTATAAGACACATTGCAACCATTATTCTCGAAACCAACACAAGACCCGGATATGCATACCAGAGAATATCCACGCCTTTAATCTTTTGCCATACCAGCTCACCAACGCCGCTGATTGCAACAACAGCAATAGATAAGGCAGTTAGGGTTATCACCGCTAGGAGATAACGAGCCCAGGTTCGAAAATTTGCCGGACTATTCGTCCTAAAGGCTCGAATAAAGAGATATCCTGTGAAAATTAAGATAAGGATAAATATAATGCGCAGCCCTAGAGTAGGTAAAATGATTACTTCTGAGCCCATTTGAAACGTAAGATAAGAAGTATCCCACTTCTGAGGACCTACAGACGAGAAATGAACCGTTGAAAGCATTTCTTGAATAAGCTGTCCGACGCGTTCCATGTCGTGAAGGGATACTCTCTCCATTTGATCCTCAGGCCGATGATAAAACCCCTCAGGGCGTCCTGCAATACCAAAGCCTACTGCCGGAATTCCATGATCTAAAAATGAACTGAAATCACTATTGCCGCCCTGATTTCCTTCACGCGTCATCACCAAGAAATCTCGGCTTACATGAAAAGGAATACTTTCGTTCTTAACAATGTTTACAATTTGACGAACTAATTCCGGAGGTGCAGAAACTTTTCCCGCTACATCAATTTCTAAAGGAGTCCCTACCATGTCCAAATTAAGCATCCACCGTACAGCTGAAAGATCTGCTTGTGACGTGTAGTACTCTGACCCAACCAGTCCCGCTTCTTCCGCACCGAAAAAAACAAGCTGATATGATTCTTGATGAGGGTTGCTTCCCAGTACCCTGGCCAGTTCTAAGAGGACTCCAACCCCAGAGGCATTGTCCAAAGCTCCCGGGGCGGAGGAATCTGCCGAATCGTAATGAGCACCGAGAAGGACTGTCTCAGGTCTTTCTCCCGGGAGCTCTGCAATAATATTCCGGCTATTTATCACCTGAAGGTAATTTTCAGGTTGCAACGGATTATTTTGAACAACGACTTTACTGAAGGGTTGTTCCTTAACCTTCCACCCCGCCTTTTCGAGGATATAGTAAATATATTGAGCCGCTTTTTCTTCCCCTTTACTACCCGCCGGACGCGGACCAATCTTTTCGGATAAATACTGCGCATGTTCGTAGGCCTTGCCTGCAGAAAAACTGATATCTTGAGGCTGTCCGTAAGCAACGGGGGCTCCAGCCAGCAGGAAAAAAAGCATGATCAGAAATATGCTGCTCATCTTTGGGCTGATCTTTAGTCCCCTCATTCATCCGTTCTCCTTTTCATTTTTACGCTTGCCAATTTTTATGAGGAGTCTTTCACGAATAGACCAATTTTTTAATAGTTCAGTTCTATGTTATAATATTGATATAAAAACCCTGAGAAAAAGAAAAGGATAATGAATATGCTTAGAAAGTATTTTCTAATTTTCGTTTGTATCACTTTGGTCCTTACGGGGTGCTCTTTTGATTATGCGAAGTTCTTTAAAAAGAAAGACATACCCGTTTCAAATTTATCAGCAGATTCCGTGCTCTTAAGCAATGATGAGATATATAACAAAACTGTTGAAACCATCAATAATGCCAAAACATCTATATATGTTGAGCAAGGTATATTTACCGATGAGAGATTAGCACAGTTACTGATTGCTAAATCGAAAAGCGGACTCGACGTTCGTGTTTTGATGGATCAATTTCATACGGCTAATAAAACAACCTTAACAGAATTTAAAAACAACCAAGTTTCCGCCCAATTCTATCCCGCTCGCAAAGGCCAGTATAACCGTCTTAAACTCATGGTTGTTGATTCCAGCCAAGCGATTGTTTATTCAAATTACTGGAGCCCTGAAAACTGGAATGCGGATAACATGGCCGTAATCGTCAATGGCAAAACGGCCTGGAAATTAGCGAATGTCTATAATCGTGACTGGGAATTTACGACAACTTTGAAACTTAATGTTCCCGAAACAACTACACTAGCAGATGATAATATTACTCCGGCAACCAATGCAAATATCAAACAACAAATTTCGGAACAGATATCCTCAAGCAATAAAAGTATTTGGGCTTTGCTGACAGAACTCACCGATCAGGAGACGCTGCAAGCGCTGATTGATGCTGCTTCTAAAGGACTTGATGTAAAGGTCATTGTGGACGAAAGTGCCAAATCCACCCCGGTAGTATTGGAAAATCTAAGAGCAGCAGGGGTTCAAGTTCGCTTCTATCAGCGGAAAAATGGGCAGCCGCTTGGTATTAATATTGGTATTTTTGATGGCAAAAGCTTTATTTTCTCAAGTTCCGGATGGACTCACTACACCTTTGTAATCAATCATGAAATGTCCATTACTGTCCCATCTCCTACTGCCACAGAGAAATTAGTCCAAATGTTTAATACGGAATGGCAAGTTGGGACTACAAGCTGATAAGCTCCATTTAAACTTCAATTTAAACTTTAATGGGCTGCTGCACTTGAACTTAATCGTTCTTTGTGCTAGCAGCCCATTTTTGACATACTGATTAAATGTTATTTATTCTCAAGATTTAAATGCTTATGATCTGCGATTAGAACTGGGATAACTTCTCCCTCAGTTGTAATATCTAATATATTTACTGCAGTATTATACTGCCAAGGAACATTTGTCCAATCTTCAATAGGAATGCCCAGTGCTCTTTTAATGAGCAGTTGGAGTGTCATCCCATGAGTAACAATACATAGAGTCTGCTCAGGATGCTTATCGGCTAAGCTTAAAAAGAAACTCCAAGCCCGTTCGGTAACATGCTGCATACTCTCTCCCCCGGGGATTTTAACCTGATCAGGGTTATGTTCCCAGAGCTTAAACAGATCAGGATAAGCACCTCTGAGCCTATTCCATTCTTGCCCTTCCCAATCCCCAAAGGACAGCTCCCGCATTGCCGGTTCTACTTTAACTTCCGGTAAATTTAACACCTTACGAATTTCATCGGCCGTTGCTCTTGCCCTAGGCAAATCACTCGAATATAGAACGGATATTTTCTCGTCTAGCAAACGCTTTGCCAAAACTCGAGCTTGGTAAATTCCATTAGCGGTTAAGGGCGAATCCATTGCTCCCTGAACGCGACCTTCGATGTTCCATTGGGTTTCCCCATGGCGGGTTAAGATTACTCTTGTCATCCTCTATTCTCACTCTCATCCTTTAAACTTCTTTAGATCAAGCGGTTAGTGAATTAAAAATGGTAGGGAACTCTTCCCTACCATGCCCGCCTTGCCGTAAAACTCCAGGTTTCTGACCCTGCTCTCGCAGGTGGGCACCTAGATCAGCCTTTCCGCCGTCCCCCTAAAAAGGGCTTGACGTACTCAATAGATCATTCCGGTTCCCGAATCATAAATAGGATCAAAACCAAGAACATCTTACGCACAACGCAGGTTCTTTTTATATTATAACATGATTATTTAAAAATATCTTGTTGTATTAGGTGGTAATTTTATCTTTTATACAGTTTATCCTCAACCTCTGCCAAACGTTCCTGAAGAAGAGCGATTGTCATCTCTTGGGTACGGATCCTCCGTCTTAGACTTTCCACTTGATACGATAAATCCTGAAATTCATCTTGCAGACTCGGTGCTTTTTCAGCCGGAATCTCTTCCGGTACATTAGGGGACTCAGCATTATGAACCATCTCAGTTGACACTTGGTCTGACTTAACCTTAAATCGTCCATAACGAGTATTGCGGCCGGGATTAAGTTCCAGCCATCCTTCTGCTTCCAGAGATTGAAGAGCACGTTTTAACGTCGTACTCGCTGTCCCTGTCTCCCGCTGAATTTCCGAATATGCTAGTTCAAATTCTTGACCCTCATGCAACTTTGACATTTTCTCAAAAAAACGTATGAATTTCTCATGCGTCTTCTCTCTTAATTTCATAATGGATCATCCCCTATGAATTTATTCGCCAAGGGAAAATAGTACGTCATATTATTAACACGCTTGTCGATACCTGCTCAAATCAGTCTTTTCCGTAAAGCTTCTCAATAACTTCCTCTGAAATAGAGAATTCATGTTCACTTCCCGGAAAACGTTGTTCCTTAACCTCGATTACATATTGACGAATACCTTCTACAGCTATGGGTTTAACATTGCCATACGTCTTTACAAATTTAGGTTTAAAGCGATCAAACATGGATAGCATGTCATGGATAACGAGGACTTGTCCATCACATTCTTTTCCCGCACCGATTCCAATCGTTGGCACGTTTACTTCTTGTGTTATCCTTCTCGCCACTTCTGCCGGTATTGCTTCAAGAGTTATTGCCATAACCCCCGCTTCTTCCAGGGCATGTGCATCTCTCATCAATTGTTTTGCACTTTCAAAATCACGGCCTTGCACTTTAAAACCCCCGAGTTGGCTAGCCGTTTGCGGGGTTAAGCCAATATGTCCAACCACAGGGATGCCGGCTTGTGTCAATGCTTTAATGATAGGTGCATAGCTTTCCCCGCCTTCTAACTTAACCGCATCAGCCCCTCCTTCTTTTATAAGCCGCCCTGCATTACTTAAGGCTATATCTATAGTTGGATAGCTCATAAAAGGCATATCCGTTACGACAAAGGTCTGTGGTGCTCCCCTGCGCACTGCTTTTGTATGGTGGAGCATATCATCCATTGTTACTGGAACGGTTGTATCATATCCAAGAACGACCATTCCTAAAGAATCACCGACAAGGATCATGTCCACGTTGGCCTCTTCTGCCCAATGTGCCGTAGGATAATCATAAGAAGTTAACATGGCAATTCTTTCATGTTCATCTTTCATTTTAAAGAAATCAGGTACAGTCTTTCTCATTTTAACCTATCTCCTTTAAGTGAATTAAATTTTACTGCTTGGATTATTATACCATAATTCAAAACAAAGGGATAAAAGAATACTTTCTAACTTTCAGGCATAGGCTCTACTAGCCAAAGGAGGAATGCCAATATGCCTAAGTCCTTTAAATTCAGCCTTGTCCTAAAGGGAATCCTTATTTCTGCCCTCTTTGCATTAGTTCTTTCCCTTCTTTTCAGCCTTATACTTGCCTTTACAAAAATACCGGAATCCGGATTATCATTCCATTTCATTTTTGGAATCAGTGTCTTCTTTGGAGCAGCTCTTACGTCTTATCAAGAAGGATCTAAAGGACTTTACTATGGACTTGCCGTTGGCCTCGGCTTTGTCATTTTCTTACTCCTGATATCAGCCATCCTTGCTTCCAGCTCCCCGGTTTGGCTCGGACTTGCTGAGAAAAGCATAATCTCTCTCATCTGTGGTGCAGTTGGCGGGATAATCGGTGCTATTCTCAAGCGTTAATACTTAAAAATGCATAACTTCCGATTTCTCTTTAATTTTCATAGATAAAGCGCTAAAATAAGGAATAGAGGAAAATTGAGGAGGAATAGTTATGTGTGTGGAGAAAACGCCCTGGGAACAAGTGATAGATTTTCATGGACATACCTGTCCGGGAATCGCTATCGGCTACCGTGTTGCTATTCTCGCTCAGAAGGAAATGGGAATCCGCCCAACATCAGATTCCGAACTTTTAGTTAAGGCTGAGACCCGTTCTTGTGCTTTAGACGCTTTTCAGATCATCAATAAGGCAACAATCGGCCGCAGAGCACTAATAATTGAAGATACACACCAACCCATTTACTCGTTTCATTTCACAGGCACCCAAGAAATCCTGAAAATCACCGTAAATTCCGCTCTACTGGAACAGTTCAAATCCCCTAACCCTGATACTCTATCTCCGAGAGAAAAGCAAAATAGAAATCTCGAAATGATCCAGCATATTTTAACCACTGCCGAAAAAGACTTTTGCACAATTGAACGGGTTCACGGAGAGCTCACAAAAGAATAAGCAGCTTTTAACAATGGGACTGTTGCCCAATGCAGCGGTTCCATTTACTATTTATTTTAAAGTTTGCTTTTTGCATACCCAAAACCGCCATGCCATAAGGACTAAACCTAAAACAACAGTAAGCGCACTGCTCCAATGCGCTGCCGTCCAATTAAAAAGATAACGCGGACTATCCCCTCGCAGATTCTCTAGGAAGAAACGAACAGCATTATACCCGACTACATAAACAAGGAAGATAAAACCGGAAGGCCATTTTTTATTCCTTGTTTTAAGAATAAGCAGCAAGGCAAAAAGAATAATATCAAACTGTCCTTCCCATACCTCTGCCGGCCAGAGTGGTTGGTTTCCAAAAGTCGCCCTGGCAATCGTCCCTTCAGGGAAAAGTATACCAAAGTTTTCCCCGGTCGGACCTCCGAAAGCATCTCCATTCATTAAGTTTGCATCTCGGCCAATGCTTTGGGCTAAAATCAGTCCCGGGGCAGCTAAATCTGCCATTTCCCAAAAAGGAATTTTCTTTCTCCAGAGATACCATGCACCGACCAAAAGTGCCCCGACAACCCCCCCTTGAATGGATAGCCCTCCATGCCAAATAGCGAGAATTTCTTGAGGATTTTGGCTGTAATAATCCCACTCAAAGAAAAAAACCTGCCAAATGCGGGCACCAATAATGCCCCCGATTAAGAGCAGAGGCGCTAAATCTAAGAATGGATCAATCCATTCTTTTTTCCCCTCGACCTTAGCAAAATATACCGTAACTCCTACTCCTAAAATAAAGGCTAAAGCAAAAATCGTACCGTAAGCTCGGATTGGAAAATCACCAATAAAAAACCAATATTGATGCATAATTACTCCCCTTAAATTCGTATTTATGTACTTTATGTACCGATAACTAAAAGGCTTGATATTTTATCAAGCCTTAGTATTGTTACTCCCCTATCGTGCATTTAAACCGGAAAAGAAAGAATCATATTCTGAGGGATCGGGAATGTTCGCCGCTCTGTAACCTTTGCCTGTCGGAATTTTTTTCTCCTCATAATAATGTGAAGATCTTGACTTAGCACCCCAATGATCCATAAAGCCCGTAAAAATAAAGACACCAATTGCACCCAGACCGATAATCCAATGAAATATGCTCATAATAATGACACCTCCCCTTTAATTTTAGGAACAATTTGTAGATTGTCAAGAATCAAAATCAACCACTCACCGCTAAAATAAGACCGTTGGCGGAAAAACTGTGTCAACAATTTATAAACCGGCTATACTGAATTCAAATACTCCTCTACCCTTTTCCACCTGGGCCAGAGGCCCTCCCCATCTTTGATGGGGTTTTTTATTAGCACGCCTTATTATACACCGAAAGTAACAAAGTGAGAACTGTGAAAATCAAAAATGGCAATGTAAGGAACTCCACGTTAGGAACTCCAGCCGATCTCAATACGATCCCCTCGATGCAGCGGGGTTGTAAACTCGCCGGATTGCCCATTCACCCTAATTCTTAAGAATTCTCCCGCTCCATTCGGTTCCGGCATAGTCATATAGGGCAAAATATCCGAAAGTATGGGTAAGTGCTCATACCCCTCAAGACGAATATCCATTCCCTCGGTCACAGGGTCTTCAGCTTTAAGAAGTTGTCCCCGGGAATAGATTTTTAATGACTTGGGTGGAAACTCGATTTCATCACCATTGATTTGGAAGACCATAGGACTTGCCTGTAAATCTAAGTCCGCAATTTTTAGCTTGGGTTCTCGGATTTCGATTTTATCCCGGTCTTGAATAAGGGATTCTTCATTGATGAGCCGGCCATTGATGAAGATTTCCCGTTCTGCCCGATAGTCTTGCTCCTGACCACTCACCTTAAAATGGACATGATACGAATTTTCAGAAGGTATTCCTAATTCTCTTAGAAGATCTGATAAGGTTTGATTGGGATGATATTCAACTTTCCAGCCATCGATAACCTTACTATCTGCAGGAAGCTCTTGGCCGTTTACGTAAAAATGAGGAGCGAAGACCAATGGTTCTTCATTCACGATAATATTTTTCAATTCATAATCTGTGGCAATATCTTTTAAACAAATAGCGGCGTCTTTACCAGGGACTCCTGGAATAAACGTAATCTGATCGTCCGGGGCGATAATATAATCTAAACTCACTCGTTGTTCATTGACAAAATACTGAGCAGGTTCTCCTAATGTACCCTTCACCAGCTTTACTTCGTTATTCACTTCAAAGGTTAATGCCGCTCCCGGTCTTCCCAAAAGTGTCCGAGGGATAGTTCCCGCGTATAATAATGCATCTGCCACCGTTGTCTGTTGCAGCTCTAAAATTGAAATCAGCGCATTGTTTACTCTTACTTGATAATAGCGAAGGCCCAATTCCTCCAAAGCTGAGATTCCAATACCAATCGGAGTAATAACATCAGGGCCTTTGACCCCTTGCTCCCCAAAGACGCGTTCAATTCTCTCGCGAACCTGTATTCCGACCCTGCCGAGAGGCAATTTAATCTTTTCGGCAATCATTTCACGCAATAAAGGCGTTAAGCTTCCCCCTCCAATCAGAATAACGGCTTGGGGAACAGTCTCATTCAATCTCATAATTTCTTCAACAATTTTAGTTGCTAATTCATTAACAACAGGAGAAATACAGTCCAGAACTTCATTTTGGGTTAGCTCCGTTTTTTCGCCCAGAAAGTTTGTAAAATTAAGCTTTTCACTATCTGCTAAATTACGTTTAAGAATTTCTCCCATTTGGAAATCAAGCAAATAATTCTGACAAAGCTGTTCGGTTATCTCATCACCTGCCATGGGAACCATCCCATAGGCATAAAATGTCCCCTGCTTCGTCAGCGCAACGTCAGCGGTGCCGGCTCCGATATCTACCAATGCCAAATTCATACGGCGCATATCTTGTGGAATTACAGCTTGTCCGGCGGCAATCGGTTCTAAGGTCAAGCTCTCCATTTTAAGACCTGCCCGCTGGATAACGGTTAATAATCCATCAACAACCGTCCTCGGAAGAAAAGTCGTGATCACTTTTATCTCTGCTGTCTTGCCGCGCTGTCCGACTAAATTTGAGATCTTTTGCCCTTCTAATAAGTTCTCAATCGTTGAATACCCTACACAATGATAAGCTCCCATTTCTTCAAGACCATCAATCTCACGCAGGGCTTTTTGGACAGCCTCCATTTCTAGACTTACAACATTTTCCCGCTCCCACACCACTGGGAATAGCTCACGCCGTTCATATGATGTGACTACTGTTTTAAGAGTCCTTCCGGCTGCCGCAACAGAGACCGATGATAAAGGTTCATTAATTTTCTCTTCCAGTTCTGCTTTTATTTTCAATACAGCGCGGGCCACTTCTTCAATATCATGGATCTGTCCGTCATACATGGCTCTTTGCCGGTGCTCGGTTTGAGCACTCGCTAAAATTCTGTATCCTTCATCCTCTTTGACCATTACTAAACCCATTACCATTCTTGTGCCTATGTCCAGAGCAAAAATACGCTTCAAGCGTCTCACCTCTTAGGAACATGAATTCGACTTTATCGCACCGAATTCCTTCATCTACACTAAATAGTTAATTAAATAGCTAATTGACTGGCTAAATCATATAATGCCCGATTAAAAGGTTTTCGAGGTCCATAGGCAACTTCCAAAGGCAATCCAATAACTTCTTGATGAACTCGGGCCGTCATTTGATCACTTTTTCCCGCCCGCAAAAGTTCCACCGCCAGTGAACCCATTTCCGAAGCTGTAACAACATCTAGCGCTGTCGGATTTCCTCCACGTTGTATATGACCAAGAATGGTCACCCGTGTATCAAAACCCGTTTTTCGACGGAGTTCTTCCCCGATTTGATAAGCACTGCCCGCTCCTTCGGCCACAATGATAATACTATGGTTTTTGCCGCGCTGATGTCCGCGCAGAAGCCTGGCACTCACCTCATCCAAATCCACTTTGATTTCCGGAACAATAATAGATTCCGCTCCACAAGCAAGCCCGGCTTGAAGGGCGATACTTCCTGATTTTCTCCCCATCACTTCAACAAGGAAGGTGCGTTCATGGGAAGTAGCGGTATCTCGGATTTTGCTCACAGCCTCAATGACTGTATTTAAAGCTGTATCAAAGCCAATCGTCAAATCCGTTCCCGGTATATCGTTGTCAATCGTAGCCGGAATGCCAATCACCGGGACACCCTGTGCCGATAGAGTCTGTGCACCCCTAAAAGAGCCGTCACCGCCGATAACTACCAAACCATCAATACCGTGAATGTCCAATTGTTCAGCCGCTTTCTTCTGGCCTTCGGGGGTTAGCATTTCCTCAGAGCGTGCCGTCATCAACATGGTTCCCCCGCGGTGCACAATGTCAGCTACTGTACCCAGGCTCGCTTCACGAAACATGCCATGGATTAATCCTTCATAACCTCTCTCGATTCCAAATACCTTCAGACCATGATAAATACCCTTTCGTACGACGGCTCGGATCGCGGCATTCATTCCGGGAGCATCTCCTCCGCTCGTTAAAACAGCGATATTGTTAACTTCACCCTTCAAGAAATCACCCCTTAATCGAAATATCCCTGTAAAATTTCAAACTTGCTTTTCCATTTTTGATCCTTCTGTATCGTTTCCTCAAACACTTTAGAAGATTTCATCATTACACTATGTGACTTCCCGAAGTATTCACCCAATTGAGGATATGACCAACCATATAGATTGCGGAGGGCATAAACAGCGAACCTTCGAGCCGCCAACGGAGCCGAAGAACGAGAATTCCCCCGAATATCCTTAGCTAATACACCTGTTAATTCACTAATGATCCGAAGGATATTGTCGGGTGTCAATTCCTCTTCTTTGCTTTTCATTCTATCCTGTAAAAAGCTTTCCCAGCATGCCATAGTCGGTTCATCGATCATCTTTTCCGCATCGTTATTTAAATATACTTCAAAATCACGGATCACTTCCTGAACTTCACGCAAATTCAAAGTCCGGTCTGCAATACTCTGAAGGATTGGCTCCGGTAGAATCAAAAAACGAGAACGGGCATATCGGTTCGCATAATCCGCTAATTCATTATGTGTTGGCGCATTAATCGGAAGTGTCATTCCTCCCAAGAAACGGGACGACAATTTCGGGCCCAAATAACTTAACTGGTGAGGCTCTCCCTGAAAACTTACGACAAGCTTTCCGCCATGGCTAACCAAAGCATCAAGGGTATGAAGAAGTTCCTCAAGCGTCTTCTTTTTCCCCTTAAGGATTTCAACACGGTCCAAGAGGATCAGTTTATGGCTTCTTACATGCTGACGGAAGTCATTTAAAGAACCCTCCTGCGCAGCTAAAGCATAATTCTGGCTAAAAGTCAAAGCATCGATTAACAATACCTGTGGTTTTTTAGACTGATGATATATTTTTCTCAGCAGCTCAGTTTTGCCAACCCCCGCGGGCCCATAGATCAGGGTTACGGGCTGGGCCAGATCCACAGCATAGTTTCGCAGTGTATCCGCTGCCAAACGGTTAAAGCAGGAGATAAACAGTTCCAAAACTGAACTCCTCCCTTAATTTTTTAAGAACTCATAGCAAAGCCGAGCAGGCCTGCTCAAAACTTTATCACGTCGCGTGATCAGATAAAATCCTCTGGTGATTTTCAAGCCTCTGACATCCCGTGCTACTAAAGTCTTATCAGGCGGTTGCATCGCATTGATTGATATAAACGAGTATCCCAGTCTTGAGCGTATCGCATTTTTAACGGTTTCAGTACTGTCGGCTTCTAAGCTAACTGTAAAATCATCCAAATGCAGATTCAATTTTAGCAAAGCCTCTTCAATCGCCCGCCGATGGCCCGAACCGTTTTCACGTAAAACCATCGCATAATCCCGAAGGTCCTGAGCTTCAATGACTTTAAGCAGATTCAAGGGATGATCCACCGGCAAAACAAGTTTAATCTGATCCGGCCTCCAAAAAACAGATTCTAGTTTATCAGTATTGATATTAGAACCGATCACTGCAAAATCTACCTCTTGAGAGAGTACTCTTTCAGCCATTCCCGAACTATCCCCGATACTGAGCTTAAAACTGATCTTTGGATTTTCCTTTTGGAACATCCCCAAAGTATAGGGTAATAGATATTCGCCGGGAATATGAGAGGCTCCGATATGAACTTTGCCGCTCACCTCTGCTCGAGTTTCTTCGAGATTTTCTTTAAGTTGCTGCCACTCTTCCAAGATACGTTTGGCATGATGATAAAAAACCTCACCCTCCTGGGTTAAAACAAAACCTTTACCTTGCCTTTGAAATAGTTTAACATCAAGTTTCTCTTCTAAGGAACGCATATGATTAGAAATAGCCGGTTGACTTACCCCCAGGTGACGAGCGACTATAGTATAACTTCCTTCCTCAACAACTTGAACAAAAATACGCATGATATCTAACATTTCTTTCCTCCAGGCGGATCAATTTCAACCCTATTTTCTGAACCGCAGGCTGCACTTCGAGTTTATCTGCAGAAATACTTATACTCCGTAGTACTAAAAAGAAGGGGCTAAAATCCCTTCTTTTTACTTCGTTTTTGAATTAAAGTCTATTCTTCCACAGTAACTTTACTCATCCGTTGATCTTCGCTGGGTTTATCTCGATAATCGCGCTTTACACTCACAATGCGATCGACCTCTTCCATCCCTTCAAGCACTTTTCCAAAGGAAGCATATTGCCCGTCGAGATGCGGAGAATTTTCAGCCATGATGAAGAATTGAGATCCTGCCGAATTAGGATTAGCGGTTCTA
Source organism: Desulfitobacterium sp. (assembly GCF_034927245.1). Classification (GTDB taxonomy): domain Bacteria; phylum Bacillota; class Desulfitobacteriia; order Desulfitobacteriales; family Desulfitobacteriaceae; genus Desulfitobacterium_A. The sequence goes on from NZ_JAYFQK010000059.1 coordinate 50,353, forward strand.
GCCATTGATATTACACCACGATCATGCTTAAGGTTGTTCTCAAAGCCATTCGCGGTAAACTCACCTCTAATGCTATACCCCGGTCCACCCGTACCATTGCCTGAAGGATCTCCGCCTTGGATCATAAAACCCGGAATGACGCGGTGAAAAATTACCCCATCATAGAATCCTTTTTTGACTAAGGAAACAAAGTTCTTAACGGTTTCGGGAGCAATCTCCGGATAGAGTTCAATCTTTATTTTCTCTCCATTTTCCATTTCAATCGTAACGATTGGCTTTGTCGCATTTACATCCTGAGTTGTCAAAACGATCCCTCCTCAAACTAATTCAATATGATTATAACCACTTTATTCTTCTTTTACCACTTTTCCGAGAGAATAATGTATTCTAAGAAGCAGAATTATGACTTTGTCATCTTTGTCTTATTTCGATAATTTACGTAGAGATAAACAATGCCTGTCATAAGGACGAGGATAACCCCCCCGCGCAATAAATAACGATGAATTAAATAAGTAACCTTCTGCCAATGAACTCCTAAAAAATGACCCAGGGTAATAAAAGTCGACGACCAAAGCGTGGCACCAATTCCGGATAAAAAGCTGTAGCGAGCATAATTGAGCTTGCTTATTCCGGAGAAGTAAGCAACAAAATGCCTGAATCCCGGGAAAAAATAACCGACAAGAATAAGCCTGTCTCCAAATTTTCGGAACCAACCCTCTACTCTTGTATACTTATTTTCATCGAAATGAAAGAAAGGCGCAATTCGATGCAGAAAAGGAATTCCCAACGTTCGGCCGATCCAATAGCTTAGATTCATGCCAACGAAACTCCCTATACTGGCAAAAAATAATGTCTCCACAAAACTCATATGACCTGTTGTTGTTTGAAAACCACTAAAAGCCATAATAAACTCGTCAGGCACAGGAAGACCGATCATCCCCAAAGAAAGGACCAGGAAAAGCCCGTGATAACGATAGTGGTAGATTAAACTAAATAAGTAGGATTCAAGCCCGTGCATATTATTTTAGTTCCCCTCAATATTTTTTGCCCAAAGAAATTCTTCCCGATTCTTTAACTATCGTTTATTGCGTTTACGATGAGTAAAGAAATAAAAGAGTCCCGCTAAAATGAACACTCCTACAATAAAATCAAGACGATGAAATAGAGGCTTTAATGTATTCCAATTTTCGCCGAGCTTTTCTCCGACAATAATTAACATTACACACCAAGGGAAAGCACCAAGTACAGTATAAAAAGCCATCTTTAGCGGATTCATTCTGGCAATACCCGCAGGCAAAGAAATAAACGTACGAACAACGGGAAGAATCCGCCCTATAAGAACCGTGACTTCTCCATGCCTGCTAAATAAACGATCAGTCCAAGCCAGTTCTCTTTCCTTAATAAAGAAGTAATGTCCGTATTTTTTGATAAAGGGTCGTCCGCCCCAAAAGCCAACAAAATAGGCCAGAAGTCCGCCAAAGAGATTACCCGCCGTAGCTGCAATGACTGCCGGCCAAAATTGAAAATGCCCCGTAAAAACCATATACCCTGTAAAGGGCAGAATAATCTCGCTCGGTAAAGGGATACAAGCGCTTTCAATAGCCATTGCCCAAAAAACCCCGAAATATCCCATGCTCGAGATCAAGTGTACTACAAATTGCCCCAGTTGTGTTATTATATTTTCCAAACTTCTCCCTCTTTTCTCAATTCTTTAATTAAAAAGAGAAAGGGCTGTTACTCGATGAACATTTTGTTCACAGCGTAGCGGCCCCTTTTACTTCGTTATGATTGAAATACTTCTTATTCAACCTCAACATGTCGTAAAATCTGCTTCCGTGAAACTGATCCGTTATTAGATTCAAAAAGTACCTTCTTGCCATCGATCATTGTCTCTAACATTGCAGCTTTGCCCCATAGTTTTTGAACGAGAAGTAAAGTTCTCTCCAAATACACAATATCAAGATCAATTCCTTCATGAGCATGTCTTAGATAGAGGATATGCTTACCCTCATAATCTCCGTCTATAGCCAGAATTTTAGGGTGTCCCCCATTCACTAATTGCTGAACGAGGGTATTACGGACCTTTTCCCATGCTGTATCCGTAACTTGCCAATGAGCACCGACCTTTCGGAAACTAAAGAGATTTAACTTATCCATCAAATCCCGATCAAGATAATTGCGGATAAAGGACACATCGTTTTCTGTCTCTCTAACTTCAAATAGAAACTCCATATCCTGTTTTTCTGCGAGTGATTCCCATATCTTTACACCCAAATAATAAGGATTAAGAGATAAGCGTGAGGGCTGCACCACTTGACTGTGCATTATCGCAAAGTCCATTATCTCCTCATCCGTTAAATCGAGTTCACGCATAATCCGGGAGTGCCAAAATGTAGCCCATCCTTCATTGATAATTTTGGTCTCGATTTGAGGGAAAAAATAAAGAGACTCCTCCCGAATCATACTCACGATATCACGTTCCCATTCCTCCAGTACCGGGGAATTTTCCATGATAAAGAGCAATAAATCTTCATGTCCTTGCTTCTCTTCCGATTTTTCTTGAGACTCTTCTTCTTCCCAAAGATCTTCATAGGGAGAGGTTGGTTTCTTTTTCTTAATAATTTTCTGATCGGTATCTTTATTTTGCGCTAAATGAGCTCGAAAATCAACATGCTCTTGAATCGACAGCACAGCATCTAAAACTTGTTCAACTTTCTCTCGACCATGAGTCAGCTCATATTTACGAATTTGTTCGGCGTGTGCTGCCATTCTATCCACCATATCCCGCGGAGTACGTTTAAAGTAATGATTATTTTTAAAAAAATCAACATGCGCGTAGACATGACCGATGACCAATTTATTCTGAGTCAAACTATTTCCCTCAAGCAAAAAGGCATATGAAGGATTGGAATTGATGACAAGTTCATATATCCGGCTTAAGTTTAAATCATACTGCATTTTTAGACGGTAAAATGCTTTACCAAAACTCCAATGCGTAAAACGCACAGGCATACCATAAGCTCCAAAGGTATAGAGTGCCTCAGCAGGGCATACTTCAAAATGAACCGGATAAAAATTCAAACCTAAATTTCTGGCAATCACCGCAATTTCTTGGGCATAGACACCCAATTCTTTTATTTCCCGCCTCATGATTCACCCCCAAGATTGAAGCTTTTCAAAATTGAAGCTTTTGATGATTAACCCTCGGAAAAAACCGTTTTCAGTGCTCCATAGACTTCATTACGATCGCGAATCGTCACAAGTCTGAGTTTGGGATCTGTAATACGTTTTAACGTTGATATTAAGGTACTTGAATAATGAGTACGCAAAATTTCACCATACCCGACAACTTGGCTCACTGCCACAAGCCTTTGCATAAGATTTAGGGCTCTTGAGTTATCAGAGCCAATATTGTCCCCATCCGTAAAATGAATAGGATAGATATTATAGTGTTCAGGTGGGTACTCACGCTCAATGATTTCAAGTGCTAATTGATATACGGATGAACAACGTGTACCTCCGCTTTCACCGCGCGTAAAAAACTCTTCTTCATTAACTTCCTTTGCTTCAGTATGATGAGCTAAAAAGCGCATCTCCACATTTTCGTATTTTTGGCGCAAAAATCGAACCATCCAAAAAAAGAAGGTGCGGGAAATATACTTTTCAAACTGTCCCATTGACCCAGACGTATCCATCATAGCAAAGATAACGGCGTTAGTCTCGAAATTTGGATGAGTTTCCCATGTTTTAAAACGCAAGTCATCCGGGATAATCCGCAGGTTTTCTTTTTTTCCGTCAAGCGCTTGACGCTTAATGCTTTCAATAAGCGTTCTTTTCTTATCAATATTGGCCATGAGTCCTTTTTTGCGGATATCATTAAACTCCGGTTTATCATGCGCAATTAAAGGGCGCTTTTTATCATCAAGATTGGGAAGAGATAGCTCTTCAAAAAGGATTGCTGCCAAATCATCATAGGTTATTTCTGCTTCATAAATATCTATTCCCGGTTCTTCACCTGCTCCCGGGCCCTTCCCGGCCCCAGGCTTTTTAGAAGTTTCACGCCCTAAGATATCACCTTGGGATACTTTTTTGTCAGACTGTCCGGTATGATTTTTCTTATTAAAATCGTATCGAAACCTAAATTCTTCGAGAGATCGCATCGGTATTTTCATGGTTTTTTTTCCGTCACTAAGGATAATGCTTTCATCAATAATCAAATCCCCGAGCTGTTGCTTGATCGCCTCGCGTACTTTTTCCTTATGACGGCCTTGGTCAAAATATCCCTTGCGATGCAAACTCCAGTCGTCCTGGCTAACAATGATCTCATCACTCATATCTTCTTCTCCTTCCCTTAACGGTTAAGGAGAGAGCCGACATACTTCACTATTTCATTGGCACAAACAGGACAATAGCCATGCTGATTGATCAAACGATCTGTAACATCATTGATCCGCCGAAGCTGCTCATGATCAGGGTGAGTTATTGAAGTCGTGACTTTGATGATATCTTTTAAATCGGCAAAAAGTTTTTTCTCAATCGCTTCTTTTAAACGTTCATGTGACGTGTATTGAAAGACCTTCCCTTTGCGGGCATTGGTGGAAATGCGAATCAGGATTTCCTCTCGAAACGACTTTTTAGCGTTCTCTGATACGCCAATTTGCTCTTCAATACTCCGCATGAGCTGCTCATCAGGATCGATTTCCTCCCCTGTAATCGGATCGTAAAGTTTATTTGAATTGCAATAGGCTTCAACATTATCCAGATAGTTATTGAAAAGGGACTTTGCAGACTCTTCATAGGCATAGACAAAGGCTTTTTGAACTTCTTTTTTGGCAACCTCATCATATTCTTTACGGGCTTGGGCAACAAAATTGATAAGATCCTCGCGTTCTTCCTTGGTAATTGAAGTGTGCTGTGAGAGGCCGTCCTTTAAGGCCCGTAAAATATCCAAGGCATTGATGCAGGATTTGTGATCTCGAATCAATGCTGTTGAAATACGATTGATAACATAACGGGGATCCACACCGCTCATGCCTTCCCCTTGTTCTTCCCCTTCATTTAATAAATCCTTAATATCCTTTTGATTGAACCCTTCGACATCTTCTCCGTCATAAAGCCGCATTTTCTTTACGAGATCCATTCCTTGTTTCTTCGAAGGCTTGAGACGGGAAAGAATACTAAAGACCGATGCTGTCCATAGACTGTGTGGTGCAATGTGAACGTCACGCAAATCACTTTGACGAATCAATTTCTCGTAAATCTTAACCTCGGCGCTCACCTTTAAATTATACGGAACCGGAATAACGATGATCCGAGATTGGAGGGCCTCATTTTTCTTATTCGCAATAAACGATTTATACTCATTCTCATTGGTGTGAGCAATAATAAGCTCATCGGCAGAAATTAAGGCAAAGCGGCCGGCTTTGAAATTTCCCTCTTGAGATAAGCTGAGTAAATTCCATAAGAATTTCTCGTCGCTCTTGAGCATCTCTTGAAACTCCATGAGCCCTCGATTGGCTTTATTTAATTCCCCATCAAACCGATAAGCTCTTGGATCGGATTCAGAACCATATTCCGTAATCGTCGAAAAATCTATGCTTCCTGTTAGGTCTGCAATATCCTGAGATTTTGGATCAGAGGGGGTAAACGTCCCAATACCGACCCGTTCCTCTTCTGAAAATACAATTCTCTTGATGGGTACATTTTCAACTTGCCCTTGAAACTCTTCTTCAACGCGCAGACGGCAAACCGGACAAAGATTGCCTTCAATTTTAATCCCATAACGGTGATTAAATTCCTCTCTTAAGGGAAGCGGTAAAAGGTGCAAGGGATCTTCATGCATTGGGCAGCCATCAATTGCATAAACTTCGCCTTGCTCGGTACGCGTAAATTCCTCCAACCCCCTTTTGAGCATTGTTACGATCGTTGATTTTCCACCGCTTACAGGTCCCATGAGAAGAAGAATACGTTTACGTACATCCATTCTTTTCGCGGCAGAATGAAAGTACTCTTCAACAAGTCGTTCAAGCGTCTTATCCAGCCCATAAAGTTCTTTGTTAAAAAAAGAGTAGCTCTTTTGACTATTGACTTCTTCAATACCGGTCTGCTTAATCATTTCATAGATTCGAGCATGGGAATGCATGGCCAGATGGGGTTTCTGCGTCACCATTTCCAAGTAATCTGCAAAGGTTCCGTTCCACGTTAACGCAGCTTCTCTATTCCTATAATTTTTTAACCATTCCATAATTTCCATGATGTCGACCTCCTTCTCTCAGCACACCAAGTTAGCAGATTATTAAATTATATGCTCAGTTTAAAAGATGAGACATAAGTTGCTGAATTTTAGAATAGTTGAAGAACTACCTTGTGGTTATTCTTATCAAATTAAAAAACCTTTTAGAATCTCTTCTAAAAGGTTTTTGCTAAAATCACCTATTAAGTTATCGTATCGTTAAATTTTTTCTAAATCCGCAAAATCATAGGCATATTCCCCTGATACAATATCAAGTACAACGACACAGTACTCTCCCAACTCATCTTTATCAACACGTACAATAGTCCCTAAACGGCAGTTACTCGTCATTACTCTATCTCCTACCACAAAACGGTTAGGTTTCCTCATTGACGTTAAACTGTGCTCTTTTGACATTGCTAACATTCTCGCCACCGCCCTTATGTGAATGTGAATTTTAGTTCTTTTATGATTATTATGATATCACACCTTTCGAAATAAGTCTACCCTGAAATTTTAAAAAATTCAAAATATTTTCTACCATTGATTAGGAGCCTGCAAAAATGCAAGCTCCTCCCCTTTATTCGTGTATTTATAGTTAATACATTTGAAGGTATTCATCAATTTCCCAAGGATGAACGGTAACGCTGAACCTTTCCCACTCTTTCATTTTCGCCTCTATATAGCGGCTATAAATATGAGGGCCCAATGCTTCCTGAATTACCGGATCCTTGGCCAGCTCGTGTAAAGCATCCAAAAGGCTTTCAGGTAGGGACGCAATACCATGGTTTCTACGTTGTTCGGCACTGAGCTCATAGATGTTAAGATCGACAGAAGCGGGTGGAACCATCCGGTTTTTTATTCCGTCAAGGCCTGCTTTAAGTTGAACTGCAATAGCAAGATAAGGATTGCTCGAAGGGTCTGGGCTTCTTAATTCTATCCGTGTTGAAGGTCCGCGTTTCGCAGGAATTCGAATCAGCGGGCTTCTATTTCTTCCTGACCAAGCAATATAACAAGGTGCCTCGTAGCCGGGAACAAGCCTTTTATAGGAATTAATTGTCGGATTTGTAATGGCTGCGAAAGAGCGAGCGTGATGCAGAAGTCCTGCGATGTAGTGGAACGCTTCCTCCGATAATTGCATATTCCCATTCGGATCGAAAAACGCATTTCGTCCGTCCCTAAACAAGGATTGATTGGTATGCATTCCGGAGCCGGCAATCCCAAAAATAGGCTTAGGCATAAAGGTAGCATGCAAACCGTGTCTTTGGGCAATCGTACGCACTACTAAACGAAAAGTTGCGATTTTATCAGCGATATCCAGCGCATCGGAATACTTAAAATCAATTTCATGTTGACCCGGGGCGACTTCATGATGCGAAGCTTCAATTTCAAAACCCATCGATTCTAATGCTAAAACCATATCCCGCCGTGCTTCTTCCCCGCGATCAACAGGCGATATATCAAAGTACCCCGCTTTATCCTGGGTGATCGTTGTTGCTCGTCCCTCGGCATCAGTTTGGAACAGGAAAAACTCCAGTTCCGGACCGACATTGCAAAGATAGCCCATGGATTGAGCCTCGGCAATCACCTTTTTTAAAGTACAGCGCGGGCAGCCCTCAAAGGGTGTATTATCCGCATTATAGACGTCACAAATGAGCCGAGCGACTCCCCCATCAGCGGAACGCCAGGGAAAAACAACAAAAGTATTCGGATCCGGGTGTAAATACATATCGGATTCCTCAATCCGGGCGAACCCTTCAATTGAGGATCCATCGAACATAAGCTCTCCGTCTAGGGCTTTTTCTAATTGCTCAATCGTAATCGCCACATTCTTCAGAACTCCAAAAATATCCGTGAATTGAAGGCGAATCGATTGAACACCTTTTTCACTCGCTTCGCGTAAGACATCTTCTTTAGTTAAGCTCATTCAGGCTCACTCCTTTTTCAGTACACAATTATCTAGTATTCAATTCCTTTTCGCGCATTGATCCCCTGTTCATAAGGATGTTTGATTTGTACCATTTCCGTTACCAGGTTTGCTTTTTCTATTAAACGTTCGGAGGCATTTCTCCCGGTCAAAATCAATTCAACCTGTGCGGGTTTTTCTTCGATGAATTTCAAAACCTCATCTTCCGCAAGTAATTCAAACCAAATCGCATTGATGATTTCATCCAATATGAGGATATCCCATTGACCGGAACGCATGATTTCTCGGGCACATCGCAAGGCCTTCTGAGCTTCTTCAATATCTTCTTGTCTTGCCTTTCCTTTATGTACCCACTGTCCGGTCCCGAAATGTTCGAGACGGCATTCAGGCGCTAAACGTTGGATTCCCGTGAGTTCTCCATAATTATCGGCGCCTTTCATAAATTGTATGATATAGACATGAAAACCGTGTCCTACGGCACGGACGGCTAAACCAAGTGCGGCGGTAGTTTTTCCTTTGCTGGGCCCAGTATAGATCTGGACTAAACCTTGATCAAGTTTCGGCAATTATTCCACCTTCTTTACCCATTTTTCAAGTTGAGGATGGATATAGGCAACTTGAGGAGAGAGAAGCAATTCCGGATATTTTTCAACAGCTTGTCTTGTAAAAGCAATAGAAAAAAAGAGCTTTATCCCTGATTTTTCATCTTTTGCTCTTAATTCGACTTTATCCGGATAAAAATAATAGGAATAATCATCATCACGCCAAGAGACTTCCAACTCTCCGAACTTTATCTTGATTATTCCAAATTGCTCGATATTTATCCCACGAATACTTGAAAAACCCTGACTCAATTGTCCCACTTCCAAAGCAACCTGGCCGGTTATGAGTTGGATACTCATCAAATGCTCAACAACGAGCCGAGCCGGAAGGGAAATTTCCTCAAGAATTCTTCTATGATTACGAATTTCTTCCGCCCAGTACTCTAATTTGAGTCGATGAATCGAGCGTACCGGCTGAATCTTTTTCAGTGATTTCTCTAACGCAAGGTAAATATCATCTAAACACTCAAGCACCAAAAAATCATCTTGGTTCATGCTCAGGCCCCCTCCCTTATCTCTCCTTCTAAAGTCCTCCCAACCCCATTCGCTTATTTTCTATTTTACATGAAATTATTGCTAATTCATAGACTATCACTAAATGTTGTCCTCATGCATAGTCTCATTTTTTACGGATTTTCCTCGAAAGGCGTTGAATGGCTTGCTCAATTGTTAATGTTTCAATTCCGAGATCCTGAGCAATTTTTAAAGACTGCCAATAATATTGGAGGGCATTTATATTGCTTCGTTGATTTTCGAAATACTCGGCTAAACGTTGATACGTACTTAGAGAAATACCATAATGATCTTGAAGGCACGATTGCGCCTTTGCATGGCAGACTTGTGCCTCTTTCATATCCCCGACCTTTTCCAAGCACAAGGCCATTTTCTCATACGTTTCTCCTAACTTTTGCTGTTCCCCATATTTCTCAAAAATTGCTGCAGCCTTTTTAAAATCTGCATACGCTGCTCGATAGTCTTTCATGCGGACTTGAAGCTGACCTAAATATTGATAGCGAATCCCCAGCCCCAAGTCCTCGCGATGATCAACTTGGATCGATAGTTTTAGGTAATAAACAGCCTCCCCGAGTTCTTTTAAATCTTCCAATATCTTTGCTATAAAATAGGCACTTTCTGAGGCATCTTTCCATTGCTGATGCCGCAAATAGAGAACAAGAACACGTTGCCACGATTCTCGGGCATATACCAATTTTCCTTCTTCAAAATTGATAAAAGCCATATATTGGATCGCGTTAACCAAAGACTCTTCGTCATTTATTTCTACAAATGTTCTGCACGCCCTAAGCAATTTCGTGCGAGCATCCTGAACTCTGTTTTGACGGTATAGAACTTCTGCAAGAAGGATATTTAGTTCTCCTTCTCCTTTTAGGTAACCATAGCTATGACACAATTCTTTCGCCTTCTCAAATGCGGATTGGGCCTTGTCCCAATTCTCAACCATGGTATAAACTTGCCCTAAGTCACTCAATAACATGCTCAACCGCAGACGGGGTGAAGTCACTGGGTACACTTCGATCGCTTGTTCATACCAAGAGGCTGCCTCCTCCATTTTATCTTGGACTTCAGCTACGCTGGCTAATCCGGCCATGGCTTCAGACATGCCCTTGTAGTTTTGGAGCCTTTGACATATTTTTAAGGCTTCCTTAAATCCTCGTTTAGCCTGCACCACTTTTCCTTGTTTAATTCGAGATGTAGAAAGCAAGCGGAGATTAAATGCAAAGATTACGGGTTCAGATAATCGTTTAGCCAGCTTTAAGCTTTGAAGATAAAACATTTCAGCTTCGGTATATTGGCCTTTACCTAAAAAGGCTGTTCCCTTTTCCATGAGCACATGCCAATCTCTTATAATATCATCATCCATAATATCCCCTCCGCGTTTGCTCCATCATATGCGCAAGGGTGATTTTTGGCGCGAACCGATAAAGAAAACCTGGCTTCGCCGTGCCTTTTAAACACGCATCGAGAAAGGCGAAGTCGTTGGTTGCACTTATGCCGGAAGAAAGTATGCAACGAAGTTATCTTTCTGACGGTAAAATTAAAAAGCATCGCTCAAGCAATGTTTTTATTTTATGCTCATGTTCAATATTCCTTCTGAATATCTTTTATATGAAGGAGGGATTTGGATGCGTTTTATAATTTTTAAAAAGCCATCCTGGAGAAATGTCATCCTTTGGGGCATTTTTCTCGTCGTATTAGTTACCTATCGTGATAATGTTATATCCGTTTTCTCCGGTAAACTCAAACCAATCTATTCGGCGCAAGTTACGACTCAACAGATTGGACTCACATTTGATATCAGCTGGGGTGAACAAACGGCAGAACCCATACTCGATATTCTTAAAGAAAAGGGAATCCGGGCGACCTTCTTTTTATCAAGCCCTTGGGCAAGTAAGCATGAGGATCTCATAAAACGAATGGTTGCTGATGGACACGAAATTGCTTCCCATGGGAATCGGCATGTAGACTTGAATACACTTAGTCCGGGAGAATTGGAAAAAGAGATTCTAACTTCCCAAGAAGTCTTGGAGCGAATATCCGGTCAGAAAATTTCCCTATTAAGGCCGCCTAATGGAGCCTACGATAATAAAGTCATCGGTGTTTCTCAAAAGCTTGGGTATCGAGTAATCCAATGGAGCGTCGATTCCTTAGACTGGAAGCGGCCCGGTCCCGAAGCTGTGATCAACAATGTTATGAATGGTATTCGCAACGGTCACGGTGCCCAACCGGGTGATATCATTTTATTCCACGCTTCAGACTCCGCTCCCGATACCATCAAAGCCCTTCCCGTCGTGATCGATCGATTAAAAAGCAAGAATTATGAGCTTGTTCCCGTGAGCGAGTTATTAAAGAATGCTTCAACCACTTGGCCTCCGGAAAGCAATCTTACTTCCCCGGAAAAAACACCTGTTCAGCAGTAAAGGGAACTTACGTTTAGTTGACTTATCCGAAGACCTAGTATTTTTGAAGTACTTTTTCCGCAGCCAACCGTTCGTTTAATTGTGTTAACGCTTGATTTGCATCTTTAGAGACAGCCGGGGAAAGCTCCCCTTTCAAAGCTTCCTCCAATAAGGCTTGGGCTGCTTTCCATTCTCCTTTTTGGTATTTCTGCACACCCAGCAAATACGTCCGGTAAAACTTTCCTTTACTTGATTGATTCAGTTTTTCCAAAACGTCTTCCCACTGCGCGCTTTGTCCTAAAGTTAAATACAACAATCCTTTTTTAGTCTGTAAATCCAGATTATCGTCATTTCCCGGCCATTGTTCCATTTGAAGCAAGAGGTCTTCTGCTTCACTCCACTCTGCTTTGACTAACGCCAGATCAAATTCTTCCTCAATGACTAAGGGATGAGCAGGGGCCAATTCTTTGGCTTTCTTCCATTCACTTTCCGCCCCCTGCTCATCTCCTTGCGCAAGCAAACAACGGCTAACCGCTAATCTTCTTGAGACCTTTTCCTCCTTGGTCATCTTAAGTTCGGAAACCGCATTAAGGTTGTTCAAAGCGCTTTCGTATTCTCCCTGTACCATATCGATTAAGCCCTGGGCCAAAGATCGAGTCGTAGCCGATGAGATCGTAGGAAGAATTTGAGTTGCTTCCGTCAGTTGTCCATTTTTCAGTTTTAGTTGAAGTAGCCAGAAACGATGTTTATCATCCTTATGTTCCAGAAGGTCTTCATCTGCTGCTGTTTCACCTTGATTTAAGGACAACCAAAGGGCACTGTCCTCAACAAGGGGAATTCTTTCCAGCCACGGTGCTTTCTTTTCAACCCATGTCATTTCATCAGCCATTTTAGTCATATCGAAGGAATCCTTGGCAAAACGGATTTGAAATACATGCCAAAGCGGCTGAGCGAGTAGAATCACTAAAGCCAATGTCGCTAAAAATAATATTATCTTAACTCTGTTTCTGAACCTGAACCTGCTCTTTCGCTTCTTTTTTCTTCTCACGGCACTTACCTTCCACCCTCAATAATCTTATCTCAATGACCTTTCCAAGAGGAAAACCCTTCACCAACGACCTCCGGAACTTCCGAAATAGCTAAAAAAGCCTTCTGATCCCGTCTATGTATTATCTCCTTGATTTGAGAAAGCTGTGTCCTAGATATGATGCAATAAATAACATCCTTATCTTCCCCGGAATAGGCACCTGATGCCTTGAAAAGGGTTACTCCACGATCCAACTTTTCCATGATATCTTGAGCAATCGCTTGAGGCTGTTCCGTAATAACGATCACACTCTTAAGATGATTCATCCCTTCCTGAACCAGATCGATAACCTTAGTCGCTATAAACATATAGATCACTGCATACATAGCCATCTCAGGGCGGAAAAGAATCGCTGCTATTAGAAAAATCACAGCATCAATCCCCAGTAGGATCTGGCCGACACTAAATGACGTTGTCCTGCTGAAAAAAACGGCAAGAATATCCGTTCCGCCAAGTGACCCCCGTGAACGAAAAATAAACCCCATCCCGATCCCCGAAATAACCCCGCCAAAAATTGCGGCGAGGAGAGCGTCATTTGTCAAGCACGGGATATTTCCCGTTATATCTAAAGCTAAGGATAGCGCAGATACCCCAAAAATACTATAGAGGAGAAAGGAACGTCCGACCAATTTCCAGCCGATGATAAAAAGAGGAATGTTTAAAAGAAACACCGTTATACTGATTGGCCAGTTAAAAAGATAATGAAGAATGATCGCAATACCGGTCACCCCTCCATCTGCTATCTTATTGGGAATAATAAGCGAATTGATGCTCAAAGCAACGATAACTGCACCTATAAATATCCCTAGCACTCTCTTCAGTATCATTAATGCGAAGCGGCTCCGGTTATGTTTCACTTTTTCTATTTCCACAATGCTCCATCCCTATCTAAATATGATGACCTCGTGAAATCTTAACAATCTCTATAAGCAAACCAATTATACAAATTATACAAATATAGAAAACCCGGCTTCGCCGAGCCTTAAGCGAAGGCAATGCCGCTGGTTGCACTTATACTATCAACCGATAAAAACCTATATATACATTCTGATACGTATAAAAAAACCCTGCGTCAAAGCAGGATTTAATTCTTAAAGGTATATG
>NZ_JAYFQK010000079.1:0-18111 GCF_034927245.1 Desulfitobacterium sp.
AAGGGCTAGTGAGGGTATGGAGAAATGACCCTAATTAGTTCAACACAGACCGAAGTTCGTTAGATCGCAACTCAATACCCTGAATTTGCCATTACACAAGGTGTGAGGATGGAATTTCCTCTGCTTTCAGCAGTGAAATCAATATATCTGATTGGAAGTAAAAATCTCCAAATGGGTATATAGGCTCGGATTTTGGAAATCCACCCTTCCGCCAAGGCCCCACCAGGTTCTGGCGACATCATTTTTATCTACTCAAGGCATGTGGAGTGTATCGTGTTGATAGAGAAAAAATTGTAGTCATAATTATCTTATAGTGTAAATTAAGGTGGAGGTGATAATCAAATGAGACGGGTGCGATATCAAGTCGCATGTAGCCTAGATGGCTACATTGCGGGACCAAATGATGAGTTTGATTGGATTACACCAGAGACTTCGTTTGATTTTGGGGCATTGTATGCGCAATTCGACACGTTGCTGATGGGTCGGCGCACGTACGAGATTGTACGTGCAACGGGCGAGAACTTTCGCACGAAGCAAGTGATCGTCGCCTCGCGATCGCTTCGACCTGAGGATTATCCTGATGTCGAGATTGTGAGCGAGGGCCTTAAAGCGCGTGTTCGAGAGCTTCGCGCGCAACCCGGTCGAGATATCTGGCTCTATGGCGGAGGAAATCTCTTCTCGCAGCTTCTCACATGGAATCTGGTTGATACAGTCGAACTAGCGGTGATCCCGATTCTTCTGGGAGGTGGGGTGCAGTTGCTCCCCCCATGTGGGGCACGTCAGTATTTGACCCTTACCGGGCACCGCGCCTATCCCGGCGGAATGCTTCTCCTTGAATACGAGGTGCGACAGACGGCGAAAGGCATAAATAAAATTGCCAGAGAAAAGGAATAAGGTGGAATTGCTTAATAATCAAACAGGAATTTGATAAGGATGTGTCATGATGGAATTTAACAAAGAAGAATTGGAAAAAGCCATATCCTTACTATCTTCTACCATTACTAAATGCGAAAAAATGCAACTTAAGTTTTCAGAGGGAACATCTCAACATTCGCTCTTAAAAAACAGAATTAAAGCGCTCTATATTTCCAAGGCGCTTCTTACAGGTGATCAAACAATAAATTATACAAGCAAAGAATTAACAGAGGCACTACCTCCTGTAGTTTCAATCATCACTAAAACTACAAAAGCACAAAGTAAATATGAAAAAGGAAGTTCGCAATTCAATCGCTTTAAGCCCATAATCCAGGCTATGCTCATTTCTAAAGCATTCATCGAGAACCAAATAAACGTTGATTCGGGGTCATATTATTGAAAATTGAAAACAAGTGCCATCCTGTTGGCCAATGGCGTGTGTCAAGCCTACAAGCTTTAAGTTTCAATTTAACCCTCTCGACAAAAGATATCGATGGGTTGGCTTAAATAACTTCCCGCTCGGGATGTCCATCGTTCAGGATGAGAATGCTATACATCTGGTATCACATCTATGATGTAAATCCCGATATGAACTAAAAAATGCCCGAAAAGGTTGGCTAAGAAGTTTTAGCCAACCTTTTCGGGCTTATTAATACCTAAACCGGATCGCGAATCCCTCGTCAGGAATTCGGATCATATCTTTGGTGATTCTTACTACCGAAGAACCTTTGAAGGTGGGGGACAAATTTCTAGCTACACGATTGTTTGTCTCCAAAAAATGATCTGTTTCAGCTTCATTTAAAACCTTCCATTTGGACTTTTTAAGTTCATTCGAGTCTTTAGCTATATTATTCTTGACTGCTTTACTAAGTTCTCCCGGCGGTCTCTTAACCTTTTCTTCCCTACCCATTTCAATTACTTCTTTCCAGATGCCTAATACCTCATCAGCAACACGATGCCAACTAAATCGTTCCTCTGCTAATCGTCTACCTGTTTGCCCCATCTTTTCCTGAAGTTTTACATCCTCAAAAAGAATTCTTAAGGTTTCTGCGAATTCAACTGCATCTTCAGGATGTTTGACGACTAAGCCATTTTTCTCCATTATAACTTCTGGATTACCTCCTCGTGCAGTAGTTACAAAAGGCAATCCCGCTGACATTGCTTCATAATGAACGCGAGCAAGAGGTTCCTGCCATTGAGAAGGACATACAAAAATATCAGCAGCCCAGAACCACTGGTGAATTTCTTCTGCTGGAACGTAACCTGTTGTAATAACTGGGAAGGGGGCCCTTTCCGCTAAGGTACGAACATAGGCAACATAATCTGTTAAAGTATTCTCGCTATACCAGGTTCCGCCAACAATAACAAGAGCGATATTTGGATTTGATTGATGCAGATTGTTCAGAGCGTGAAGTAATAAATCAATGCCCTTTTTGGGTGTTAAGCGTCCGACAAATAAAATAACGGTCTTTGTTACTAGTTCATGCTCATGACGTATTTTTTGACGAATAAAGGTCGAGAACTGTGATTGTTTCCAGGGGATTAATTTATCGAGATTTACACCCGAATAGATGGTGTGAACTTTTGAAACAGCTTCAGGATAAAGAGCGCAAATTGTCTTTCCAATATAATCACTGATTGTAATGATCCGGTCAACTTCTTGTATGGCAATTTGTGCATCCTGTTTTTTTATTTTATTTGGACTAAACATATCATTGTGCATACTTAAAATGAGGTGCGAATATGGGGCAATCTTACGAATGAGTGGAATAAGTCGGGGTCTATTAAACACATGAATAAGATCATAATTTCTATCTTTAAGAAATCCAATAACCTGTTTAGCATAAATTTCAAAAACTCGTTCGCCATTAATTCTTACATAATGAATATTATTTCGATCTTCTTCCGGTGGTAATGAAGGGTCAGAAGTCCCTAGAATTGTCAAATGGTGATGGGTTCCTAACATTCCGGATATTCCCTCGATATAGGTTTGGATAGCCCCTCCACGTACAGGTGGAACGGGGAGTTTTTCAGTACAGATCATTAGAACGTTTAATTTTTTGTTTAGCATCAATAGTGGACGGTTTATAACTTGATCGGATTCATTAAGAGAACTTTCAATACCAATACTATCATCTAATTGCATTAATTCAAGGGTTTCTGGGGCAATCTCGAGGTTTGATTCATAGCTGCCTAAAGTGTAATTTACGTTCGAAGATCTAAGTTCACCCAAGGCAGTTTCTTTTGTTTCTTCTAGGAGCAGAAGATGTTGATAAATACCTTCAAAATCATGACTTAAATATGAAACTGGGTCATAGAAAAGCTCATTTATTTGCTTATAAAACTCATTGGGAAAAGCCAAATCATTAATTAAAACGTCGTAAGTCTCTCTATCCATTGGATTTGCCTGATGATAGGAGTCAATCATAGCCTGAATCCACTGGACATCCCATCTTCCCATATCGTCCATTGTCCCGGAAATAAGCTTCCGAAGATCACGAATGGGTAAATCGTAGGCTACACCATCTAAATCGATAACCCAGAGACCTCCAGGTCCAAGTTGGCCGTTTGACCATCCATAGTCTTGGTGAACCAGGCCCCAATACGTTTCTCCCTTAGAAATCATCTGAGCATAGGAGGATTGCTGCTCAAGGTAGGTTAAGGAATTTATAGCCTGGTGTTCAAAACGTTCAATTGCTTCAAGCAGGAACTGACTGGATTCAATCTCTGTATACACTCTGGCAATGTGACGAAACCAATCAAACTTTTGGATAATTTTATTATAATACGCAGACCATCTGTATAACCTTGAAGCTTTTTGTGAGCCCATGGGAGGAGTATACCCCCGGCTATATTTATGAAATTCGCCAAGACCGTAACACAAGGCGCAAGCTCCTTCAATATCTTTGCTTGCCGGGGTAAGAGGCTCAATCCAATCGGTTACGATCCATAGTTTCCCCCCCTTATTGATATAAAGGGTACCTTCTTTCGTAGTTTTTAATTCCGGAACACGTGCGCCTTGCTTTACAAGATAGTCCTGTGCTCCGATTGAAAAAAGACTTCGTATTGGCTTTCGGTGTAAAAGCTTTAAACTACGTGGACCTTTATCCGTTTTGATTTTCCATATTGCTCCGCCTTTATCGGATTTCGTTGTTATGACTTCTTTACTAAAAACAACCATATCATAATTACGCATAACCTGCTGAGCAAGATCATCAATCTCCGGCGGTACATAGATATCACTCTTAACTAGTGTGGGGCAATTATCACAATCCCACGGCTGAATTATATATTCACCCACAACTCCACCCCCATTACTTTAAAAACCACTGTTATAAAATATTCTGCAACGTGAAAATTGGAGCCAAAATAGAAATACTAAAATACGGAACACGACTGCCATATCGGTAATAAACTGTAGTAATCGACAGAAATGGGAGTGGGTTCGCTGGATGATGAATATATGTGTCGTAGGTGCTGGTTATGTAGGATTGACAACTTCTGCCGCTTTAGCAGAATTTGGACACGACGTACAATGTGTTGATATAGAGCAATCTAAGATTGAAATGCTTAATCAGGGGTTGATTCCAATCTATGAACCCGGATTAGAGGAATTAATTCAAAGAAATGTCCAAAATGGTAATCTTCATTTTTCCTTTGATGTAAATGAAGGTATTAAAAACAATCAGATTATTCTTATTGCCGTGGGTACACCGCCTAAAGAGGATGGCAGTAGTGATCTTGGTTATGTTCATAATGTTCTTGAGCTTATTCTTTCGACAATTCAAGATTACAAGATTGTCATCACGAAAAGTACCGTTCCTCCCGGAACAAATGAATGGATTCACCAACGATTCCTGGATGAAGGTATTGATGAAAAACTGTTCGATATTGTTTCAAATCCGGAATTTCTAAGGGAAGGTGCAGCCTTGTGGGATATTTTTCATCCCAACAAAATAGTATTTGGGACAAAAACAAAAAGGCCAATTAAAGTTTTAAAAAAATTATACCAAAGGGGAAGAACCCCTCTAATTTTTACGAGTTTAACAGGTGCAGAAATGATTAAATATGCAAGCAATGCGTTTTTAGCCACAAAAATTTCATTTGCCAATGAAACAGCACGGATCTGTGATGCCTATAATGTGGAGTATCCGGATGTTGCTCAGGGATTGGGAACTGACCCAAGAATTGGCCGGGATTTTTTAAACGCTGGTTTAGGTTTTGGAGGATCATGTCTTCCTAAAGATCTTAGGTCCCTAAAATATTCCGCCCAGAGAAAGAATGTGGATACAAGGCTGCTTGACGCTGTCTTAGAAATAAACAACAGTCAGGTTGATTTATATCTACGGAAACTTAATACCTTCCTGCCTGATTTAACAGATAAGAAAATAACGGTCTGGGGTGTAACCTTTAAGCCAAATACTGATGATTTGCGCTTCTCTCCAGCTATAGCCTTAATCAATGAATTAATCAACAAAGGCGCTCACGTTCACACGTATGATCCGGTAGTTCAGCTTCAATTACCCGGCATATGCTGTCATGCTGACCAGTATGAATCGGTCACTGATTCGGATGCTTTGATTATTGCTACGGAATGGGAACAATTTCATAACTCTAATTGGGCAGAGGTCAAGTCCGGAATGAGCGGGTCAATTATTCTTGATGCTAGAAACTGCTTAGAAGCTGAAATCATTCGAAAAAATGGACTTATTTATCTGGGAGTGGGGAAACAATGAGGATACTTGTTACCGGAGCAGCGGGTTTCATAGGTTCGCATCTGTGCGAGCGGTTACTTCAATTGAACAACACTGAGGTCGTTGGAATCGATGGTTTTATTAATTCTTCCTTGAATGAAACCAAACAGAGAAATCTTCGGGAATTACTCTTAAATTCACGTTTTAAATTCTATCAGACGGATCTTCGTGAAGCGGATTTAGCGAGAACTTTAGACGGTATTGATGCAGTCTACCATCTAGCTGGCATGCCGGGGGTACGCACAAGCTGGGGAACCGACTTTAAGGAATATGTTAGTCATAATATCTCAGCCACTCAGACCTTATTAGAAGCAGTTCGCGAATTCCCTGTTCAAAAATTTATCTATATTTCAACTTCTTCAGTTTATGGGGAAAAGGTCGGGAAAGTTGCAGAGGAATCTATTCCAAATCCACTCTCACCCTATGGCGTGAGTAAGCTTACTGCAGAACATCTTTGTAAGGTATACCAAATAAGCTATAACATCCCGCTTGTAATCTTAAGATATTTTACGGTCTATGGACCAAGACAACGCTCAGATATGGCCTTTCACCGCTTTATCAAGGGGATCCTTAACGATGAAACCCTACAAATATATGGAGATGGAAACCAAACGCGGGATTTTACCTTTGTCAGCGATTGTGTGGAGGGAACTGTTGCAGTTCTGCAAGCAGAGAAGGTGATAGGAGAAACAATTAATCTCGGCGGCAGAGAATGTGCGTCAGTCTTACAAGTTATTAAGCAGTTAGAAGAGATAATTGGTAAAAAGGCAAATCTGGAATTTACCAGGGGACTTAAAGGTGAACCACGAAATACGTGGGCAGATATTTCAAAGGCACAACGACTTCTTAATTACAATCCCATAACTACTTTAAAAAAAGGCCTTAACAGCCAAATCAATGATTTTATAAATATTGAGTAGAGATTCTAAAGCACCATTGACAAAGTTTGATCATATAATAAGCTAGCAAGTCCTTTCTTAAGTTTATTAAAAAGTCTTGAATTTCAAAATTATAGGAAGGTGGAAAAAATATGAACAAGGATGAATTATTAAGACAGGTTAACAGTACAATGGCTAATGGAAAAGAGCTCGATAAAGTAAAGGTTAAGTTTACGGATGGTCAAGTTTTTAAATTCGATTTTATTAATGAAACAATTGAAGAAGAATTGGACCAAGACGACGATGATGACGATGACAACGATGACAACGATGACGATGATGATGAAGATGAAGAAATAAGGCCCACAAACACGAGTAATCAGGCTAGTTTCCAAGGTAGTTCCCAGACTGTTCAGGCGGGTCAACGAAAGGTTAATGTGATAAATAGGTAAGACGTGGAACGGATTTTCCAATTCGGGAATGTATTTGAGTGATGTTGAATAGCGAAAATTGTGAGAGGATGCATCAATTGGTTCGAGGCATCCTCTGGTTATTCAATTTACATTCAATTTCTCGGATTTGTCTGGCCTACAAGTTCCCGTAAGTAGTGTATTAACTGGTCAGACAAATCGTCATGCTGTAAACCGTATTCAATGTTAGCCTTAATAAATCCAAGCTTGTCTCCTACATCGTACCGTCGTCCTTCAAAGTTATAGGCAATAACTTCCTGAATCTTGCTAAGTTCACGTAAACCATCAGTCAGTTGTATTTCCCCACCCTTCCCGGGATGAAGATTTTTCAGAATACCAAAAATCTCCGGATTTAAAATATAACGGCCCATAATGGCCAAACGTGTCACGGGGGTATTTTCAGGAGTTGGCTTTTCAATCAGATCCCGGGTTCTGTAAATACGCTCGCATATTTTTTCCCCGTCAACGATGCCATATTTAGAAGTGTCTTCCAAAGGAACCTCCTGGACCCCCACAATACTTGTACCATAACGTTTATAAACATTAATCATTTGCTTTAGACAGGGAACCCCGGCATGAATAACATCATCCCCAAGCAGTACGGCGAAAGGCTCATCTCCAATGAACTGGCGTGCACAATAGATGGCATGACCTAATCCTAGAGCTTCCTTCTGACGAACATAATAAATATCCGCCATCCGTGAAATATCTTGGACCATATGCAAAAGCTCTTTTTTCTTAGTCTTTTTCAATAAAATTTCCAGTTCTAGCGAGCGGTCAAAATGATCTTCTATTGCCCGTTTACTCCGACCGGTAACAATTATGATTTCTTTAATTTCTGATTTAACGGCTTCTTCAACAATAAATTGGATTGTAGGTTTATCCACAATCGGTAACATTTCCTTAGGTTGAGCCTTAGTTGCCGGCAAAAAGCGTGTCCCAAGTCCTGCAGCCGGAATAATTGCTTTTCGGATTTTCTGCATATATCTCATCCAATCTTTAGTAGGGATATTAAAATAATTTCAGTTGGTATAAAATATGCCAAGAGTTTTAAAGGGTGTAAAGTAAGATAAAAAGAGAAAACAGCATTTATTAGCCGTGTAAATCGAGAGGTTTAGGCATGGTCCTGTAGGAATTCTTAACCGGGTTAGCAAAATGAATGGTAATTTGAAGGCTATTGAAAAGACTTTTTCAAATCAGCAGGGATATGAAAAGATAACCGAGTAATTTCAACTATAAGGTGGAATTGCTTTACGTTAAACAAAGAACTTGTATGGAGGGAAATATGCCAACGAAGGTAAAAATTAAAATTAATGATAATACAGAATTGAGATCTCAACTTGATGCAATCTACGAAAATAAGTCACAGGTTGAGATGGCACAATGGGCAATTAAGCTTGCCAAACATATTCTAGAGTTTGTAAATTACGATTACGATAATTGTGAAGCCATTCAGGATGGTTTTATAACAAACGAAAGATGGCAAAGAGGCGAGGCACGTATGCATGATGTGCGGCAGGCGGGATTTAAAATCCATAAGATAGCAAAAGAATGTCCTGATTTAGTTATTCAGGTTGCCCTTCGTGTTACCGGTCAGGCTGTTGGTACTGGACATATGAAGGAGCACGCTATGGTTGCTTCTGATTACGCCATAGATTACGCCATAAAAGTAGTTAATCTAATGCTGCCCGAAGATATGGAGGCAGTCACAAGAGAACGAAATTGGCAACTTGGGGCTTTAAAGTAGATATCAATTTTCTAGGAGGTCTCTAATTTGCAAAAGATAACCCACTAATTAAACTCAAATCATCTTCAATAAAAAAAATATGTTTCATTCGTTTTCACCGTCCTTTATTTTTCTACGGGTATGCCGCCCATCAATAGGCTTTTCTGCGTCCTTTGGAATCAGCCACATACGGCTAAACTTCGCCACGCCGGTTATTCGATTTTCCTCACATAGCTTTTGTACTCGTCTTTCAGAAATGCTCCATTTCTCCGCTGCTTCCGGGGCTGAAATATACTCTAACATTTTCTAGTCACACCTTTTCAATTTTATCCAACATAAATTATATACGGGCAGTCGAATAAAATCGGGATACAGGCTGTGGATAAGTTGCTCTATTACTATTAGACGTAAATAAGCCATTTCTGTGGTTTTGGGGTTTAAACTGATGTGTTGGGAAACGCGCTTTTTACTGTTCGCGGGAATAAGTCCAAGAGTCCATATTTTTAATGTGACAGAGCAGATTAGATGTCATTGTTTGACGTGTGGTCAGATTGGATGTTTTTTGAAAAGTTCGAGGTTGTGTGGTCAGGTTGGATGTTGGGGCATCGAAGAATAAATACTATATGACAGACAAAACGTAACACTAAAAATCGGGCATGACTGCATGTAATTTGATAGGATGTAAATACAGAGGGGAGGTAGTGATTGTGGGATGGATTGAAGGGATCGGCGAAGCTATCAGCTATATTGAAGAAAACATCACCGAAGAACTAGAAATAGAGGGCATTGCAAAACGGGCATTTGTTTCTCCGTTTTATTTTCAAAAAGGTTTTGCGATGCTCTGCGGTTTTACGGTCGGTGAATATGTCAGGCAACGCAGGCTCACACTTGCCGGCAGTGAGCTTGTTTCAACTGATGAAAAAATCATTGATATAGCTCTGAAGTACGGTTATGATTCACCAGATAGCTTTACAAAAGCTTTCACCCGGTTTCACGGTGTCACGCCTACCGCTGTACGGAGGGATGGAGCGATGATTAAATCGTTTGCCCCGCTAAAAATCAAATTTACATTGGAAGGCGGTTATCTTATGGATTACAAAATTGTTGACAAGGATTCGTTTACAGTCATTGGCGCTTCGAGGATGTTCAAATATGATACAGCAAAATCAGAAATCCCTCAGTTTTGGACGGAGCATTACAAAACAGGAAAAGGGAGCATTATTTGCGGAATGTACGGCGTATGCCTTGACGAGGGCACAGGTCCCGATGAGTTTGAATACTTGATTGCGGATAATTATGACCCATCTGCAGTAGTACCGGATGGTTTTGTCACAAAGACCATACCGAAGCACACCTGGGCTGTTTTTGCCTGCAGAGGCGCAATGCCGAAAGCCCTGCAAGATGTGAACCAGAAAATATTTTCGGAATGGCTGCCTAATTGCAAGGATTATGAAATCGCGGCAGGCTATAACATTGAAATGTATACCAATTTGTCCGAATATCCCAATGGCAGCCAGGATGAAAACTACTACAGTGAAATTTGGATTCCTGTTAAGAAAAAATAATTATATAAAAGGACATAAATTTCATCTTTTTGGTTATCGCTTTTTACTGGACTCAAAGAGAAAGGCACCCTACGTTCACACCATGTAGAGTGCCTTGTTCGTTTTATATTATGCTTCAACATCTATCGTCACGCCGGACTTGAATTCCACGGTGAACTTGTCCTCGTAGACGGTGACTTTTTCAATTCAGATGTTTAGGATTTGGCAATTACATTTGGTAAGTTATTGTTATATTTTATCTTCTGATTTACAATAATGATAAAATATTCTGAGGGTTGTGATTTTATGCCTTTTTTTGATCATCTAAAAGAAGCAATAACACAAAAACCTGTGCTAAATAAACCAATTTTTATTAAAGCCGATAATGATGCAAAGTTACAGTTGGAAGAATTAGAAAATTTCCTTAAGACCGCTCCAGACAATATAAAACCGCAAATTGAGCTGGATATTAAATTACTTTCTTATGGTATTGTTGGTGAAGACAATGTTGCATTTGAATTGAATAATAGCTATATTCCCATGCTCATATTACATGATCTAAACATCGAATACGATGGCTTATCTGCTCAAATAGACTATTTGATTATTACGAAAAAGGTTAATTTGATCATCGAGTGTAAAAATCTATTTGGGAATATAGAAGTAAATAGTAGTGGGGATTTTATCCGTACTGTTGAGTTTAATGGTAAGTATAAAAAAGAGGGGATTTACAGTCCCATTACACAAAACACCCGGCACCTAGAAATGATAAAGAAAGTCAGATTCTCTACAAAGAACAATATTTTAACCAAGACATTTTTCGAAAAATACTTTTATGATAATTATAAATCCGTTGTTGTTCTTGCCAATCCAAAAACAATTATTAATCTTAGATTTGCTAAAAAAGAAATAAGAGAACAAATTATTCGTAGTGACCAGTTAATTGAATATATAAAGAAAAAGATGAGTGAACGGAAAGATGAGCTTAGTACAGAAAAGCAAATGTTTGAACTCGCAGAGTTTTTCTTAAGTTTACACAAACCCAAGAAAATAGATTTTTCGGAGAAATATTCAATTAATAAAATAGAAGAAAAAAGGGTAAGTGAACCTGCACATGCTCGGGTTAATATAGGGGAAACCCCTCTATATAAAGCTTTAAGGCAATATCGTTATGAAACCAGCCAAGTTGAGAATATAAAACCTTACTTTATTTATAACAATGCGCAAATGGAAGAATTAATTTCGGTGGTGCCTAAGACTTTAGATGATATAAAAAAGGTATCCGGTTTTGGAGATATTAAATGCAATAAGTACGGAAATGCAATATTAGAAATTATAAAGAAGTTTAGTTAAAGGGAATGTATGCGTATTCCGGCTCATCCGGACACTTGTCGATTAGTCTTTGCTTTGAAGAATACCCCAAAATGTTTCATGGGTCTAATTTAGAATTCGTACCTTTAATCACGACTGCTGCGTTTTCAGGTAACATCTTTTCTGTCATTAGATCTCTAGAAGTAGCAATTCACTATTCAGTATTGCACGGTAAATTTGTTCCAGGCGCCATTATCGATTTCGTGAAAAAAGCAGAGATTGATTCGGCACGTCCCTATTTCCTGTGTTTAGACGAGATGAATCTGGCGCGGGTTGAATATTACTTTAGCGACGTGTTATCAATTATAGAAACGCGTGATTTTGATGCGTCTGGAAGAATTGTGTCAGATCGGCTTGTTCCAGATACTTACTTTGGGGCTGATGGGGATGCGATCGGACGTTATGGAAAGGTTCCTCTGCCGGAGAATCTATACATTATCGGCACCGTCAACATGGATGAGACGACCTTTCCCTTTAGCCGTAAAGTGTTGGACCGAGCCAATACGATAGAGTTCTCGTATGTGGATTTGCTCCCACAGATGATTGGGGAAGGGGCGGAAAATGAAAGGGCCCAAGACCTGCCGAATGTTTTTTTGAAGACAAAATATCTTTTGCTCTCCCAATGTACAACGGAAACGGAATTTGTAAATGAGCTTTGTGTAGAGCTTCAGGAAATCAACCGCATTCTGCATCTTTCGAACGCTCATGTGGGTTATCGCGTAAGGGACGAAATTGTCTTTTACATGCTAAACAATAAAAATGACGAACTGCTTGACCGAGACGATGCGTTAGACAATGAGATCATGCAAAAGATTTTGCCACGCATTCAAGGAAGCAACGCGTCCATCAAAAATATGCTCTGTGAGCTTTTTAAGCATTGTGCCGGTGATTATGAAGGATATCAAACTAACAACGATAATATCGGCTCGAAGATGTACAAGGCGGCCCAAAGTGCGGATTGCAAATACAAACAAAGTGCCCAAAAGATTGCCTTCATGGTGAGGAGATACGAAGAAGATGGATTCACTTCATACTGGCTCTGATGAACTGGTATATATCCAAACAGATAAAGTTAGTTTAACCATCAAAGGGCGTGCGGTTCATCCAAACTTTCAGGAAGCAACATACATGGAAAAAGACTCGACCTTTAAAGTATTCTGCTATGAAGAGTACGAGTTATCTTTGAAAGGATGTGCCGAGCCAAGCGTTCTGGCGGTTAACAACGGCATCTATTCCGGTATATATGCGATCGTTCCTCTATTTTACGAACAACAGCGTTATGAGTTAATTGTCGAGGCAGCTGATGGGCATACGGTAGCTTTCTGGCACGATAATCTTAACATCCGCAATAAAGTGACCCGTGCAAGCCGTCATCACGAAATTTTGTCCGGTATTATCAACTTTGGCAATGAAATTGGCCTCTCTGACCTGGTTATCCAAATAGACGGTGTTAGCTATCTTCGCCTTGTTATTGAGGTGTTTCCCACTAAAATCAATTACAAAGATGACTATAAAAGCATTGTCGAAGATGTTACGAAAGAAGTTTATAATATCGTTTTTGATCTTTTAAAGAAAACCTATTTTGGCTATCAGCAGAGCGATCATGTAAACAGCAGCCCGGTGGAGTTCTTTGCTGTGATCCGAAAAATCTATGCGGACTTTTTGAAAGCAACCGATATGATTTTGGCACAGCCGCACCATTTGCTGGAGACGACACACGAGGTTCTCCCAAACCATAAAATCAAGCGAATCGATGCGAAAACTATTCGCTGGGTAGAGAAGCATCCGGAACAGGCCGCAGTATCAAACGGGACGATTGCTGTGGCACACGCCCTGGCCGTAAAAAAACAGGTTACCTACGATACCAAAGAAAATCGCCTGGCAAAATACATATTGGAATCCACCGTAAAAAAGCTGGAAGGCTTCAGGAAGAATTACCTACATTTGCAACGCGAAGAAGACCAGGCCATCATAGCTCAGATTGACGATATGATCAAAAACGTAAATCGTCGTTGCAACGCGTCATTTCTCGCGAAAGTGAGCGCACGTGAAGCCTCTTCCGGCATGTCTTTGGTTTTTTCAATGGCATTAGGCTATCGAGATCTATACAAATATTATCTGATGCTTCTACGGGGCCTTTCTATCAGTGGCGATGTGTTTAATATTTCTGTAAAAGACCTGGCTCTTCTTTACGAATACTGGTGTTTTATTAAGCTGAACAGCTTAATGAAGGACCGGTACGAATTGATTTCTCAAGATATTATCAAAGTTCAGGGAAACGGTCTTTTTGTATCTCTGGTAAAAGGATGCGGCTCAAAGGTGAAATATCGCAATCCGGATACGGGTGAAACTATCATACTTTCCTACAACCCTAAAGAAATGGACGTACCTACCGTTACGCAGAAGCCGGACAATGTTTTGACCCTAGAGAAAAAAGGCGCCAACGTACAATATGAGTATGTATTTGACGCCAAATATCGAATCAACCCTGCCTTGCCCGGAACGGATTATTACGAGACGATTTCTCACCGCCCTGGCCCGGAGGTTGGGGACATCAACACGATGCACCGCTATAGGGACGCTATTGTTTATTGTAATGGAGCCACACCCTTTGAACGTACCATGTTTGGCGCATACGTCCTTTTCCCCTACAGCAACGAAGACGAATATCGTAATCACCGTTTCTATCAAAGCATCGATAAAGTGAACATCGGCGGTCTTCCGTTCCTGCCATCTGCTACAAAAATGGTGACAGAAATGCTAGACGAACTCATCTCCGATTCGCCGGAATCAGCTTTTGAGCGCGCGACATTGCCACGCGGCATCGAAGAAAAGTTGGCAAGGACTGATTGGTCCGTCCGCGATGTTTTGGTCGGTGCTTTGAGCAGCCCAGGACAGTTAAAAATTTGCCTGCAACACCGGTTTTACCATATCCCGGTTTCAAGATTGGATGAAAGCAGTTTCCCGATTCGTTATGTCGCCATCTATCAGTCCATAAGACTGTTCGGCCGGAGTGCCGGCATTCGCTATTATGGAGAGGTTACGAAGTGTATTCCTGTGAAGCGGTCGGAAATTCTTGAAATTCCCAAGAAATCCGAAGAACTTTACTATCGTTTTGAAATCAAGAAATGGAAAGAACTCGCAAAACCGATTCGGCCGAAGGAGATGGGTTTTGCCGCGCGCCTTTTGACAAATACTTTTTTGCTGCATCACAGCTCGGAGCTTCCGGAGCTGTCTATTCGCTCCGAGGCTGAGTATCGGCTATATACTGAATTAAAGCGGTTAGCGAATCATACGACGATTAATGATGAAGACAATGAGTTGAGATTCAAATTCAATAACGAACTGATTACATTTGAAAACGGCAGCATTGATATCTACAAAAACGGAAAAATCCGTGGTAAGTACGCGATTGAGGAATTCTCACGAAAGCCCAATGCCGTATTCCGAAGAATTTTCAACGATATTTGTTCCAATGAGGTGAATTGACATTCACGGATTAAGCTTCACTTCAAAAGGTAAAACAAAGTCTAAAATACAGGCTTTGATTTAGTTTTTACCGATAGTACAGTACTGAAACTATGCTGACAAACTGGGTTGGGTTATTAACAAAGAATAAATCATTTAATAACAGTTTGAAGCGGTAATACTGTATATTTGTTAAATGAATTTGGATTTAACTCTGAGAACATAATTTCTTATGTATGTCTACTTTCGTTATGAATCTTGCTCACGGTGGCGAAGATTTCTATGACGGCTGGATGAAGAATAAGAAGTCAGCAATGATTTCGTCTAATGACGGGTTCCGTCCGGTGAGCTTTTTGATTGAGACACTGGATGAGATTAACAACTTCCCATTTTCTCTATTGGATGTCGTGGGTTTTCATTTTATTTAATTCCTTTTTTCTTTGTTTATGAAGGGATTCTCGACCACTATACCATTGTCCAGTAAGGAAAGCTAAACCAACTAAGAGAATTAATACATAAGCCAAAATACTTTCAATGTGAGTGGTAAATAACCTCCAAGTTAGCCAAGTAACAAAAAGGACAGGAATAATAGCGCCCCAATAAACATTATTTCTGGTTGAAAAAAAGTATTGCATACCAAGCACTCCAGCAATGATAAGAACATCATAAGGGAATGTAAATTATTTTGTGTAAATGGAATTTCTGCTTGAGGGGGTCAGACCCTCGAGCAGGAAGATGCCCTAGGAGAAGTTGTGAAGCAACATCTGACAGATTGATGATGAATCATTGGTGAAACCAGATAAAGGATATAAACCAGATATGGATTTCTGTGACATAGATAAATTAACTTGTGATTTAATAATTGATGAGGAAAATAAAGAAGGAACAAAGAAACTTCTTTCAGATCTATATGTATAGGTATAGAATTATGTTCAGTAAAGAGCTTTTATATAATTCACATAGCAAAGTACAGGTAAACAATTATAGTTGATTTTCCGTTATACCGTAGTATAATTACAAGTAAATACGAAGGGGAGCTTGCGATAAGCAGGCTGAGAGTAAGCTGTATGCTTAGACCCGTAACCTGATTTGGGTAATGCCAACGTAGGGATATACTTAGCAGAGATTGCTGCATATATACTTTCATTGGTATATATGCAGTTTTTTTATGTTGACATGCCTTTCAGTTTGTATTTGCGAAAGGAGATAGCATGCTAAAAAAGTGTATTGAAAATGTCCGTAATAAAGTACCTCTAGTCCACAATATTACAAACTATGTAACAGTGAACGATGTTGCAAATATTCTCCTTGCCTGCGGAGCAAGTCCGATTATGTCAGATGATTTGGAGGATGCGGAAGATATCACGTCCATTTGTGGCGGTCTGAACATTAATATCGGAACACTGAACAAAAATACAATACCGTCCATGTTTCTTGCCGGAAAGAAAGCAAACATACTTGGACATAAAATTTTGCTTGATCCGGTTGGAGCAGGCGCAAGTAAACTTCGTACCGATACGGCGGTCAAGCTGATGAAAGAGATTAAGTTTAATGCAATCAGAGGAAATATTTCTGAGATTAAGACCTTAGCATTTGGAAGCGGAAGTACCAAGGGTGTTGAAGCTGATGTGGCAGATGCGGTAACGGAAACTTCCCTTGATAATGCGGTGGCGTTTGTGAAAGCATTTGCCAAAGAGGCGGGATGCATTGCAGCAGTAACGGGAGCAATTGACCTTGTTGCAGATGAAGATAAATGCTATGTCATAAGAAATGGAAGAGCCGAAATGGGAAAAATCACAGGAACAGGCTGCCAGCTTTCCGGAATGATGACGGCTTTTCTTGTTGCAAACCCGGATAATGAGCTTGAAGCGGCTGCAGCAGCCGTGTGCGCCATGGGTCTTGCAGGAGAAATCGGATGGAGCAATATGCAGCCTTCCGATGGAAATTCCACATACCGAAACAGAATAATTGACGCTATTTATAATATGGATGGGGAAACGTTGGAGAAAGGAGCAAAGTATGAAGTGCGATAAGAAGGATTTGCTTTTATATACTGTTACCGACAGGTCCTGGCTTGGAAGTATGACTCTCTATAGCCAGGTGGAAAAGGCACTAAAGGGTGGAGCAACCTTTATACAGCTTAGGGAGAAAGAATTAGGAGATGGAAGGGTCCTTGAGGAAGCAAGAGAAATAAAAGAATTATGTAAGAAGTATCATGTCCCATTTGTCATCAATGATAATGTAGATATAGCCATAGCAGTGGATGCCGACGGGGTTCATGTGGGCCAAAGTGATATGGAGGCTGGCAGTGTCCGTGAACTGATAGGAAAGGATAAGATTCTCGGAGTATCGGCGCAAACAGTTAAGCAGGCAGTATTGGCAGAAAAGAAAGGCGCAGATTACCTCGGGGTCGGAGCAGTATTTCATACCGGTTCTAAGGCAGATGCAGATGATGTAAGCCATGAGACCCTGAAAGAAATCTGCAAAGCTGTAAGTATTCCTGTCGTGGCAATCGGAGGTATCAGTAAAGATAACGTAATGGAATTGTCAGGCTCCGGAATATGCGGAATAGCTGTAATCAGCGCAATTTTTGCACAGCCCGACATTGTTAAGGCTACAACTGAACTGAAAGAATTAACCGAAAAGGCGGTGAAGGCCTGATTGCGGGAGAGATATTTGATATGGATGGAACCAAGCTGTATATACAGCGGAATGGAGAAAAAGATGAAAAAAGCATTAACAATCGCGGGAAGTGATTCCTGCGGAGGCGCTGGCATCCAGGCAGATATTAAGACAATGACCGCAAATGGCGTATATGCCATGAGTGCGGTTACTGCACTTACGGCACAGAATACAACCGGTGTTACAGGCATTATGGAGGTCACTCCGGAATTTTTAGGCAAACAGTTGGATAGTATTTTTACCGATATCTATCCGGATGCAGTTAAGATTGGAATGGTTTCATCGGCTGGATTGATTGAAACC
>NZ_JAYFQK010000068.1:0-11454 GCF_034927245.1 Desulfitobacterium sp.
CTCTTTCACTTGTCTGAGTGTGTATTTCAAAACCTGCGAACCTTGCAGTCCCAGTTGGAATTGCTTCTGAATTAACTTATCTTCATTAAGTAGATAAACCAAATACTGTGAATCAATATTTTCATGGGGTATCAACTTAACATAGTTTTGGGTGTAGAGATAACCCTCGTGCGCAATTCTTACGATCGTTGAAATTCCGGATATTAGACTAAATACGACATCTTCCGTATACAGCGTATTGACTTTATCTAGCGTTCTAACTTGCTTATGATCAACGTTTGATGAAACGATATCAACCAAGTCATCCGCTATATCAGGTTGACCATAATAAGTATAAAGTGGAGCATTCACATCAGACACTTCAGTAATTCTAAATTGAGGTGATCCGCTTACCAATTCAACCATCTCGCTCAGCTTCTTCATATGAATTGTGCCTTTCTGAAATTAAGTATTTCTTGACGATGTAATCATATCAAGAATAATCTTAAAACACAAGCATTAAACTATTTAATTTTAAAAAATTACATAAACCTAGAAACTATAACCGCAAAAATCAATCCCTCCAACTCAACCCGACAACATTCAGGTCACATGATAAATTAACATATAAAACAAAGAAATTCGTCAAACACGCAACCCACACGTATTTGACGAAAATCAATTATCAAAAATATATCTGGTCCTTAAACAACTCTACGGCCAACTCATCCAGAAGCTCATAGAAATGGATTAAGAAAGTGCCCTGTTATGGGGACTTAATTGTACACTATGCCAATTGAAGAATAGAATCCGGAAGCTGATAATCCTTAGGCAAAGTGGCTTTGATTCGCTGCCAAACCTGATCATCAACCAAGAGACTGGGATGCCTAGACGCTGTAGGGAAAAGGTTGCGGTAGTGCTCAGCTGTCATCGGCAGAAGAATATTGATAGACTGAGGGTTAGGAATAACGTAATCGTTAGGAATACATTTAAAAATATTCTGCCAGGTACGAAAATTACTGAAATGATTGTCTGAAATAATATATTGGTCGCCGTCTGAACTGTCATTTAATTCAGCATCGACTGCTGAATCATCATCGTCTACTGGTTCAGCATCGTCTTCTGGCTCAGCGTCGTCTACTGGCTCAGCATCGTCTTCTGGCTCAGCATCGTCTTCTGGCTCAGCATCGTCTTCTGGTTCGGCATCGTCTTCTGGCTCAGCATCGTCTTCTGGTTCAGCATCGACTACCGGATCAGCATCGACTATTGGATCAGCATCGACTATTGGTTCAGCATCGACTATTGATACAGCATCGACTATTGGTTCTACGCTAACCTTTAATGGTTCTGTGCCGTCGTCCATATGAGTCACGTGTTTTATCCAACACCCGAAATATATAAATACCCGTGTTAACATATTTATAAACCTAGTCCATATGATACTGAGGCTAATCATTAAAATTTCGTCTCCTTTCCGTAATAGCTTTTTGATAAACTTCTACGGTTTGATTTACTATTTTGTCTAGTGACCAATGAGACAAAGCCCAGTCCTTAGCTGTAGAACCAAGTGTAATTCGAAGAGATTGGCTTTTCAGCAACTTACTCAAATTGGCACATAAACACTCTATATTTCCTACAGGTGTCAATAAACCTGTAACTTTGTGTTGGATCATTTCAGGCAATCCCCCTGCGTCACTGGCGATAATCGCTTTTCCCGCAAGTTGGGCTTCAATAATTGATAAAGGCTGGTTCTCAATAATGCTCGGAAGTACGAAAATGTCAGCTTGTGCCAATAAACTTGGGATATCATCTCGATTTCCTAAAAATATAACATCTTCTTCCAGTCCTAGGACCTTACACTGAAGGCGAAGTTCAGCTAGCTTATCTCCCTCTCCGGCAATCCAGCAAATCCAATCTTGACGTTCTTCCTTTAGTCGCCCGAGTGCATCAAGAAGATGATCCACACCTTTAATTTGAACTAACCGGCCTGAATACATGATTACTTTCTTATTAGCGGGACATTTAATCTCAGATTTCTTCCTCATTAGATGGAAAAAATTCTCAATATCATAACCATATTGAAACACTTTGATTTTCTCGTTGGGAACACGGAATTCATCGGTTAGTATTTTTTTCATCCATTGATTACAGAGAATGACGTATTCTGCTGATGATGCGCCGTTATACTCCAGTTGGTCAAAATATCTTCTAGCCATATAGGAGGTCGGAGACTTGTGGATGGTCTCTAACTGAAGCCTTATCTCGTGTGCAACAGATCCATGGAGGGAGGCGACAAGGGCCGCTTTTGGGGGTCTAATTCGGTTGATGCTTACGGCGGAAATGACATCTTGCGTATGAATGACGTCATAGGATTCCAAACCGAAATAGGCGGTGGACAACTCAAAAAGATAACGACGGAATTCGGTATACTCTATAAGCTTATTCATATAGATTTCAGGGTAATCAGTTTCATTCAGCATTGATTTAAGAAGCGGCAGTAACTTATCTGTATTAAGCTGCTTTTTATTAACCAAGTGCACAAAACTTCCGGCTTCATCACCATAGCCAAGTAAATCCACCTCATGATTTAATGATTCCAGCTTTTCTTTAAGTTGTAACATATACGGCCATACGCCTCCCAAATGAGGGATATTCCAATAGGTTGCAAGCAAAATTTTCATTTTTTCATCTCCTTTATGTAGGACAGATGCCGGGGAACATGTGCATCTGTCATCAGATTACTGTCTAATTAATATAATTATTGAGACAAATAGCCCTCTTCAGTTAGTATTTGTTTGATTTCTGCTTTGTTCATGAGGAGGTTCCCTGGAAAAGATTCCATTTTTACGGATGGGCAAGAAGCATAAGCTTCCTTTAAGGCTGGTATCTCAATCGACGGAAGTATTACCAAGTACCGATTTTTCAAAACCACCGAATTGTTACTTTCAATCGATGAGAGAAAATCTTCATTAAGTTTTTCTCCCGGTCTAATTCCTATCTCGATAATTTTTGTATCTGCCGTACCATAAGCTTCGATCAATACCTCAGCTAAGTCTAGTATCTTCCATGGCGACGACGTCAAAATGAAAGTTTCTCCGCCTTTTCCTTCTTCGGCCGCCGTTAGTAAAAGTTCCGTTGCGGATTTCGGGGTCATAAAGAATCGGATCATCTTTTTATCTGTAATACTGATATTACGTTTTTCTTTTAGTTGCTCAATAAATAGATTAAGGACACTGCCATTGGAACCGAGGATATTAACTCCTCGTACATTCACGAATTTCGTCTCTTCTTTTTGTAGATTCGCATATATGATAAGCTTTTCACCAATCGCTTTAGTCATTCCGTAAAAGCTGACCGGATTTGCTGCCTTGTCAGTTGAGATATTGATAACTTTTTTTACACGATTTATAGTTGCAGCTTCAATCACATTTTGTGTTCCAATTACGTTCGTTTTCCAAGCCTCTAACGGCTGTTTTTCGCAGATGGGCACGTGCTTCAGCGCGGCAAGATGAAAAATGAAATCTACCCCTTCACACGCTTTAATCAAGGTGCTGAGATCTCGGACGTCACCTATAGAAGATATCAATCTTGGGTCATCAATTTCACGATCCATCTTTACTTGGATGGTTTCGTTACGTGAGAAGCTAATAATTCTTTGCGGATTGTGAAGTAATAAGCGCTTTATCAACTCCTGTCCCCATGAGCCTGTTCCCCCGGTAACCAAAATGGTTGAGTTTGTGAACATGGTCTTCACTCCTTATTGCTAATATGAATGTCCTTAAGAAGTTCTGCCCAGAGGCTATCATTTGCGGTAAACTTATTATCGCTGGGAAGTTGAATTGCGCACACTTTTTCCAAAGGCCAATTGTCTTCAACCAACTCTTTAACACTCGTATGATTAACAAGAAGCACCCGAAAATCATTCTTGACCAAACCCGAAAGGACCTTTTCAAGCTCTTTAGCTTCTCCCAGATCGCCTTCTGTCCGAATAAAAAGTATACGTTGACAAGAGTTTACTTTTTCTAGAAAACGACGAATACGACGATCAAACTTTTCTCTTACTTCCGCATAGCTGCCTAAATGAGACAATGAATTCTTTCCTACCTCAAAATCGTGATTGGACACAAAATGGTAGGCATCGTCTGATACACAAATATATTTTTCTCCGGCATAACCGATAACCCGTAAATTGGGAAGGTCCATAAATCCAATAAAACGATTCTTTAAAAGACGATTAACATCAGATAACTCAGGAGTGGCCATCCAGTCCAAAACTCCTGCGTAAGGCCTAAGGTTGTTCTGTCTCAGTTTAAGGGAGCCAATGCAAAGATCCCCTAGGCTGAATATGGCATCATACGTTCCATATAAGTCTTGAAGGCGCACTATCAACAACATCTCCTTTTATTAATAATCCTATTTTTTTGAATAGGTATAGGTGGCGGCTAAACCGTCTGACAAGTCTATCAGCGGCTGCCACTGCAGCAGTTCATACGCCTTTCTGTTGTCTAGGCAACTGTGCTTCACATCTCCTTTATTGGCTGGAGTATAGATGATTTCGACCGGCGATCCATGAATTTGGAACAATGTTGAGACTAATTGGTTTACTGAAGTCTTTCTGGAGGAGCTGACCTGAATGATTTCCTGATCTCCCCGCTCAGCAGCAGCCTGAATTGCCCGGATTACATCCTTTACATATATAAAATCTCGCGTTTGTTCGCCATCACCATGAATGTTAAGTTGTTTTTGGGCATGGATTCGATCCAAAAAAACGGCGACTACTCCACCCTCTCCTTTGGCAATTTGCCCCGGGCCATAGACATTGCTGAAGCGTAGGATGGTGTAGGAAATTCCATAAAGTTGATGGTAAAGGAGAATATATGACTCGGCGGCCCATTTAGATAAACCATAATAGGAGATGGGTGATACCGGATCTTCTTCTGAAATGGATTCCTTATGCAGATCTCCATACACAGCTGAAGAAGATGTGAAGATTAGTTTTCGAACCTGGGCCTCCCGACAAGCCTCAAGAAGGTTGATTGTTCCACAAATATTCACCTGAGCATCATATTGCGGATCCTGAAGAGATTTCTGGACATCTGTCTGAGCAGCCAAGTGAAAGACAACATCGGGTTTTTCACGTACAATAACGGCCTTGGCATCTCTACTGCGTATATCCATCTGGTGGAATACCGCAAGCGGGTGAGAAATATACGACTGTCCAGATACCAGATTGTCTATTATGGAAACTTCAATACCTTGGCAAAGAAGAAATTCCACAAGATGGGAGCCAATGAAGCCAGCTCCTCCAGTCACGAGGACTTTCATATTCATTCTCCTTTTACATTTTGTGTATCCTATGCATATTAGCAGTGTTAGGTGAGTAGGGTTTTGGTGAAAAAATAAGCCTTTGTGTGTGAGCCACGCATGGCGATTAACTAGGCGGTGAAGGTCTACTAGGGGGCTTGCAGTTGCCAACCATTAGTCAAGAGCAACGGTGTCTATCATGAAGTGAATGAAATAGCCTGGAAAGAATAAAATGTACCCTATAGAGTAGACAACGAAAAAAAGTCTACCCTACAGGGTACATTTGTTATAACAAGTAAAATAACGAAGTGGAGAATCAGGTAGGTTTATCCACGTCACAACCTCTGGCCACCGATACATAATAAGCGAGCAGCTGAAGCGGAATGACGGTTAGAATCGGGGCGAGTTCAGCAACTGTTTTGGGTAAATAGATGACATGATCCACGGATTTAGTGAGATCCGTGTTCCCTTCGAACGTAATCCCGATCACTTTGGCATCCCGGGCTTTGACTTCTTTAATATTCGATACGGTCTTATCATAGACATCCATTTGAGTAGCAATCGCAATGACCGGAGTTTGTTCAGTAATCAGAGCGAGAGTCCCGTGTTTTAACTCTCCTGCAGCATACGCTTCCGCATGAATATAGGAGATTTCCTTCAATATTAAAGCGCCTTCCATAGCGACATTCCAGTCAAGACTTCGGCCAATGAAGAAGGTATCTTTAACTCCGACAAAGGATTGCGCAAAATCCTTGATATCTTTCGCTTGTTCCAGCACTTCTTGCGCTTGGGCAGGAATCTCTTTGAGAGCGGTAATGACTTGCCCAATTTTCTCAGGAGTCAATGTCCCGCGAGTCTGTGCTAAATAGAGACCGAGTAAAACCATTCCTTCAAGCTGGGTCGTATAGGCCTTGGTCGAAGCGACCGCAATTTCAGGACTGGCCCAGGTATAGATGGAATCATGCGCTTCACCGGAGACAGAACTTCCGACGACATTCGTAACGGCAACAACATGCGCGCCTTGTTTTTTCGCTTCACGAAGCGCCGCCAATGTGTCCGCTGTTTCTCCGGACTGGCTGATCACAATGACCAAGGTGTGTTTATCAATCAAAGGAGAACGAT
Organism: Desulfitobacterium sp.; assembly: GCF_034927245.1. Taxonomy (GTDB): domain Bacteria; phylum Bacillota; class Desulfitobacteriia; order Desulfitobacteriales; family Desulfitobacteriaceae; genus Desulfitobacterium_A. The sequence continues at coordinate 6,406 of NZ_JAYFQK010000068.1, forward strand.
ATCGGAATTCCGAAACGATATCCACTTCTACAGGTACCCGCACCCAGCGTTCAATCAGGGTTTTACCCACTAAACCGGCATGCCATGCCGTTCCGCAAGCAACGATAAAGACTTTATGGAGGTCTTTTACTTCCTCGGCGCTCAGATTAAATTCCTGAAGGACGACCTGTTGCTCCTCTAAACGACCTGTCATCGTATCTTCTAAGGCTTTGGGTTGCTCAAAGATTTCCTTGAGCATGAAGTGATCATAGCCGCCTTTTTCAGCAGCCACTGTATCCCACTTGACGTCATACAGTTCTTTAATTTTGGGATTGCCATCAAAATCGGTCACTTCGACTCTCAGTATAATCTCCCCCAGTCCCAATTCACTCAAAAAGTATTTTCAGCTGTTAATGTGTTTTTTTATTCTATGCCCACGCCATAAAAGTGTTAGATGGTTAGCACTTACTCTCTCATTAAACACAAATCCAACATATACTTTCGAATTCTGTTCTTTTTAGGAAAAATATGCTGAGATAATAAATTATAAAAGGAATTGGAAAAAACTTGGCGAATTTGTATATGTTATTAATTTATTGCATTATTAGAAATAATTATAAATGGAACAGGAGTCTTAATAATGCGTTTAGTAAATATTGCCTATGTAGATGAAGGTTCTGTGCTTGCTAAACCTTTGGTAGCTTCTAATGGCAAAGTACTTTTACAGGCGGGAATAGCATTATCAAGAAGTTATATCAATAAATTAGCTCATCTGGGTTTTGATACAATGTTTATCGAGGATGCTACTTTTGAAGATGTTGAGATTACTTCAGCTGTGTCCTTAAAAACCCGTGAAGTTGCTTATGCAGCTGTTCAAAGTATAAATAAGAATATTGATGAGTCACGGCTTCTTTCAGGTAAGTTAGATGAGGTTAAGAGTGCTGTTCGAAATATTATTAGCGACCTTCTTGATAACAAAGGATTGCTAGGTAATGTAATTGAGATTCAGGGTTATGATGATTATACCTTTCATCATTCTGTAAATACTACGATCATTGCTTCGATTATGGGGATTTTCATGGGTTGGTCGGATGACAAATTATTAGAACTCGGAATGGGTATGCTCATGCATGATGTAGGAAAGATCAAGGTTCCATCAGAAATCTTCAATAAAAAAGAGCCTTTGACGCCGGAGGAGTTTGATGAGATCAAGAAGCATTCGGAATACGGGTTCGAAATTCTAAGAAAAAACCGTGATATCAATATAGTTTCGGCTCATATTGCGCTGCAACATCAGGAACGCTGGGATGGGAGCGGCTATCCGAGGGGGTTAAAAGGAACTCAAATCCATGAATATGGGAGACTAGCAGCTATTGCGGATGTTTACGAAGCACTTACCAGCAAAAGGATTTATCGTAACGCCCATCAGCCTTATGAGGCTTATGAATATTTAATTGCTAATTCCGATAGGCTCTTTGAACCTAAATTAGTGAAAAATGTCTTTTCTAAATGCATAACTCCCTATCCAACCGGTACAGGTATCCGCTTAAGCAACGGACAACGGGGTAATGTGGTAAAACAAAACCCCTGCTTCCCAACCCGTCCTTATGTTCGGATGACTCATGAATTTTATAGTCGTCTATTTTCACCTATTGATTATAACCTAGCAGAACATCCTTCACTTATGATAGTCGGAATCGAGAATAGATAGTCATTTGTTCTGATTTGCTCCCATCAATCTGATATCCCCGCAGGTATCTGATATCATTATAAATTTAAAGGCGTCGAATACGACGCCTTTAAATTATTTCTTGCCCGCTGCTGATCATTCTTTTAACTCCAGTGCTCCAGCCTTTTTACCAGTCGAATCAAGTACCCATTATTCTCAGAAATTAACAGCAACTACCATCTGAACAATCGCAACTTGGCTCAGTTCCAGTTAACCAACCCTTAATTATGGCAGACGCACACCCCACTCCCGGATTAACTGCTAGGGCTTTAAACGGGCAATTCTTAACACATGCACCACATTCAATGCAGCTGTCCTTCTCCGCGATTTCCGATTTACCGTTACTCATAACAAAAACATGGTGTGGACAAACCTCAAGACACTTTCCACAGCCTGTGCATTTATCGGGTTCGATTCTCAATGTAGAGACATTTTTTAAATATCGGTTTTTCATGGATCACATCTCCTTAATGCTTAAATAAAACTGCTGGATAGAATTAGAACTGCACCTAAGGCTATCGAAATAATCATCGCCGGAATAGCTATTTTCATCTCTTTTAAGACTCCGGAAAAAGAGGTAAACGTTGATGAGCCTGTAAAGTTCATTGCTAAGTAAGCAGATACAGGAGGCAATATCAATAAATAACCCAAAGCCTTTAATAGATTATACTCGGGCGCGGATGGCCATTCATTCAACACGTTAACAATGATAATCCAAATAAATCCCAATAACCAGCCTTTCCATGCAAAAGCCCGTCCCGGTATCCAAGGCAACAATACCGGGGTAAGGACACATCCTACAATAACAGCACCAATATAGGCATAAAAATCAACAACGCCAAAAGGCCCGGCGCCTATAAGATTCAATAAAAATAGCACTCCAAAAATCATTAAGGAAATCTTAATGGTACTTACAAGTTCAATCGGTGTTAACACAAGCCGATCATAAGCACTGAACTTTACGGTTCGCATTTCATCTGTGGCCTTCATCCCCAACCCAATAAACTCTTTGATATCCTTGGCTCTAACCGGCCCATAGATTACCTTAAAACCAGAATACTTTTGTACCTCGTGCGCACTGACACCCGGTGCTCCTAATTGAGGCAAAATTAAGGTTTTATGAGAAACAACCTTTTCAAGTTGAACAAGCGCAAGGCGATTTAAAAGCTCTGTGGTGCCAAACGTGCCTTTGCCTGCGGCACACCAAACATTAACTCCTTTTGTATCCAGAACAAGAATCCAGGCGTCGAAATCAGTTAGCTCTTTTCTCAGTGCGTCAAAGGTCATTTTATAATTGGCGGTGACCAGTACAGGTGCATTTGAATCCGGATTGCCTAACTGATAAAGCCCCGGCTCTATTTTATAGTTCATTCGGTTGATTCCCCAACGGGCCTTCCAAGAACCTAAAACATCCTGAGTTGTCAATTGACTTGAGGTTGGTAAAATCTTCACTTCCCTGCTCGTGGTGATGTCCAACATACATCATACTCCTTTTCTAATTAGACCCTTATCTCGTGGTTGGATATTCGTTTCTTTAAGTCTAAAATCTTGCTTTCTATTATGCTAGCCGTCCTCATAAACTCATCGTCACTCTTGCCTGTTGGGTCTTCCAGTCCCCAATCCTCCCTATGCTTACAAGGTATATAGGGACAGTTTACATTACAGCCCATTGTAATAACAATATCCACCATAGGAATATCGGAAATAAGCTTTGAATACTGTGTTTCTTCCATATTCACGCTGTACAGCTTTTTTATAATCCGAACAGCATCTTGATTAATCTGAGGTTTTACTTCGATACCGGCTGAGTATGAATCGAAAACATCTGCGGCAAACTTTTTGCCTAAAGCCTCTGCCATCTGCGAACGACAAGAGTTATGAACACAAACAAATGCTACCTTAACTTTAGCCATATTATTTCATCCTTTAACTTACATATTTTATAATATTATTAGCACTCACATTTGCCCCGTCCCTCATTGCAATTTTCCTTTAACTTTGTAAGTTCATCAAGAAGGTTTTTCGCTGCTTCGCAGCCCTCCTTGCTTAAAGAATAATGCATCCACCTTCCTTCCGGTCGACCTTCCACAATCCCGGATTCAATAAGTATTTTCATATGGTGTGATAACGTCGATTGTCCTATATGAAGCCCTTCTAACATTTCGCAAGCGCATCTTTCGCCACTTTGAAGCATTTCAATGATCATTAGGCGATTCGAATCACAAAGCGCCTTAAACACTTTGGCGTTCCTTTCGTACTTATTTTGTATGTTCATTTCAGTACCTCAAATCTAATATTTTCGATGTGTTAAGTATATGCTTCACATCGAAAAATATCAATATATCTTTATACCTACTTGTCACTACCATTCTTTAGCAAGTAGATATGCAAAGAATGGTATGTAAAACTTTGTTTTACCTTTTGAAGTGAAGCTTAATGACACGCTTGAAAGAGACGGCTGAGAGCAGCCACCATCTTTGATTCTCTGCCTTTTTTCTTCACGCTCTACATTTTCAACAAAACATATACCTCGAAATTCAAATTTATCCCTTACTCCGAATCCTCATCCAGTGTCTCAATCAAAAAGCTTACTGGACGGAATCCGTCATTACACGAAATCATTGCTGACTTCTTATTCCTCATCCAGCCGTCATAGAAATCTTCGCCACCGTGAGCAAGAGTCATAACGAAAGCGGACATACTTTCCCATGCACTGTTACACATGCCCTTTGGCTTTTCCCAGCCATTGGCAATATATATTTGTCCGACTTTCACGTCACAGGCGTGCTGTATCGGATTTTCGTATTGATCTATCAAATCCTGATAGATCGTTTGTTTCATCACCGTGATTTTTACTTTTTTCATACATTACACCAATCTTTCCTTTTAACCTCCCCAACGGAGTCTGACCCCCTCAGGATTCGTTGCTGCAACATAAGAAATTATGTTCTCAGAGTTAAATCCAAATTCATTTAACAAATATGATAATCACCCTTGAGGTTTTCGTCCTTTTCAAAATCTATAGTGCTTTTCTTATCCATATCGCAAATTATGATATCTTTAATACTGTCATCAATAGATTTAACTGCAGTTTTTATCAATTTATAGTACCTGCCCTTTATCCAATCAGTAATAAATTCGCTTGGAGAAAGCAGCATCAGATTTTGTCCTTCCATCCGAGATGACAACGGCAATATCCAAGTTGTGACCGCGTACGCTAAATGGCGGTGAAAGACTTAGCGCCAAAGGCGCTGATACAAAATGGTGATAATGCAGGAAAAATGACGATAAACGGAGAAAGCCATCCCTTGTAAAAAATGCAAGGAGATGGCTTCTTCATC
>NZ_JAYFQK010000075.1:0-16705 GCF_034927245.1 Desulfitobacterium sp.
GATGAAGAAGCCATCTCCTTGCATTTTTTACAAGGGATGGCTTTCTCCGTTTATCGTCATTTTTCCTGCATTATCACCATTTTGTATCAGCGCCTTTGGCGCTAAGTCTTTCACCGCCATTTAGCGTACGCGGTCACAACTAATTATATAGCTTTTTTAAAAGAATAATACGCAGTCTTCCTATTATTTTTAGTTCTAGCCTTACCAAATATTTATGGGGCTACCGTCCGTGGCGGCCTCTGAATTCGGGGGGGATTATCAAATTTCCTGCACGTTCTAATGAATGCTTATTTTGTGCATGAGGATTATGAATGAGAAAAGACCCCCTAATTGGAGGCCCTAGTCATTTCTTCCATGTATTAATTCAAGCTCATTCACTAAGTAGTTAAAACTACTTTTCTCCATTTTCATAATATAACCATTATTGCGCCAATTTAAAATTGGAATCTTGAATTGAATAATTCATCTGCTGTACCACCAACAATTATTGCTGGTCTTCTTTTGCTACTTTCCGGATCATCTTCAAATTCAACATCTAACCAAAAAATATCTCCAACATTAAAGTTCATTCTTATCAATCAATCCTCATAGATATAACGATGAGCACTATCATTTTTGTCTAACTGTACTTTACCATTCTTAATTTGGGGGCTTATAGTTATCTCTTTTAGTTTTTTTTCGGATAAAGATAAACCTTTATAAGTAGTTCCTTCTTTTTTACTAATGCCGGCATTTGATCACCCTCCTCTTGAGGACTATTCTTGTCTATATCGTCTTTATTGTCCATATCTTACTACCTCCACAGTCTGGTTACAAGACTCTATGTCTAGTTTTGCCAACTTAGAAGGGGATAATCATTTTTTGGCGTTTGGAATGGGGGAGCTATGATGGTCAAAAAAGTTTCGATTATTATGATCCTAATATTATCCATTATTCTCACAGGATGCAGGAGCGAATTGAATAGTCGTCCCGTAAGTGGTATTTCGCAAGAGGCTACAGAAGCGATTAGTAAAGTCTCTAGAATATATGGTGAATCGAAGCCTCAGATAATTACAGTTACACGAACAGAAGCGGAAGGAACTAAGGAGATTATTTATATAGTTTTTGCAAAAGGAAAGTTTCAAAAGGGAGAACAAAAAGCCTCTAATCTAGAATTTTCGGTTCTTGCTAATGGAAAAAGCGTATGGGCATTGAGGGCTTTTAACGATGATAACAATCAAGATGTCTGGGAAGAGACAACCGTTAACATAAATGATCTGAAATAGGGTTTATATGGAGAATCAGGGTGACATATGCTAGTACGAGGATTCCCGCAAGGGTGCCATTAAGAGAGCTTTTGGGATAAGCCGTACCACATGTCCAAGAGAAGCAAGTCTTGCGCAAGCCCTGTCGGGAAAGATACGTTGGGAATCCTGGGGACGTTATCTGCAATATCCAATTTTGAAGAAAGATAAGAAGCCTTTAATTACTTTTGCTGCCGGAAAAGGAAGTATTACTAAAAAGAAGAATATGCTAGATATGCAAGCTCGGATACTGCAGGATAACAAAGTGTTTCCGATACTTAGAAAAGAGGTTATGAAATGAGTGTTAAGAAAATATTTTGGGATAATCCTTACTTAACTAAACTTGAAGCGAAAGTAACCCGTGTAAACGGTAATGTTATAACTCTTGACCAAACAATAGCATTTGCCTTTTCAGGAGGTCAACAGTCTGATTCAGGAACTATAGGAGGATTTGAAATTATAGAAGCAAAAAAAGAGGAAAAAGAAATTTTCTATACCATTAGAGAGAAACATAACTTAATACCTAATCAAAATGTTATAGTTATAATTGATTGGGAAAAGAGATATAGATTGATGAAATTGCATTTTGCAGCCGAAATCATCTTGGAATTAGTGTATCAAAACTATAATCATCCTGAGAAAATTGGAGCAAATATAACTGTTGATAAGGCAAGAGTAGACTTCTTTTGGGAAGGAAGAATTTCTGAAATATTTCCAGAACTCCTCAATAAAGCAAACAACATAATAAATTCAAACTTGGATATAGTAAGTGCTTTCGATGATGAAGAAAATGAAAAAAGATATTGGTACATAGAAGGGTTTGCAAAAGTTCCATGTGGGGGAACGCATATAAGAAGGACAGGAGAAATCGGTCCGATATCCTTAAAAAGAAACAACTTGGGCAGTGGTAAGGAAAGAATCGAAATATACCTAAAATCGTAAGAGAAGGTTTTAGTTAGTAAACAATGTTCTTATATGGCGTATTAAAGAAAGAATATTTGCTACTATAGCAAACAGAACATCATGAATCCCTTGTTGTACCGAACCGTCTGCCAAGCGTTGTTGGTCTATGGGAATTCAATCTTTCGTATTCCAGTAAAAAGTGTTGAATTGGAGGTAGTGTTAAGTGATTTAATCTTAATTCACCTCCAAATGCGGAGCGAATTTCTAAAAAGAGGTTGATAAGTGTCCCGCGCATTTTTCTCATGGGGTTGTGGCGCAGTTGTAGAAAATGCGAAACATTTGAAAGGAGGAGTTGCCTGTTGGAGAGCATAATTATTTTTTATATCATACCCATGATTATTTTGTTTACAATTTACTATAAAGTATTTAGAATTGCTTCAGATGTAAAGGAAATTAAAGAAATGTTCAAGAGCAATATCAAGACAGGAGACAAATAAAGCTAGTAGGGTCAAAGGCTAGTACAACTTGTTCAAGTCTTTAATTTAACTTTGTAACACATTTTTTTATATAGTTATTGTGGTTCAATGCTAGGATATTGTACAGTTTATATGTAAAGCAGAATTTTAAACGTGGAGGTGGTATAGAAATGTATTTTAAACCATTGTTTGAAAACGATACTCCATATGAACTTCGCTCCTAAACGGATTGGAGTGCGGTTCAGCATTCTCCGTCTGGAGCATGAATTTAAAGTTCAAGACGGAGGGAAATTAAATGTTAAAAAAGTATATTGGTCCGATATGCCTGGCATCAGCCGCAACAATTTGGGGCGGCATGTATGTCGTTAGTAAAGTTGTACTTACTGTTATCCCACCACTCGAGCTAGTTTGGCTACGCTATATAGTGGCTTTAATTACTCTGATTATTATGAGTGCTGTCACTCATCAATCTTGGCATATCCAGAAACGGCATATCCCGCTTATTCTGGCTGTTGGGGTAATCGGATATGTCATATCTATCTGGTCTCAGTTTGTCGGAACTAAGCTTTCTTCCGCTCAAACGGGAGCGATGATTACTTCGGCAACTCCAGCGTTTATGGTTATATTCGCTCGCCTCTTATTGAAAGAAAAGATTACCCTTCGCAAGGGGTTATCCACTTCTTTAGCCTCTATTGGTGTGTTATGCATTGTAGGAATTGGGAATATTGAAAAATCATATCAGCTCGGCGGCATTGTTTTAGGGATAGCGGCTCTATCTTGGGCACTAATGTCCGTGCTGGTAAAACGAATTCCCAGCAGCTATTCTCAGCTCGTAATTACTACTTACGCTATTTTTGCTGCGATAGTGATAATAACCCCTTTTGTGGTATCCCAGATAGACATGACCCATATCCGGGCAATCTTTCAACCAACAATTGGGATTGGAGTCTTATATCTTGGTATTGTTTCTACGGCTATTGCTTTCTTTCTTTGGAACAAGGGGCTACAAATGGTCGATGCTTCTCGCGGAGGTTTATATTTCTTCTTTCAACCCATCGCTGGAACCTTGCTTGGTTGGTTTATCCTCGAAGAACATGTTGGAATCACATTCTGGCTAGGCTCTATTTTGATTTTCAGCGGGGTTTTATTGGCAGTCAAAGAAGACTAACAAATATTAGCTTAAATTCCTTAATATATATCAAGTTGTCCTCTGGTAAATGAGGATTGTTGAATTTATCTTACCCAATAGGATACTTAATACAATATAGCGTGAGGGGGCTGTCGCAAAACAGCCTCTTTTTCGCGCGTCCATAATTATGGACTACGACCATAGGTTTTGCGACAGCTTCTGTTTTTAATCGTAATTCGTAGTTCCGAACTTTTTTCGTTTTTTCACAGTAGGATGTCTAATTTAACCACGCGGGACATACCTTTTAACAAAGGGGGACAGAGTGTGTCGCTGCGTTATAGTTTAGTACCAACCCATTCCGAAAGGAAAGACCAAGCATCTCGCTTAGACAATATTGTGAAGTGGTTAAGTGATCCTTTGCGTGAAATTTTCGCTTCTGCGACGGGATTGCCCCTTTCTGAAATTGAAGAGGTACGACTGCGGACAAACAAACCGCTCCTGCTCCTGGGAAATCAAAATGAGTATTTTCTGGATTCTAGAGGAAAGATGGTTTCAATCGAAAGGGCCTACCGAGTTCAGCGTGAGGATCTAATGCAAACCCTCGAGCGAATGACCCAAAGTTCACTCTATGCGGCTGAGGAGGACCTTAAACAGGGTTTTATAACGCTGCCCGGGGGCCATCGCGTGGGGGTGACGGGGGAGACCGTTTTAAAGCAAGGGAAGGTCCAAAATCTCAAACACATCTCCGGTTTAAATATTCGTCTGGCCTCAGAAATATTAGGGCAGGCCATAGGAATATTACCCCGGTTGATTCGAGCGGATGGCTCCCTGCGTCACACCCTTATTCTCTCGGCACCGCGGGCGGGGAAGACAACCTTGCTCCGGGATTTGATCCGCTGTTTAAGCGATGGAATCCCCGCACTGGCCCTGAAGGGACAGACGATTGGGGTTGTCGATGAGAGGGGCGAGATTGCGGGCATGTGGCAGGGACAGCCCACATATGATTTGGGCTGTCGCACGGATATTCTAGACGGGTGTCCTAAGGCGGCAGGAATGAGTATGCTGATTCGTTCGATGTCACCGCGGGTTATCGCTGTCGATGAACTCGGTCAGCCCCAGGATGTTGAAGCCGTGTTAGATGCCTTAAGAACCGGGGTCAGCGTATTAAGTACAGCCCATGCAGGGAGCGTTGAAGAAGCAAAAAAGCGGCCGGTTTTGGGGGCCATTTTTGCCGGCGGCGTTTTTGAACGGATAGTGGTCTTGAGCCGGCGAAAAGGCCCGGGCACTGTGGAAGATATTATTGATCTTAAATAGCGTGTTAATCGAGAAGGGGAATAGAAGTATGGTCGTTTTACCATCAATCATTCTGATTTCAGGTTGCGGAAGCCTCGGGCTTTATCTCGCGGCCAGAATCAAGAAGCGGCCGGTAGAATTGCGCGACTTTCTTACGGCACTGACTCTCCTTGATACAGAAATATTTTGGGGAGGCACACCTTTACCTGAGGCGTTTGCCCTCCTCAAAGAGCGTTCCGAGGGGGCTTGGAGAACTTTTTTTGCCGGGCTTGAGCAGGGAGTTCTGGAGGGGGAAAGTGCAAATACTGCTTGGAACAAAACCATCCGGTCTGAAGAGAGGAAATTCTGTCTAAAAGCTGAGGATTGGCAGGTGATTCAGAATGTCGGCAAAGGGCTTGGCCGATCCGATCGCCAAGAGCAGCATAAACAGATTGAACTCGTCAAACAGCAAATCCGGGATATAGAGCAGCAAGCTCTGCTGATAACGGACAAACAAGCAAAAATGTGGTCTTATCTAGGCTTCCTGGGTGGGATCGCCGGGGTTATCTTTCTGCTTTAAGGCCATAAAATCCCAAAGTCATGGGGAAAGAGGGGAGAAATCAATGTCTTTTGAGATGGTATTAAAGATTGCAGGTATTGGATTGCTCGTTGGTATTTTGGTCATGGTTCTCGATCAGGCCAACCGGAAAGAGATCAGCCAATTGACAGTACTTGCAGGGGTGGTGGTTGTCTTATATATCGTCGTTCAGGCTGTAGGAGAATTGTTTAGTCTGGTGAAGAGCGTATTTCAACTGTACTAGGGGGTCTGAACGTGGAAGTATGGCAGATCGTGGGGCTGGCCTTAATTGTGGCTATCATCGGATCCGTTTTAAAAGAAGTAAAACGCAATGAAATTGCCCTTCAGTTAACAATTCTGACAGGGACAATAATTTTCGTTGCGGTTTTAGATAAGATTAAAATAATTGTCGATCTCCTGCAAAGTCTCGCCGATCAAGCCAATATCAGTTCATACTATTTGTTCATTGTCTTAAAAATTGTGGGGATAGCTTATCTGGCTGAATTTGCGGCTGATATATGTCGTGATGCGGATCAAAAGGCCTTAGCCACGAAAATTGAATTGGCAGCGAAAGTCGGAGTCCTTGTCTTGGCGATGCCCATAATTGTAGCGATTCTCGAGTCGATCAAACGACTTGTTCCGTGAGGTGAAGAACTTGCGACGTTTTTTAGGATGGGGGATCCTCTTTTTTTTAATGACGTGTTGGACAACTCCAAAAGTGGCTTGGGCAGAAAATATCTCACCTTCGGGAATTGAGGATACCCGAATTACGGTTGAAATTAATTCCGATCAGATGAGCGAAAAGGCGGGAGAAGGAGCGAGTTCGAGAAGTCCGGAAACAACGGGGAGTCTGAAAGCGGACGCTTTAGAAAAGCAATTTGACTTAAGTGAGGTCCGAGGGTTTTTGGACCAGATTGACCGGGATGTTCAAACGACTATTCCCAATTTCTCACTCTCGCAAATCTTTGATGATTTGCGAAGCGGTAAATTAAGTCTCGAACCTCAGGAACTAGGGCGGAGTTTGCTTTCATTCCTCGGTCGAGAGATATTGAAAAGCGGTCCCATCATCGGCAAACTGCTGGTTTTAGCGGTTTTGATTGCTGTTCTGCAAAACCTTCAAAACGCCTTTAGCAGTGAAAGCATAGCAAAGATGGTCAATAATTTAAGCTATTTAGTGCTGATGGTCATTGGCCTTGCCGCTTTTCAAGAGACCTTGAAGGTTGCGACGGAGGCGATTGATCGGATGACAGGCTTTCTGCAAACCTTGTTTCCGGTGATCCTGACCCTTCTAATGGCTATGGGAAATCTGACGACAGCAGCTTTGTTTAAGCCTGTTGTCGTTGGCAGCTTAACATTGTTGGCGACCTTGATGAAGAACATTATTTTACCCCTCTTTCTTTTAACAGCCGTTCTTAAATTATTTAATAATATTTCCGGTGAATTTAAGCTGGGGAAGATTGCCGGCCTGTTTGAATTCTCGGGCAAGGTGGGAATTGGGATCTTGATGACCGTGTTCATTGGAGTAATGACGATTCAAGGGGTAACCGGCGGGGTAGCAGACGGGGTAACGCTGAGGACGGCTAAATATACCGCTGATCTTATTCCGGTTGTCGGTAAATTCTTTAAAGATGCAGTAGAGATAGTAGCAAGCTCAGGACTGCTCATGAAAAATGCATTGGGGGTTATCGGTATCCTCGCCATTGCCTTGATCTGTATTGGCCCGGCGCTTCGGATTGCCGCAATGATTTTTGTGTTTAAAATTTCTTCGGCCTTAGTTGAACCCCTGGGTCTGAAGGAACTATCCAACAGCCTGCAGGATATGTCAAAAAGCCTTACCTATATTTTTGCTTCCGTGGCATCGCTGGCCATAATGTTCTTTATCAGCATCGCGATTATTGTCGGCGCAGGAAATCTGACCGTTATGCTAAGGTAAAGGAGGGATACGTTGGAGAGCTTGAAACTGCTTGTGCGGAATTTGGCGATTATCATTTTGCTGGCGAGTGTTTTAGAGATGCTGCTTCCGAATAAATCCATGCAGGGGTTCGTGAAACTTGTGATGGGGCTTTTTGTGATTTCGGCGGTGCTTGAACCCATTACCTCACTGCTCCATCTTTCTCAAAGTATGTCAATCCCGGCCTGGACAGAGGTGCGTTCCCAAGAGCTTCCCGTTTTAGCCGGAAATAACGGACTGGAAATCGGCAGAGGTGCCGTTCAAGAACAATTCAAACTTATCTTGGAAAATCAGATTGAGGCCTTAGTTCTTGAAATTCCCGGTGTGGAACAGGTGAAGGCCGAGATTGCGCTTGCTTCTTCCGATGGCGGGCTGGTGGAACAACCCCAAGTTCAAAGCGTACATATCAGGGTTAATACATCACAAGGGAAGAAGGAGGACGTCCAGACGGTTACCATCGGTGAAGGGGCAGGGGAAAAGTCATCTCAGACCGGGTCCAATCTGGGGGAGAGCATAAAAGAGAAAATATCTGTCTTTCTCCAGATCCCGCGAGACCGAATTTTTGTGACTTGATTCAGGCATAACTGCCGTAAAAGATGGAGGATGATCCTAATGAAGTTTTTCGAAGAAGTATCCCCGAAGTTGTTGCTCCCCATTGTTGCAGCTATTGCGGTTGCAGTGATCTTAATGTTTAACAGCAACGGCAGCTCTAAGGCAGGTGCGGAAGTATCTCAACAAACTGTTCCTAATGTCAATAATGAGGCAACGCAGATTGGTCTCTTAGAGAAAGATCTTGAGGATAAACTCGTCCAAAACCTGCAGAAAATGACAGGCGTAGGGAGGGTGCAGGTTTCGGTGACGCTCTCAACCTCGCTTAAATCCGAGTTTGCTATGAGTGGCAGTATCACGAAAAAGACCATCAAGGAAGCGGATAAAACGGGGGGGACGCGCGAGTCCTCCGAGGTTACGGAAAACAACCAACTCGTCATACCCAATGGGGCAAGCGGACCCGTCATCGTTATGGAAGAACGTCCGACGGTTGCCGGAGTTCTAATTATTGCGGAGGGAGCACAAGATCCGAACATTCGGGAAAACATCCATAATGCAGTTAAAACCCTCCTCGATGTGCCGACTCAGAAAATCTCAGTACAACCGATGGGAGGAGTCTGAACATGAAAATCCTCATCCAAATTCCGCGTTTTATCTCGAGAAAAAGACTCCGCCGGAGCATCGCAGGATTGCTGTTTCTATGCATTCTGATCGGGGTAGGATGGGCTTTAAGCCATCGTCAAGTACCTCACTTCGAAGAGAAAAATACAATGCCTGTCAATGGATCAATCAGCGGGTCAATCAGTGGATCGCTCAATGAATCCGGTATTGAAGTTTCAACCGAAATTATACAGAAGGAACTCCACGGCGAAAACTATTTTGTCGATTACCGCTTGCGGCGGGACCGGACTCGTCAAGAGGAAAAAACAATGCTTACAGCAATCCTGGACTCGAATGTTGAGAAAACAAAAGCAGAAGCCCAGCAGAAATGGCTTGAATTAACAAGCCGAATCAGTAAAGAAGATGAGATTGAAAATCTGTTAAAAATTAAGGGATTTCAAGATGGGGTTGTTGACATATCCCCTAATAGTGTTAATATAGTAATTTTCGCAGCATCTTTATCCCCTTATGAAATCAGTGTAATTCAGGATATCACGATGCGGGTTGCGGATGTACGAATAGACCGTATTAATATTTCTGTAAGAAAATAGAATAAATATATAATCAAGCAGGAATTATTTAACTTAAAACGAATTAAAACTTATAACGAATTGAAGCTAAGATTCCAAGGTCAGGAGAGGACACAAAAGAATGAGCAAAATTCTGGTTGCTGATGATGCAAGTTTCATGCGTTTAATGATCCGCCAAATTCTATCTCATCGCGAATCCATTGAAATATTTGAGGCTGAAAACGGTCAAGTGGCTATTAATCTCTTTTGCGAGCATAAACCGGATTTAACTTTTTTGGATATTACAATGCCGATAAAGGATGGCTTAGACACCCTCCAAGAAATCTTAACCGTTGATAATCAGGCAAAGGTTATTATGTGCAGCGCTGTTGCTCAGGAAAAGGTGATCCAAAGGGCAATAGAATTGGGAGCCACCGATTTTTTAATTAAACCGTTTCGACCCAATAAACTATTAGAAACCGTCAATAAATATCTGCGAAACTAAGGCTTAATGCTAACATATCAGCCTCCTGCTGCATCCTCGATAATGCGGGCAGGAGGTTTTCAATTAGATGGAGTCGAAACTCCATCTGGAGTAAATTCCCTTAATACTGTATACTTGTGAAGGATTCATTGAAAAAGGGGTTTGAGTTCCATATAATAAAACATAGGGAGAAAAACCAATGGATTTCTATTGCCTTAGCGGGGTTAAAACATCGTTTCTGTAAGGAATAAAGACCGAATATTCATGCATTTACAGGTATATACTAATAAGATCATTATTTTAAAGAGAATTAGAGAGATTGGTTTTGATGGTGAGAGAGGGGTTATGGAATAGTGAAAAAGATTGGGATTACGGATACGACTTTGCGTGATGGACATCAAAGTCTTTGGGCAACACGTATGCGAACTGAGGATATGCTGCCTATTCTAAACGAACTTGACAGTGTGGGCTATCATTCCTTAGAGGTTTGGGGCGGAGCTACCTTCGATGTTTGCCTTCGTTTCTTAGGGGAAAATCCCTGGGAACGCTTACGCATGATCAAGAGGGAAGTCAAGAACACCCCCCTCCAAATGCTTTTGAGAGGTCAATCGCTTGTCGGTTATCAGCACTATCCTGATGATGTCGTTCGTGAATTCATCCAATTAAGTGTTAAAAACGGAATCGATATTATTCGTATTTTCGATGCTTTAAACGATGTCCGCAATATGATCGTACCGATTCAAGCGGCTAAAGAAGCAGGTGCGCATGTTCAGGCTTCAGTAGTGTATACAGTCAGCCCGGTTCATACCATTGAGCATTATTTAGAGACCGCTCGGGACTTGGTGAAGTTAGGGGCAGACTCGATTTGCATCAAAGATATGGCCGGTTTATTGACCCCGTTGAAAGCCTATCAATTGGTTAAACTCTTAAAAGATGAACTCGGAGTCATGATTCAGCTGCATACGCACTATATCGGTGGAATGGGAACGATTGCCTATGTTAAAGCGGCAGAGGCGGGTGTGGATGTCATTGATACGGCAAGTGTTCCTTTAGCTTTTGGAGCCAGCCAACCCCCTGTCGAAACCGTCGTACGCGCCCTGGACGACTACGATTTTGCGCCCGATCTAGATATTACTCAACTCTTTAAGATTGCGAACTATTTTGAGGAGATTCGCAAAGCGCAAGGACATGAACGCGGGATTACGCGGATTTCCGATATGCGTGTATTCGAACATCAAGTTCCCGGCGGAATGATTTCCAACCTTGTGTCCCAGTTAGAAGAACAGAAGGCCTTAAATCGTATTGATGAGGTACTTGACGAAATACCTCGGGTTAGGGCAGAATTGGGATATCCGCCTCTCGTAACACCGACAAGCCAGATTGTAGGGACACAGGCTGTATTAAACGTGCTGAGCGGGAAAAGATATAAATTAATTCCCGGCGAAGTTAAAGCTTATGTCCGGGGACAGTATGGTAAACCACCGGCTCAGGTTGATCCCGAAATTCAACACAAAATTATCGGGGATGAAATTCCGTTCACCGGGCGACCGGCCGATCAATTAGCACCCGGTCTTGAAAAAGCAGAGAAAGAATGTGCAGATCTTGCGTGCTCACGAGAAGATGTGCTGAGTTATGCTCTCTTTCCGCAAGTCGCTAAAAAATACTTTATGGAAAGACTAAATGGGGGTTCTAAGAGTGTAACAGGGGTTCGGTCTTCAAATTCTAAGGAGGGTTCAAAGATGAATTTACAAGAAATAAAAGAACTGATTAAGGTTTTAGGGGAAACGGATATTGCCGAAGTTAATCTTGAGAGTGAAGGTGTAAAAGTTTCGATTAAAAAAGGAAGTGCATTTGCAGCAGCTGCGGCTGTGCCGGCCATACCCGTTATGGCACCCGCTACCGCACCGGCAGCAGCGGCACCGGCACCGGCACCGACTCCGGAAAAAGTTGAGGAAGCACCTTCAGCCGGCACAAAAGCAAATGTTGAATATATCAAAGCTCCTATGGTAGGAACATTCTATCGCACCCCGGCTCCCGAAGCCCCGGCTTACGTTGAGGTCGGACAAACGGTTAATCTGGGTCAAACGGTTTGCATTGTTGAAGCAATGAAGCTAATGAACGAGATTGAAGCTGAAGTTGAAGGAAAAATTGTTGAAATTTTAGTAGAAAACGGGCAACCGGTAGAGTTTGGACAACCGTTGTTTGCCGTTGAGAAATAGGGAGAAAAGAATGTTTAAGAAAATCCTGATTGCCAATCGCGGTGAGATTGCACTGCGTATCATCCGGGCTTGCCAAGAATTAAATATCGAAACCGTTGCGGTTTTCTCTGAAGCCGACAGAGATGCTCTGCATGTTAAGGCTGCCGATCAGGCCATCTGCATTGGGCCGAATTCTTCGACAAAGAGCTATCTGAATATCCCGAATATCTTGAGTGCCGCAGAATTAACCGGAGTGGATGCAATCCATCCCGGTTATGGATTCTTATCCGAAAATGCGCGGTTTGCAGAGATTTGTGAGTCGAGCGGAATTACGTTTATCGGACCTGATCCCAAAGCGATTGAAACCATGGGGGACAAAGCGGCTGCGCGTAAGACCATGATTGAGGCAGGCGTTCCCGTTGTCCCGGGATCGAAGGAAGTTATCACAGATGTGAAGGTTGCGGCTAAGATAGCCGATGAAATTGGGTATCCTGTATTGATCAAAGCTTCCGCAGGCGGCGGCGGAAAGGGAATGCGGGTTGCACAGAATGAGAAGGAATTGGTTAAATCCATTCAGGCAGCCCAGACAGAAGCGCAAGCGGCGTTTGGCAATGCCGAGGTTTACCTGGAAAAGTATGTTGAAGAACCACGGCATATCGAATTCCAAATTGTTGCGGATAAGTTTGGTAATGTGGTTCATTTGGGCGAACGCGATTGCTCCCTGCAGCGCCGCCATCAAAAACTTTTGGAAGAATCCCCATCTTCAGCTTTGACATCGGAATTGCGTCAGGCCATGGGCGAGGCGGCTGTAAAAGCGGCTAAATCGGCTAATTACTCCAGCGTAGGGACGATCGAATTTCTCCTTGATAAGCATAATCAATTCTATTTCATTGAAATGAACACGCGTATTCAGGTTGAACATCCGGTTACAGAGCTTGTCACCGGAGTGGATTTGCTGAAGGAGCAAATTAAGATTGCTGCCGGAGAACCGCTTACGCTGAAACAGGAAGATATTCAAGTCCGCGGCTGGGCGATTGAGTGTCGGATAAATGCTGAAAATACGGAGAAGAATTTCATGCCTTCTCCCGGAACCATCGAATATTATCATGTTCCGGGCGGACCCGGCGTTCGTGTCGACAGTGCCGTATATCAAGGCTATACGATCCCCCCTTATTATGATTCAATGGTGGGAAAATTGATCGTTTGGGGCAATGATCGCGAGGAAGCGATCGAAAGAATGAAACGTGCCCTAGAAGAGTTCGTTATCGAGGGAATTCATACGACAATTCCGTTTCATCTTAAAGTTTTGGATAATGCCTTTTTCCGCCGCGGTGAAGTTTATACTAACTTCATTCAACGCCGAATTCTTGGAGAATAATCCCTTCTGTCTGAAGAATGCCTTTGCCAGTTTATTTGACTTTTGTTATAATTAAATAACATAAGAGGATAAGTAAGGTTATGAGGTGAAGATATGGAAGAAAAATTATCCGTACAGAATTCACTCGGTGCTATTCGGATTGCCGATGAAGTAGTGGAAATCATTGCCGGAATTGCTGCATCAAAGGTTGAGGGAGTAGCCAGCATGAGCAGCGGCTTTGTGGGTGATATTGCTTCTATGCTGACACGAAGTAAAAATATGGCCAAAGGGGTTAAAGTCGAAGTCGGCGAACATGAGGCAGCTGTAGATATAAACATTACAGTGGAGTACGGCGCTTCGATCCCTGATGTTGCGCTTCGTGTTCAACAAGCCGTTAAAGAGGGAATCGAAAGTATGACTGGATTGAAGGTCATCGAAACTAACATTCATGTTCAAGGTGTTCAATTCAGTGCTCCCGCAGAAGTTAAGCCTAAGGAAGACGAGAATCGCATCAAATAGAATCATTGGCTCCCCCCTGGATTCCAGGGGGGTTTAAAAGTTTGAAAGAGGTGAAAAATGTGATAGCCTACTTTGTAGGTGCTTTTTTCATTATCGCTGCCGGATGGATTTTAACGATTGTGAGCGGTTGGAATCTTCCTTATGAAGCTTTACTGGAAGGCTTGAACTGGCTAAAATTTCATCCTTGGGAGGATCTCATTCTGGCCGCTGCTTTATTGGTTTTAGGTATTCTGCCCTTTCTAAGGTTCCGTGCCGGGCGGGGCGAGCCGACGTTTATTGCCCCTTCACGTCTTGGGGAGGTGCGAATATCGGAGGCGGCAATGAAGGATATTGTCGTTCGCAGCGGGTATGATATTCCGGCGGTCCGCCAGCTTCAGCCACACTTAAGGCAGCGGGAAGACGGCATAGAAGTTTTAATTTATGCTCAACTTAATCCTGAAGTTGTCATTCCCGAAACAATTGAACAACTACAGGTCAAGGTCAAAGAAGATATCGAGCGTTTCACAGGTATTCGAATTGTTGAGGTGAAAGTGCTGGTGCGCAACGTAGAGACTGCTCACCCGTCACGCGTGCGATGAAAAATTTGTGGAGTGCATTCGTTCAGAAATTTACGTTTTTATTCCTGCACCTCCTTGACGAACACCCCGGAAAACTGATAGGCTCTATTTTAGGCTTTTTACTCGGATTATTGGTCGTGTTCCTTGGGTTCTGGAAATCACTGGTGCTTGTTCTTTTTGTCGGGGTCGGTTTTTTAATCGGAAAAAGTCAGGATGACCATAAAAAGCTGTTTGATTGGTTCGACCGCTTTTTTAATTAGGAGGACATTAAATGAGTCGTAGATTAGCGCGCGAAACTGCGCTGCAAGTTTTATTTCAATTGGATGTAAGCGGGGAGCAGGCGGATATTGAACCTATTCTTCAGCATTGGGCTGAGGAATTTGCAGTTCCTGAACAAAGTCTTCAATTTGCCCAAGAGCTCGTAAAGGGAACGCTGGATCACCAGTCAGAAATCGATGAGAAATTGGGCGCTTTGTCTGAGGGATGGGGCTTAAAGCGTATGGCCAACGTTGATCGGAATCTTTTACGATTGGCGGCGTATGAAATTCTCTATCGTCCTGAAATTCCGGGAAGGGTTACGATCAATGAAGCGATCGAGATTGCTAAGCTTTATGGCAGTGCGGACTCCGGAAAGTTTATCAACGGCATTCTGGATAAGATCGTTGCCGATCAACAAAAAACGGAAGAAAAAAGCCAATGACCTACTATCTGGGAATCGATACGAGTGCTTATACCACTTCATTAGCTATTGTTGACCAAAAGACCGGCCTGCAATGGGAAGCGCGGAAAGTTCTTGATGTGCCTGCGGGTGAGCGGGGGTTGGCTCAGTCGGAGGCTTTTTTTCAGCATGTTCAAAACTTGCCCCATTTAGTTGAGAAGGTTCCGGCTCATCTATGGGAAGAATTAGCCGGAATTGGAGTAAGCACGGCTCCGCGCCCTGTCGAGGGGTCGTACATGCCGGTTTTTACAGCAGGCTATTGCGTAGCCTCTTCATTAGCAACAGGCTTACGGCTACCGCTTTATCCGACGAGTCATCAGGAAGGACATTTGGCAGCCGGTATCGTATCGGGAGAGTTAACGGAAAACCGATTTTTGGCGATCCATCTCTCGGGAGGAACGACTGAGCTATTAGAGGTCGAAAAGGAAGAACCTGGAGAAATTCAAATCAAACTCCTTGGCGGGACGACGGATCTACATGCCGGACAATTTGTGGATCGGATTGGTGTCCGTCTGGGACTTTCCTTTCCCGCGGGCAAGGAATTAGAACGGTTAGCTCAGGGCGCCGATGCGGGAGCCGTCTCACTTCTTCCTTCCTCTGTCAAGGGCTTTGAGGTCAGCTTTTCGGGTGTGGAATCGGCAGCTCAACGCTTAATCGATCGGCATACCCCGCCTGCTCAGGTGGCACGAGCCGTAGAGGGCTGTATTGCACGCACAATCACCAAACTCCTGCAAGCGGGCATTGAGAAAACGGGAATCAAACATTGTTTAATCGTAGGCGGAGTGGCCTCAAATCTATTTATTCGTTCAGAGCTGACAAGGCGCTTGGGACACAAAGCACAGCTTTACTGGGCAGAACCCGAGTGGAGCCGTGATCAAGCCATTGGCGTTGCGTTGCTGACGTCCCAAGGACTAAACAGGCAACAGACAAAAAAGAATAGAGAGTAAAAAAGGAATCGAGAATAGAAAATAGAGAATAGACCTTGCGGGATTAGGTTAACCTTAATTATCGCAAGGTTTTACTTTAATTTACAAGAAAATAGCGTATACGACATAATAAACTACAATTCGCGATATAAAATTATCCCAATAATTCAAAATGGCAGGAAAATTTCCTAACTATCTCGAATAATTAAATGTTTAGGTATATAGAATGAATTATCTTTAAGGAGGAGTGTTCGTGTACCGGGTAGTTAAAAGAAGACAGCTAGCGGCTGCGCCTTCCATTGTTCTTATGGAAGTCGAAGCGCCGGCAGTGGCAAAAAAAGTTGAACCAGGGCAATTTGTCATCGTCCGGATGGACGAAAAATCGGAACGAATTCCGTTAACCGTTACGGATTTTGATCGAGAGAAGGGCACGATAACCATAGTTGTTCAGGACGTGGGCTATTCTTCTTCATTGATCAATGAGATGCCAGAAGGGAGCTCTTTTCAAGATTTCGTCGGTCCCCTCGGTGTACCTTCGGAAATTGAAAATTACGGAACAGTCGTCTGTATTGGCGGAGGACTAGGGGTTGCTCCTGTTTACCCGATTGCTCGTGCTTTGAAAGAAGCCGGAAATAAA
>NZ_JAYFQK010000058.1:0-19454 GCF_034927245.1 Desulfitobacterium sp.
CTAATGGTTTTTGTCCTCGACCTTTTAACGAATAAATCAGGGAATAATGAGTCATCGATAAGTCAATTACAGAATTGGGTGAGTGAATTACCCAGTTATATCAAGGCTTTATTCGCACAACCAGGGTGCGAAAGTTGAGTAACTTATATAATTCTAACGCAATATTTCCAGATGCTAATGAATCTCGTGTTCTTATTTCTTAGCCTACCTAACTTATTTTAGATTCAAAACTATCACTGCAATAGTCCTGATCTAATATTTCCGAAAGAAGCTGATGATCACGTAATAAATTGATAAATAACTCTTCCTCTTTAGTTTGGGGAGATTGCGCAAGCGTAATAATGCTTAAAGGGCGGTAGAGCGGAGAATCCTGTATCCTTAAGGCTTTAAATATTTTTTGGTCACATTCTCTGCGTACGGTTAAGGCGGAAATAATCGTAAATCCTAAACCTGCAGAAACGACTTGTTTGATGGCCTCTGTACTTCCGAGTTCCATGGTTATGTTTAATTCTGAGGGATCAAGTCCTCTTTCTTTTAAGGCCATTTCCATAACTTTTCGTGTTCCTGAACCGACTTCCCGCGTTACAAAACGTTCCTTGGATAATTCTTCTAACGAAATTCTGTCATGGTTTGCCCAGGGATGGGAAGTTGGCACGACGACAACTAATTCGTCTTCCCAAAATTTTTCCGCATAAAACTTTTTATGCTTGGGCAGAGGCCCTTCGATCAATCCAATATTAAGCCGTTGTTCAAGAACATTCTGATCAATAGATAAGGTATTTGCGATCTTTATTTTAACATCCATATCCGGGCGTTGACGATTGAGATAGCCCAGGATATGAGGAAGTATATATTCACCGATTGTTAAAGTTGCCCCTAGTTGAATCAGTCCCCTTTTATCTTCATAAATTGCGCTTACCTGGTGTTGAGTTTCTTCCAAAATATTCAGCATTTCTCGGACCTTTTCATTAAAAATCTTACCGGCTTGAGTTAAAGTGACCCCTTTATTGCTTCTGTCAAAAAATCGGATACCATACTGTTCTTCGAGATTTTGAATTTGAAGACTAATACTGGGTTGACTCATATGAAGTTTTTTGGCCGCAAGTGTTATATTATTTGTTTCTGCTACTTCCCTAAAAACAATTAATTGTTGCTCAAACAAAAACGATATCCTCCTTTCGCCTTTAAAGGACTCCCCATAAACGCGTATACTCAACCTTAAGGATAAATTCATCATCATGAAAACCGTGTTCATTTAAAACACGAAGAGCATCATTAAAGTCAAAGGTTTCTGTCTCCATAAGAATATGATTCTTAGTCCCTGTTATAGCCCAGTCATCGTGGGCGTTCTCTAAAATTTCCATCATATCTGCAATTCTTGCGAGACGTTTATGCATAAACTCGGAAAAATAGCGAAGAGCTTCTGGCTTTACGTCTCTTACTCTGACTATATAATCAAGAGGCTGTCTTTCATCGGGAAGCCGTTCTTTTTTTTCAAAGAAATAGAAGTAAAATCGAGTGCGTTGAACACAAGTTACATTATCGGGTTTCATAATGTGCTCACTCCTTCGCTAAGCCGGAACCGGAGGGGCCCAAAGAAGGGCTCCCTCCGGCGAAATTATAGATTTATTTGACCATTGTCCAATAGTTACCCAGCACGACTACGGAGAGGAAATAACCTAAAGGTACGTTGACCAAAACTCCGGTGGTAAACGCGGCAAAGGGTTTCCAGCCGACGGATGCCAAGTCTCTAAAACGAGTTGTTAGACCGATGCACAGGAAAGTAAAAGTAAAGGCCCAGCTTCGTAATTCTTTGATTGGCCCAATAACATTTGAGTTGATCGCTTTAGCGGCTGCTTCGTCGACAGAAGCAACTAGTAGGGTAACGATAATCGATGCAATGAAAAAGCCAATGACGAATTTGGGGAATCGCAGCCAGATATCGCCTCCACTTGGTTTTGTCCCGTCATTTTTCTTTTCCCATTTTGTAATGGAAATGTAGGCCATAATAAAGCACCAAATTCCTACGAACATATCACGGCCGACGACCTTCATTAGTGTGAAGGTTTTGATTGCTTGTTCGTCAATTGCCGAAGCAGCAGCCATACCTGCAGCATCAGCAAATTCCGAAGTCCCAATCCAAGCACCGGCTGGACCGGAAGGAATTCCGAAGGCTTTAATTACCATAGGGAGAAGGAATACCACGATCATTGCATAAACGACAACTAAGGATATTGCAACCGAAACATGTTCCTTTTCTGCTTTTACCGAACCTCCAATGGCAATCGAAGCAGAAACGCCGCAAATAGAGCCGCCTGCAGCCAATGTTGTCGCAAAGCGCTTATCTAATCCAAAGAGCCGGCTGCCTGCCCAGTAAATGGTCAAGAAAGTAGTTACAGCTACAACAGTTGCTTGCAAAAAAGCGATTGGTCCTGATTGAAGAATTAGTGTAAATGGAAGTGTTGCTCCCATTAAAACGATCCCTGTTTTAACATAGAATTCAGTTCTTAGAGAGGTATCAATCCATTTGGGAATTCTTATGGCGTTTCCAATGATAAGACCAAATGCGAGAGCCAAAAATGGGGTTTCAAGGTTATATTTTTTGGCAACGCTCCAAGACCCTAGAACAGTAACCAAAAGACTGAGAGCAAATAAAAGGGCAAATCCGGGGATAAAATGTTTCAACTCATGTCCCAGAATTTTGATAGCGATACTAAAAAGAATGCAAAACATAAAAAATAACATCAAAATTGAACTTAGGTGAGAGCTAATAAACTGACCTGCCACACTAAAATCGCTGTAACCGGGGACTTTAATTGCAACCCACTTCAGAAAGGTACTTCCGAAATTCCACAAAATAATTGCAGCTATTGTTAGTCCTAAGCCAAGCCATACTGCCCAATAATCTTCTTTTTTCCAAAGATCGGACCATCCGCTATTTGGAATTGTCGGTTTTTTGGCAGGGGATACACTACCCATAGATGATACCTCCTACTTTTTATTTTTTGTGTTCGGGCCTACATTGTAAGTAGAGGAATAAACGACTTTGTTAAACTATTAATCAACCTCCTTTCATTTTGAAAACTAAGTTTTTCCACGTCGGCCCTGAGGGGCTTTCTTTATACACAACCTGTTGGTTTAGGAAGTCCGGCAATTTTGCATGCACCCTTCCCAGGACCGGTTGGAAACAATTCGTAGATTGTTTTTTGATCATAGCCCGTATCCTTAAGAAGCTTACGAACCATCGGTGCGACACCAAATTGATCATAGTAATCGCGAAGGTAGTTAATGACTTTCCAGTGTTCCTCAGTAAGTTCCGGTACATCCTCATTTGGTGCTAAGGCTTTGGCTACATCCTCGTTCCACGCCGAAGCATCTTCAAGAAAACCATCCTCATCTAATTCGTAGCCGATTCCGTTAACCATAAGTTGAGACATACTAATACCTCCTTTTAACTATATTTGAATTTTGTGGGGTACCTTGGATAAACTGGAGAACATATATCAAAAGAAGA
This sequence comes from Desulfitobacterium sp., assembly GCF_034927245.1. GTDB lineage: Bacteria > Bacillota > Desulfitobacteriia > Desulfitobacteriales > Desulfitobacteriaceae > Desulfitobacterium_A. Next base: position 3,515 of record NZ_JAYFQK010000058.1, read on the forward strand.
AAGAGCGATCTCTTCAATTTCTCTTCCAAATTGACTAAGGCTTCGGCAGTTTGGCGATTCTCAATTGATTTACCCAATTATTCTCGAATGATCTTTTTATTACTTCCTTTGGGGGGCCTACTCGTTGCAGGAGAGCATTGTTCATCCTGCAACGAGCATAAAGTTCCATTCCTAAATGATTATTCGGGTTCTTTTACTTTTCCTTTAAGCGCGACAAACGTTGTTGTGATGTAGAGATATTCCACTTTATCTTCCATCGCAAGTTCCTTTACGGCTAAATCAACATCCGCTTTTTTCTCACCAATTTGGGCGGCAATCTCTTTACTTTTAGCTTTCTCTACCGTTTCAAGAAAGGCTAAAACCTTTTCTTTAATGGCGGGGTTGGCAGCTCCTTTTTCCATTGGCGTTACCCCCTTGTCTTGTTTATTTAATTAGAATTTAAAGGCTGCAGATGTACGGAAAGTTTCTCTGGAGAAGATGAAATCATCAATAAGTTTATCTGTGAAGGGAATTCCGGTTAAGGTAAAGAATTTTTCCCACCCTATTCTCTCGACCCATTCTCCTAAACGTTCACCTTTGCGTGCGTTAGCAGACCATGTTTTTACAATCCCGCGAACGGCATCAGTGACTTCCGGCCAACGCGGCGGATTGTTAGGCAGGAAGGGTATAACCATCCGTGAGAACATAGGATTGGTGCGGGCATTTGCGACTTTACCTCCGACCAGGATCGCAATTCCATCGTTGTCAGGATTGATAATTTCCATGCCGGGAGCCATTGTGTAGCAATTGCCGCAATACATGCATTTCGCTTCGTTAACGACTACAGTTTTCTCCTTCGGGTTAGGTCGAATTGCGCCTGTTGGACAACAAGCAACGAGACTCGGTATTTCTGTACCTTTGCGTATTTTTTCGTTATCGATCTTCGGTGCTGTTCTATGAACACCGACTATGGCAATATCACTGCAGTGTGCTGCACCGCACATATTCAAGCAGCAAGCAAGGCTGATTTTGAGTTGAGCAGGTAATTTCATGGATACAAAGTATTCATAGAGGTCATCCATGATAGCTTTAACAACACCCGAGGAGTCAGTTGCCGGTGTATGACAATGTACCCACCCTTGGGTATGTACAATATTGCTTAGGGCATGGCCGGTTCCGCCTACAGGAAGATTCTTCGCATTCAGCGCTGCAATTAATGGATCAAGTTTAGCCGGATCAGAAACCAGGAACTCAACATTATGGCGAGCCGTAAAACGGAGATAACCATCGCAATACTCATCTGCCAGTGTACAAAGATCACGAATGAAATCGAGACTAACCAAACGTGGAGATCCTACACGAATGCTGTACAGTTCAGCTCCCGATTCGGATACATGTTTAAGAACACCAGGTTTGGGAATTTCATGATAGCGCCATTTCCCATAATTCTCGAGAATAATCGGCGGAAGCATCTCTTTATAATTAGGAGGTCCTTGATCAATTTTGGCCATCTTAAATCCACCTCTTTAAATATTTCTTTTTATTTTAATTCTTCTTCGGGCCAAAAGACGTAAGGATTAGAACGTGGACGAAATACCATCTGCGGAACAGCGGGTATGCCTACTTCAGATAAGAATTTACTCATGCCAATTCGATAGATCGTTTCACCAATTCTTTCACGGGTCTTACCGTTTTCATCCCACCATTCCCAGATACGCCTGAGCAGATCTTTTAGTTCCTCGTAATCCCCCTCCAATTTGATGAATGGAACAATTACCCACCCCATAAAAGCGGATTGAACGATCGTTGATTTTCCTCCGAGAAGAATACTAGCCCCTCTTTCTTTTCCCGGGAAGATTGCTTTTGGCATTTCATTAATACAATGCATGCAACGTGAGCAATCCTCAGAAATAACAGCGAGCTCTTTTTTGTTATGATCAAATTTCAAGGCGTGGGTTGGACATAAGTCGCATACCTCTGCTTGGATATCCATTCCGTTGTCGGCGTAGGTTTTGACTTCTTCTTGATTAATCACAATCGTATCACGCCATGTTCCAATTACGGCACAGTCGGAGCGAGCAATTGCTGCGGCACAATCATTTGCGCAACCGGAAAACTTGATTTTAAATTTATAGGGCCACATTGGGCGGTGTAACTCATCCTGAAATTCATTTGTGATGTTGTAGCAAGCGTCAAGTGTATCATAGCAGGCATGTTCGCAACGAGCCGGTCCAACACAGCAGCTTGGGGATCTAAGGTCTGAACCCGACCCGCCTAAATCAAAACCAGCTTCGCTTAATTCATCGAAAATAGGCTGCAGCTCATCAGTGACTGTTCCCAGTAAAATCGCATCTCCTGTCGCTCCATGGAAGTTCATAAGTCCGCTTCCGCGTTTTTCCCAGATATCACAAATTTTACGCAGAGAATCCGTTTTATAGAACCAAGCACTCGGGGCATTGATACGTACCGTATGAAATGCTGCTAAGTGAGGGAATTCTTCGGGAACATCACTATAACGTCCGATGACACCACCACCATAACCCTTGACTCCAACAATCCCACCATGCTTCCAATGCCCTCTTTTATCCACATAAGATTTTTCAAGAAGATGAAGAAGTTCTTTTGAAGCTTCATTTTTCACAGCCGCTTTTTTAATTTCCGTTACAAAGCTTGGCCATTTTCCATTTTCCAATTCATCCAATTGCGGTGTCTTTTTGTCTGTCATGGCACTACCTCCATTATAAGGTTATTAATATGATTACATTTCGTTAATCGATACAGCACCAGTCGGGCAAACTGTAACACAGCTTTCACAGCCCATGCAGTCCGTTTCTTCTCCCGCGACTTCAGTTTTCTCACCATTAAATTTGAGAAGGTGTGCGGGGCAGCCGTCAGCACATGTGTTACAGCCGGAACATTCATCTGGATCAATGCTGACAATGAACATTTTAATCACCTCCTTATAGCAAATTCTGTTATAACTATGAGAAGATAACGTGCTATGATAAAACAATTATGTAAATTGCTTCATGTTCTTGTGTTTATTAACACATACTCTGTGATCTAATTTTATCTAGAATGTTTATAAATGTAAAATATGGAATCCATATTATAGCAATATGAAAATTATATTGTGAATTCTGGAATATATTAAAAGGTAAGGGGTTGTGCTTTAATAACCTCTTACCTTTTAATACTATTGCAAAACCATGTATTTTATTATCATTTGCAATGGCGTTCAATAGTGTTGATATGTTTAATTGACAATTATAAATTCTTAATGATATGCTCTAAAAGTAGATAGTTAGTAATAAAGTGAGGTAGCAGCATGATAAAATCTCAACGTAAATGGAATTTTGCGTATTCAGTATTTGTATTTATGCTTTTTCTAACTTTATTGCAGCTTAATAAAAATATTGCGATACTCCTAGCTCTTGGAATTGCCATCGGTTATACGCTTCAAAAATCACGTTTTTGCTTTACTGCAGCTTTTCGTGATCCGATGATTACAGGTATTACGGAATTAACACAATCTGTTCTATTATTAATGGGAATCAGTGTTATTGGCTTTGCTGCAGTATACCAAATCAGCCTGAAGATGCATTATGATCTGACCCTTTATGTCATGCCGTTTGGAACAGCAACAATCGTGGGCGGAGTCCTTTTTGGAATAGGAATGGTCCTTGCCGGTGGTTGTATCACCGGAATACTCATGCGAATTGGGGAAGGATTTGCAATGCAAATGTTAGCTCTTGTCGGTGTGTTTGTCGGGGCTTTTTGGGGAAAAATTTCTCAACCGTTTTGGCGCCAAACCTTCGGAGAAAGGCCGGGAGTCTTTATTCCCGATATTTTAGGCTGGATTCCAACACTGATTATAGAGATCCTGATCCTAACAGCCTTATGGGGATTAGCAAAATGGTGGCAAAATAAGCAACTTGGGGAGTAGGTGATTAACATAGTCCAGTATGAATTGGAAATTTGGGGAGAAATGTGCCCGATACCCCTTATAAAAGCTCAAAGAAAACTAAAAACAATGGAAATTGGAGATGTGCTGGTCATGGAAACCGAGCACAGCTGTACTTCAAGAGGTATTGTTGTATGGGCTAATAAACATAAATATGAAGTTATAGAGACTGAGGTAGCCAATGGAATTTGGCATTTAGAGCTGACTAAGACGCATAAATAAGAAAGAGTGATGATATGCAAAAGTTTTGGAAGGCCTTTTCACACGGCCCCTGGTCTTATTGGGTGGGAGCTGTAATCCTTGGATTATTAAATATAATAATTTTATATGTCCGCAAACGGCCATGGGGTGTATCCCTAAATATTGAACAATGGGCGATGTGGTTTGCATCTAATCTTGGTTTTATTACTGAGCATTTGACACTCAGCGAATTATTATCAAGTGATGGAACCTATTTAAATCTTGGCGTTGTACTAGGGGCCTTGTGGTCAACATTACTGGCTTCACAAGCTCGTTTTCGCCCAATCCGTTATAAAAAATATATAATTTCCGCTTTATTAGGTGGAATTTTAATGGGTTATGGAGCAAGAATAGCATATGGCTGTAATATCGGTGGATTTCTTAACGGGGTGGCCTCAAGTTCTTTGACCGGATGGATCTTCGGGGGGGCTATTATATTGGGTGTTTGGATCGGAACAAAAATAATGATACGTTTTTTAATTTAACCGGATAATCAAAACGGAACCCCTTAGCACAAGTATCGCTCTTCGGGATCAGATAGGAAACGTATAAACCGTTTTGCAGCTGTAGATAAGGATTTATGTGTAGGGTAAATAATATTAAAATTCAAAGGCATTTTCATTCCCTCAATCCTGAGAACTTTCAAGCTCCCAAGGTATGCTTCCTTGCGGACTGCAAGAAGAGGAACAACAGCCTCTCCTAAACCCGCTTCGACGGCGGATTTAATCGCATCAATCGTCGTCATTTCTGTAATAACATTAAGGTCATTTATACTATGACCATGCTCTGCTAAAGCAGTAGCTAAAATTTTCCGCGTGCCGGAACCGTCCTCCCGTAGAATAAGCGGTTTTTTTAAAAAGTTCTCTATCGATATAATTTCTTCGTCTTTTGAATGGTATGAAGATGCGATAAGGACTAATTCATCAGAAGTCACAGGTATTGCATTAAGTTCCGGAGTATCATGGAACCCTTCAAAGACTCCGATATCAACCTCATTTGCCATCGTTTTGCGTAGAACCTCCTCAGAATTGGCAATTTCTAGACGAATCGAGAATTCAGGGAATTCTTCTTTAAAAAGATAAATTGAACAAGGAAGAGAAACGTTACCAATCGTAGTGCTGGCCCCAACGACTATCTGTTGAGTCTTTTTATGCATAACGCTTTCCAATTCTTGCTCCATTTCATCATGTAGGTCAAGAATCTTTTGAGCATAGTTATAAAAAACTTCGCCTGCTTTGGTTAAAATAACGCCATGCGGGGTTCGATCGAAAAGTAGTCCTTGATAATATTCCTCGATATTTTTAATGTGCGTACTAACCGCAGGTTGACTCATATGTAACAATTTAGCAGCTTTTGAAAAACTCTGAGTACGAGTCACCGTGCAAAATACTTTAAATTGATAACTATCCATAGCCGTCCACCTACTCTTTACCCTATTTTATAGTGTAAATATTTCTCTTACTTACTACAATATAACATATATGAGTATTCTTTAATAATTATTTGCTTCCTCCCGAAGATGGTTTATCCTTCGATACATCATGGCATTTATGGCAATCTTCTGCTGACTGTTCATCGGGTTTCTGTAGACAGTTACTATCCATAACCTGTGGTATCAAGAATTTTTCTCCGTTCGTTTTACGATAACTATACCATTGATTATTTTTCAAACGAACATACGGCAATTCTTCCCCTTTTATGGTATTCAAAATAATGTCGTCTATTTTGAGTTGAGGAAAGTTTGGATTGATGCGTGCTTCCGCCCATGCAATATCGGATTTATCTGTTATTTTCCACTCCTTAGGCTGACTATCTTTCGTTCCATGACAATCCTGACATTGTAGTTGTAAAGCATCCCACTCGGAAACGTACATTTCTCCGTTCCCCATAACTTCTTTTCGCGTATGGCAGTCAATACAATCCAAATTGACCTCACATTTCGTAAAAACTAATCCGGGAGAATACACATTCTGCCAGCGCGTCTCTAAACTTTCGTCGTGCGGTGATGGTGAGGAATTAACACGTTCTAAATCAGCACGAGGAATAAAATCCAGCGTATAGAGTTTATATTCGCCTTGATTGTGGCATTGATTACATTGGGTATAAGGAATTTGAACCGTTAATTGATGTGTCTTACCATACCCAGCTTTCTCCTTTGAAATCGTGACATCCTGTCCCTCATAGGTATGCTTGCTATTGCTCAGCACATGGCAGCTGGAACACCCGTTGGACTGAACTTCAAGTCCGGGGAGTTTTCCTTCAGATTGGTGACAAACTGATAAGCAGTTTTGCTGGAATTTGGCTTCCTCGGGACGATGATCAAAAGGTGATGCATAATCGTTTGCTGCCTCACCAGGCTTTAGCAGTATATGAGGCGGGATGTCTAACCCATACATATAACGGGTCATTGAGAGTTCCCCCCCTTTGCCGGCCATTAAGGACGTCATCATTAAATCCACCTGATTATCAAGTGCATGTTTATTTCCACTATGGCACTGCCCTGCTGCTGAAGTACCACCTCCGCAACTTAACCGTGCTACATCTAACTTTCCTGGGTAGCCTTCACCATACATCCCTTCATGGGCTGTTTTTTTATCTACGGATTGAGCATTTCCTCCGTGACAAACTGTACATCCCATTTCACTTGGGTGAGACTTTGAAATTTCTTCTATTCCTAAATGACAGGTTGTACACCGCTCAATACTGCCGTCAGATAATCGAATTTCCTGTATAGTCGGTTTCTTGTCCTGCCATTCTTTAATTTCCTGTTTTAATAGACTACCTTCTTCTTCTCCTTTAGTATTGGCCAACTCTTTTTCTAATTGAGTAATTTGGGCCTTGAAGAATTCCGTTTGCCAATTCTGCCAGGAGGATTTGCTATATGACCTTACTGCTAATAAAAACGTCGTAAAACAAAATATAATCGCTACCCCCAGTAAAATCTTTAAACGTTTAGACATGATTGAGAAATCTCCCTTCAGTCCTGAAACCAATATAAAAAGGTAAGTCCTACCCAAACAAAACTCAGGATCAAGAAAATGATTCTTGCCCACCTTTGACCCACTTTAAGCTCCCACCAAGGTAAGGTTAACAGGATAGCCCCGGACAATAGGGGTATAAACCAACCACTTAACCAAACAGGTAATCGTTGCAAAAGCCATTGGATTGAGCCAAATACCCATGGGGCCTTGGATACACCGATCGCCGCAGCATGCGGCGAACTGTCCAAATGGACTTTAATAAGGATAGTTATTACAAAAAGAAAGCCGAGCCAAAGAAAGGTACTGATAGCTTCTCGTACCTGCAGCTCCTCAAGCGGTACTTTTTCATTATCAATCGAATTCCCGGATTCCTTTTTAATACTGTCAGAAAGTATAACCTTCGGTGGTATACTTTTTTCCAGCATAAGTGCAACCAGCGGCTTTGCCTTCGCTAAGGCTCGGCGAAGCCGGGTTTTCTTTATATCTGAATTACTATTTTCTTCATATATATTTCTTTGTTGTTTCATAGAGCATCTCCTCTACAAAGGTCGCACCCCGCCATCTTTTCGAATCCTCCAGAAGTGAAATATCTGAAGAAATCCAGCTATTCCCGCTAAAATAAAAACATGCCAGACAAAAACATTTAACGTACTTCCATTAAGAGACGAAGGTTGTCCAAAGAAAATAGTGGAAAAGAAGTGTCCACCCGGTAATGTCTTTACCAGAGTTTGGCCTACGGACGCCGCAGCCCCACTCTCTTGCCCACCTCTAAGCAAGTATCCGGAATAATCCAATACTACGGTTAAAACAAAAAGCATAACACCGGTAACCCAATTAAGCTCTCTTAAAGGTTTATAAGCCTTAGACCATACCACTCGGACCATATGTAAAAAAACACTAACGACCATAAGTTGGCCTGCCCAGAAATGTAATGAACGAATTAATCCGCCATAAGGAAGTGCTGAGTCAATCTCACTAAGCGAGGAAAAAGCTGCTTCTCCCGGTGAGTAAAAAAACAATAGGAGAACCCCGCTTATTGTTAATAAAATAAAAGCTAAGAACGAAAATCCACCTAAACAAAAAGTATTTCTTAACTGGAGCGTCCCAGATTTTAATTGACGAGGTCGAATATGTTGGATAAATCCTGGCTTACCCATCTTAGGCTCCTCCTGCCGGTTGTGTCAAAATGTAATATCCATTCTTCTCTTTTATATTAGCTCGTGCCAAGGGACTAATTGCCGGCCCCTGTATGGGTAGACCTTCTTTACTATATCGGCTTCCATGACATGGGCAAAGCCATTGATCTTGTTCCGGATCATAATTTACTTCACATCCCAAATGAGTACAACTAGCCCATATGGCTTCTACACCATTATTTCCTTCCCTCAGCCAAAAACGGGTTTGACTAACTTGCTGCCAATTATTATTGATATTTATCTCTCTGCTGGCGACACGGGCCTCAACTAATTTTTCATCTTTACTCGTTAAAAATCGACCCACTGGGTAAAGACTGCTGATCCCTACCACGAAGATAGCCTTCTTCCCTATACTTAAGAATTGTCTTCTGCTATAAAACTCCGGGTTGCCTTTCAACAGCCTCCCTCCTTATTTCATTGTTAATAAATTACGTAATTTTATATTTCTTCAAATTATGTGTCCTTTCCTGCTGGATTATAAGAAAGAGTTTAAATATACTCTTAAAAAGGTACATAAAACTGTACAGAAAACGGGCTATACGCCCGTTTTCTTAATATGAGGGTAAATAATCTTCATTTAAAACAATTGTCCGGTGAATACAACAAAATAACGTAAACATAATCCCCCAATAACAACCATACCACAAACCGGCAATACAATATTCTTATGCTTGCTAACACCATAAATTGATAAAAATAGCGGAACGATTAAGCCTACTGTAACGACCCCTAACCAGAATAGTGTAGCCATACTTCCGGTGAAGAAGATAGGATCTGCAGTTAAGTAAAGAATGCTAATTAAAATGATCTCGAGGATAATCAATACCATATCAATTTTCTTATAAGGTGTTAAATCACAGCATTTAACCGCTCCAATCAATGTAGCCGCTAAACCGGTAGATGTTGCAGATACCAAGAAGAGTATCGGTAAAAAGGGTATGGACTCTAACCCAAGAAACGCAGTGTGCCAAAAATTATTTGTTGTGATAGCCGAGAGTAAGAAACCGGTGTAGGTTGCTGTTCCGATAGAGAACAGAACTCCTACCGCAGCCACAGGTTTACGTAATGCTTGCAGACCTTTGCTAGAGGTAGTTGCAGCGACCTGCGCATTTGCGGAAGTTTGCCGAAGCTTCCTTTCAGCTGTAGACTTTTGCCATACCAAAAAACCATAAACGACTGATAACGCTGAGAAAACCGAAATAATAAATACACCAATGGACATTACCGATTTAAAGTTTACATACAACAGAAGCTTCCAGAATGAAAATGGTTTGCCCAAGTCAACAACTAATAACAATAAGCCAAAGATGATTGTTAGTGGTGCGATATAGGCTCCGGATCGAATGACCTTTGAATATTGATTCTTGTTAAAAAGGTCAGTTAAAGAGGCAGTTAAGAAGGCTCCACCGGCGACACCGGCTAAGAATAAATAAATTGCAATCATACCGCCCCACGCAATTTCTTCTGCACCAATTCCCCAGGTTACATCCATCTTATTTCACCACCCCTTCATAAATATAGTAAACATTTGGGTGTGTGCCAAACTCAGGTTTACGGACTTCTCCTTTGTGATTGGCTAGAAATTTTGAAACATCACTTGCCGGATCATTAAGATCACCAAACATTAATGCTCCGCCAAGGCAGGTTGAAACGCAGGCGGGTTTTTCCCCTTGCGATACCTTTGCTTCATAACAGAAAGTACACTTATCCGCCGCCCCTGTTTCCTTGTTAAGGAAACGAGCATCATAGGGACAGGCTGTCATACAATATTTACAGCCTACACACTTATTAATGTCAATTAAGACTACCCCGTCCTCATTATAATGAGATGCCTTTGTCGGACAAACAGAGACGCATGGTGCATTTTGGCACATTTGACAGGCTTCTTTTATGAAATACGTAGAAATATCGGGATAGGTTCCCTTGATTCCATTCGCGGGGGTTTTTGTTCTATATTGACCTTCTGGGACGTTATTTTGGAACTTACAAGCGACTGTGCAAGCCTGACAGCCTATACACCTCGCAAGATTAATAACCATCGAATATTTCTTAGCCAACAAAATCACCCTCTTTCTCTAAATTTAACTGTCGAGTTTCAAGAATAGCAGCTACCCCTGCATAAAATGGACGATTAGAATTTATTATCCGTGGTAGCACACGTTTTAAAAAAGGATTTAAATGTCTTTGTTCAAATTTATTTAATTCTTTATACTGTCCGCTTCGTGCGAGTAAGGCACAAAACTCGAGTTCAACTGCGAGATGATCTGGAAGTTCTTTGGATTCTCCCATTACATACCCACATGTAACATAAAACTGTTTAACACTAAATGCTTCTTTGCCGAGTACTAAACCGTCTTCCTCAAAATATACAGAAGCGTAAGGAGAAGCTTCAACCGCACCGGTCTCGAAAAGGGGAATATAGTGTTCCCATAGTGTATTCAACCGTTCTTCTCCCGGCGGGAATTGTGAACAAAAAGTTCTCAACTCTTGAACTGAGCATTCTATTCCAGGAATTTCTTCTGCCCAGATATCAATCAAATCTTCTAAATGATCAGAGATATCCTGCTTTGGGCGATGAAAAACAGTTGCAAATGATAAATAAATTTCAGCAATACTATTGTTATTCATGAACTCTCCTTTCCTCGCTGAATAATCAAGCGAAGCGAGTTCGCCAATCAAAATTTTCTTTAAGCTTTTCGAACCGTAACAAAGGTTGTAGAAGTAACGTTGTTGCCTACTACCCCAATTTCATTGGGTAGTAGATAATTATCATTAATACCTTTACCAAAGGCCCTTTTTAGTTCAGGTGATATTCTTCCGAACCCATGGTAACAGAAAACGGTATCCGGCCGAATTCCTTCAGTACTTTTCAATTGACCTTTTTGTTCATATTTACCAGAGGAAACAACTATTGTATCGCCATTTTTTAAACCGAGTTTTGTACAGCTCGCAGGATTCATCCACAGTGTATTCGTGGGCATCAATTCATTAAGTACCGGTATATTTGCTGTTCCGGCGTTTGTGTGGACTGCTACTTTACCTTGGACAAAGCGGAACTTGCCCTCTTCCGGCTGCGGATGGCTCACATAGACTGGAAGACCTTCTTTTAAAGCCTCTTCAGCTTCCTCAGAGAATAATTCAATCTTTTTACTTTTATTTGCTAAGATGTTGTCTAAAGAAGCTTTGGGATCATTAGCACGTACATAGAACGGTTTCATCCCTGGAGGAGTCCATACCCCTTTTTCTTTCATTTGATCAAGAGTTAAACCCGCGGGAGCGAGTTGTTGAGTTAAATAATCTTCCATATCCGTGAATGCAAAATAGTCGCCCAAACCCATTTTTTCCCCAAGTTCTTTATAAATCTGCCAATAAGGTTTTGTATCTGAATAGACAAGGGGAACTGCAGGTTGTCTTAGAACAAATTTTGGAGTCAATCCGGACATATCAAAAATAGGTTCATAACGCTCTAAATAAGTGCATTCGGGTAATACAACATCAGAATAATAGGCAGTGTCTGTCATATATACATCACATGTTACTAAAAGGTCGAGCTTTTTAAACGCCTCTATAGTCCTCGAACTGTCAGTATTTGAAATATAGGGATTAAAACGATGTACAAGCCAAGCCTTAATCGGATATGGCTGCTCTGTTAAAATACTCTCTGTAATTTGTCCAACGGCTCCATCGTAAGCAGAAAAGATTTGTCCGGGTGTTCCTTTAACTCCGGTACCGTCAATCCTCCCCTTAGAAGCCGTTGGGAAACTAGGTTGTTTTATACCTCCTAACGCCTTAACGTAAGCCGCCTGCTCAGGGAACCTCTTTAAGACAGCAGCACCTTTGTTATGATAGTATCCACCTGGAACTTCAAAGTTTCCAACCATCATATTGACAATCATTATTGCACGGCGGAGCTGATAGTCATTGGAAGTATATGCAGTCCGCCAGCCAAAGTCTAAGATTGCTTTTGGTTTTGCCGCAGCAAACTCACGGGTTATCCGAATGATTTTATCTTGGGAAATACCGGTCTCCTTCTCTGCCCACTCAGGAGTCTTATCTTTTATAGCTTCTGCCCATTTATCAAAGCCCACTGTATATTGAGCAATAAAATCATGATCGTACAGATTTTCATTGATCATGATATTAGCCATAGCCATAACGAAGGCCAAATCAGAGGCACCTTTTATAGGAAGCCATTCCCCTTTTGATGCAGTAACACTAAAACGCGGATCAAGCACTACAAGCTTAGCCCCATTGTTCAGTGCTTTAGATACAGCTCTTGTTTGAGCGACTTGAATTCCCTCAAACCAGTTTCGGCCAACAGAAATAATATATTTCGCATTTCCATAATCGGCGGCAATCGCTTCAGTTCCGAAAGTAGTATCTAAGGCAACATTACGCGTCATTGGGCAAGTAGCTTCATGAGAAAAATAATTAGGGGAACCCATTGCTTTACCGATTGACCGGAAAAACCAATCATGGGGACCTTTGCGGCTGGCTAAAGCAATTGATTCGCCCCCAAATTGATCCTTTATGTTATACAATTTGTCTGCTATATAGGTGTATGCTTCGTCCCAGCTCACTTCTTTAAATTTACCGTCACCCCGTTCGCCGGTACGAATCATCGGCTTTTTAATTCGCTGTGGGTCATAAAGCAGCGAAGGACCTGCATTTCCCCTAGCGCAAATTACACCACCGAAAGCTGTGTCATTGGGATTACCTTCAATCTTGACAACTTTACCGTCTTTGACCTTAACGGCAATCGGACATTGGTTTCTACATATTTCACATGAAGAAAATACAGTGGTATCGGTATTAATAGCTTCAGCCTTGAGTGTATCCATTTTGCTAAATGTTCCCAAACCACCCATAAGGGCCATTGTACCGCCTGTTCCATAAAGCATACCCTTTATGAAATTTCTTCGTTTCATACTTTTCCCTCCATTCACGATTAATTAAACCATTAAAACAACTATTAGAGCGCTTAACATCCCCCGACCATTTCTTGAACTTCCGGTTTTGGTGCCGCAGAACCGGTTCCGTTGCTGTTATTGTTAGCACTATTACTAGATTCAACACTGCTGCTTCCCGCACTGCCGACAGCTCCACTCCAATAAAGCATTCCGCCATTTAAGACTTTAATTTTGTTTTTGTCATAACCATTCTTTACTAAGATCTGATATGCTGACTCTGAGCGGGTCCCATTAAGATCAATCAATACTATTTCTTTGTCCTTACTAATTTGGGTAATCTTTTTCTCAAGGTCACCTAAGGGCCTATTCACTGCCAATTTTATATGGCCCGCGGCAAATTCTCTGGATTCTCTGACATCAATCAGTTGCCAGCCCTTATTTTCATTAACTGCAGCTTCTACTTCATCAGCAGATATTTTAGCAGTATCAGGAATTAAATTACCAGCATTCTGATTGGCGTTATTTTCTTGGCTGAGGTTAACCTTCGGCGGATCTTGTCCTCCTGTTGTTTGACTATTACTACAGCCGGTGAAAAATAACGTTACAAAACCAAGCAGCAAGAGAATAGTAATAGTGATACCTTTAGACCCCATTGATACCGACTTAGCTTTCAAAATGTCCAACCTCCTTTAATATTTTTATTCAAACATGTTATTTTTTAAAAAACATGTCGAATTTGCTAAGAATAAGCTTATTTTTAGTGATAATTACTCACTTAAAAGTTGAAGCATAAAAAATCCACTGTTAACAGTTACGATTTTCATGTAAGGGATTCTTTAAAGTTCATATTCTCTCCTGCACATTGCTTATAGTTTAGTTTTATAGGCATATAACAAAGCTTTATGAGATGTGATAGAGGTGTTTTTCACAATTTGTTGAACATTTTATTTATAGATTCTAAGTAGCTGACACTAACTTAGAATAGTAAGAATTGAAAGGATGGGTTATATGCAAAAAAGAAAGTTATCTCTCCTGTTATCCAACCTCCTTATTGCCGGTCTTGTTCTTACAGGCTGCGGTCAGGCACAGCCGACAACGACTCCTCAGACTCCACAGACACAAAATGCATCTACTGCTGCAGAAGACTCCTCAAAAGCGATTAAAGGGTCTATTGAAACTTACTTCGGCAATATTGGTACAACTGTCAAGAATTCCTATAAAATTAGTGAACAAGAATTAAAGGATGAACTCGATAAAAATCCTGATAAATACGTAGTATTTGATATTCGTAAAGCTGAAGACTATGCTAAAGGACATATCAAGGGAGCAATCAACGTGCCTTATGGTCCTGAGATCGCTAAGAACCTTGATAAAATGCGTGCAGCTGCCAAAGATAAAACTGCGGTTGTCGCTTGCTATACAGGACAAACCGCCGGTCAAGCCGATTCTCTTCTCAATGCGGCTGGAATTAAGACAGTCTCTTTAAACTCCGGTATGGGAACAAGTACAAAAGGATTTGAAAACAGAGGCTGGCTTGGAAAGAAGTTCCCAACTGTAACTGAAGCAACTCCAATGCCGGATGCTCCTGTAGTAACTAGTCCGAATAAAGCAATTGACAATGCAGTAATTCAATATTTTTCAGCTATCGGCTCTACAGTCAAAGACTCCTATAAAATTGATCTTCCTGCTATGAAAGATGCTCTAGCTAAAGAACCTGACAAATATTACATTGTCGATGTCCGCAAGGCTGAAGATTTTGCTAAAGGGCACATCAAAGGTGCTGTAAATGTTCCTTATGGGCCAGAAATTGCGAAACAACTCGATTCTATTAAAACAAATGGCAAAGATAAAACAGTAGTTGTTTACTGTTATACCGGACAAACAGCTGGTCAAGTAGACTCCTTGCTTAACGCCTATGGTATCAACACCAAAAGCTTGAATTTTGGCTTTGGTATGGATGGCTTTGATTTAGGATGGAGCGCAGACAAATCCAATGAAGTAGTAAAATAATTTTATAGAAAGGGCCGTGTTGAAACTTTAGTTTCTTCACGGCCCTTTCCTTATATAACAGATCTGTTCAATTACGTACAAAAACCGCACGAATCATACGATTTCGGCGGTTCTATAGACAGAGATTTCATACAGTTAACGCATTAGGTTTGTAATATTATTAGGCAAAAGGTCTAAGTAAATTATGCTTGATTAGCTGGGTTAAAGGCTTCTAGGGTCTTATTAAAGTTTTCAATTCCATTTTTTATACCCTTTAAATTTCTTTGCTTTTCTACTTCCGTTTTTGAATCTTCCAAAGAATCAAGTGCATTATCCATCAATTGTAAGTTTTCCTTCATCAAAGATACAATTTCTTTTTCATAGTCATTTAACATTTATAAGTATTCTCCTTCCGCTTACCTGAGGATACGAAAGGCGGATGAGCCTTTCGTTGGATGGTTTTCTTACCGACCCCAGAGCAGCTTGCCTATCTAAGCTTTTGCGCAGCAAAAAGCAAAGAGACCGTCTTATTCAGAAGGTCCTTCGTTCTTACCTGGCGATGACCTACTTTCCCAGGACTCTGCAGTCCAAGTATCATCGGCCCTGGAGGTCTTAACTTCCGTGTTCGAGATGGAAACGGGTGGAACCCCTCCGGCATTATCACCAGATCTTGATTAAATT
>NZ_JAYFQK010000034.1:0-7405 GCF_034927245.1 Desulfitobacterium sp.
GATTGTACCGGCATAAGCCATTTTTTCCAAGTCAGAACGGTCAATACCTTCATAAAAAATGGCCAGGGCTTTTTTAATCAGAGCTTCATGCCTCCGGTAATGTTCCAGCAGATCGGCTCGGGCATTAAAACGTTGTGTATCAAGCGTTCCGCCCCAATCAAGAACCAGCAGCATAGCCGGAACATTGTTTCCCAGCTCCCGGACATATTTTCCATCTTGATGGGCTATTTCCGTTACCCCCGGAAACATCACCGGATCTGAGGGCTCAATGGCCAAGGCAATACGGACAAGATCCTGAGGGGTCCAAGGAATTTTGAGAGAACTAAGGACCGCAGCCATTGCCGCCGAGAGATCAGCCGTCGAACTTGCCATACCCTTGCCGACCGGAAGCTCGGAGTGAAAATTCACCTTTCCCCTGCTCTGAATATCAAATTGTTTGGCCAAAAGATTTAACGCTTTTGCCGTTTTTGTTTTTTGGCTTGAGAGCTGCCAATTCCCCCGTTTTGGGGTTAAGCCTTGGCCGCCCTGAACTTTTACCAAAGATGCCTCAACCTCGACATAGCGATCAACGGGACAGTCGATTAAAAAAGGAGTTCCCTCTTTTGCTCCCTGAATCCATTCACCGCATGTTCCCGGACAACGAGCCCAGCCGGAATATGTATCCATTAATATTCAATCCCCCTACGGCTCCGAATACCTTCCTGAAAGGGATGTTTCAGCGCTTTTAATTCCCACCATTCGTCAACCCCATCCAGCCACTCCTTCGGAAAGTTGCGCCCCGTTAAAACCCAATCGATGGCAGGGGCGGAATGAAGAATGCTTAGAAGCTTTTCATGGGATAAGAAGCCGCGATTCAACGCATGACTTACCTCATCTAAAACGATCAACCCATATTGCTCCTTCCGCACCTGCTCTTGAAGAAAGGATAACCCCTCATCCATAAGAGGAAGCACAAGCTCCGGGTCGCGATTCTGGCGGAAGCATTCTCCACACCCTGTGCAATGCCTTATCCCTGTGCGAATCATGCCGGACCATTTACATCCTATCCCAAATTGGATAATCGGTATTCCCAGACGGTTTAAACCATAGAGCTCGCCCATATAGGTACTCCCTTTAAGAAATTGCAGGATTAAAACCTCCGTCCCCTTTGAATATGCG
Organism: Desulfitobacterium sp.; assembly: GCF_034927245.1. Classification (GTDB taxonomy): domain Bacteria; phylum Bacillota; class Desulfitobacteriia; order Desulfitobacteriales; family Desulfitobacteriaceae; genus Desulfitobacterium_A. The sequence goes on from NZ_JAYFQK010000034.1 coordinate 1,159, forward strand.
GTTAGCGCCGTACCCAAAGCGGAAGTCGTCTTGCCTTTCCCATCACCGGTATATACCCGAATCATGCTTTGTCTCCTTCACTCCGGATCCAGCCCGCCCAATGCTTTAGGAGTTCCGGGTGGCCCGCAAAGTTTAAATGGAGATAAGATCCGAAGATATTTTTCTGAGCATAACCCTCCGGCCGCATTAATTGTCCATTTTTAAATAACTGCAAGGCCGAGTGTTCTTCCCTCATTTCTTCTTTAAACTGAACATGGGAATAATGAAATTCATGGCCATGGACAGTTGTTCCTTTAAGACCCAAGAAACTATCCTGTGTCATGACCCCCGCCCGGTAACCCATGCCTTGCAATTTCGGTCTCATCTCTGCTTCTAGCGGAATTAATGACGCCATAGGAAAACGCCGGCCTTCAAAATCGGTTATCGCCTGGCCGAGGTAGATGTATCCCCCACACTCAGCATAAATTCCTTTGCCGCTTTGTGCAAATAGATTAAGGGAATGAAGGAAAGAACGATTTTGGCTTAACCCCTCAAGGTGCAGTTCCGGAAATCCGCCGCCCAGGAAAACCGCGTCTAAATCTTTAGGCAGCTCTGAATCGTGCAAAGGGCTAAAAGGGATGAGTTGAAATCCGCTCCTTTGGATCTCTTCCAAGGCATCTTCGTAATAAAAGGTGAACGCTTCATCGCGAGCAACCCCAAGCCTCAGTCCCCCGCTTCGGCTGCCTGTTTCAGTGCTCCCCTTTTCCCCGGTAAGCCCTTGAATTTCAGCGGAGTCGGCGGATAAATCCGGGAAGTCCGGGAAGTCCGGGAAATCCGATAAATCCGGGAAATCTTCTGCCCTTTGCATAATCTGCTCAAGCCGTTCAAGATCAATATAGGTTGTTATGACCCTCTCAAGGTCTTCCCAAAAAGAGTCCTGATATTTTCTCTCCTGGGAAGGAACTAAACCCAAATGTCGTTCCGGCAATTTCAAAGATTCTTCCTTAGGGACCGCCCCTAATACGGGAATTTGAATCTCAGCCAAAGCTTCTTTTAATAGGGTTTCTTGGGCCTTGGATTTGACCCGGTTTAAAATAATCCCTTGGATATTAACCCCGGGATCGAAGGTACAAAAACCATGAACCAGTGCGGCAACACTTCGCGACATATTAATGGCGTCAACAACAAGGATTACCGGAGCCTTTAATTGCTTGGCGACATCGGCCGTACTTCCAAAACCGGGAGTCCCGGACATCCCGTCAAAAAGCCCCATGACTCCTTCAACAACCGCCCATTGCCCTGCCGCAGTTCCGGCAAATAGAGAAACAAGGTGTTCCCCCAGCAGCCAACGGTCAAGATTTCGCGAAGGACGTCCTGTGGCCAAAGCGTGGAAAGAGGGATCAATATAATCCGGTCCGATTTTATATCCTTGTACAGGCCTTTTTCTGTGCGTCAGTACGGACATTATTCCCGTTGCCAATGTCGTTTTACCCACACCGCTATGCGTTCCGGCAATTACCACACGGGGAATATTCATGAGCCCATCCTTCTTTCCGTAAGATTAAAAGTTAAAGATTAAAGTTCAAAATGAATTTACGGCAATGAGTGCTAACAATAAGACCGTGAAAGACAGCCAGGTGGCTATACGAATAAGACGCCCGCACGCCAGGATATCTCTCCAGGTTAACGGATGCAAGGGATCTCCCATTTCCGCCCGATGATGGACTTCACCATGATAGATGTTGACTCCCCCCAGCTGAATTCCCAGCAGCCCTGCTGTTACACTTTCCGGATTACCCCCGTTTGGGCTTGGATGGGCCGAAGCATCCCGTTTCCAAATCTGATAGCCCTGTTTGACAGACAGCTTCATTAACCCGCCCGCGCCGAGCAGAAAAATAACGGACAAACGGGCCGGAATATAATTCGCCCAATCATCCGTGCGCGCCGCAAACCAGCCAAAATCCTGATAGCGCTCATTCTTGTAACCGATCATTGAATCCAATGTACTCACGGCTTTAAACGCCATTGCCAGAGGTGCCCCACCAATCGCCATATAAAAAAGCGGCGACAGAATTCCGTCCACATAATTCTCCGCTAGCGTTTCTACCGTTGCGCGAACAACCTCCGCTTCAGATAAATTACGGGTATCCCTGCTGACAAACCAGCCGATCTTCTCCCGGGCCTCGGGAAGATCTCCCCGCTGCAAAGGCTTCAGAATCGTACTCCCGGCCTTCGGCAAGGACTTCCCGGCAAGGGTTAGACTCATAAGGATAACTTCCGCCAATACTCCCAGCCGGGGATGAAGATAAGCTGCACCCGCGATGATTGATGCCGTAAGAATAAAGCTGCCGCCCACCAGAAGAAGCGTAAGGAGTGCCCCATTGCGCCTTTTGGCCCGGTTCGTTCCGCAATTCAATTTCTTCTCCGCCCAGGAAATGACTTTTCCCATCCCTATAACCGGATGGGGCCAACCTTGAGGGTCCCCCACAATCTGATCCAGCAAAAATCCGGACAAAAAAAGCCGCGGTGATGGCATGATCACTCGGAACCCCCACTTTCAAGTCCCATAATCTGCCGCACCTTTCTCAAATCTATACTTTTGCGGACGAGCTCGGCAAGTTCATTAAACGCCTGTTCCCGAATCGCGGCTTGAGAAGGAGACCCACTATAGGCCCGTTTTATGCCGCGTCTTTCCCAAAGCCATTCGAGAAGAGCACTCCGCAACGAATCATTATCAAAAAGTCCGTGTAAATACGTTCCCATAGCGCTTCCTGCCTGAACGCCGTCCCCGTACGTTGTACCTTGACCCTGAATCATAAACAGTGGATCACCCGCTGAAACAGAACGCCCCATATGGATTTCGTATCCTTGAATTTCTTCTCCTCTGCATTTTTGCAGGAAGAGATCATCGGAAATCACAGTCCCACGGCTTTGTACGGTATGTTTCTCTAAGGCAAATTCCGTCTCAAGGGGAAGGATACCGAGCCCCTTAATTTCCTCCAGATCCGATTCCGTATGATACGGATCGCGGACGACCCCTCCGAGCATCTGATATCCCCCGCAAATCCCGATCAGGGGGGATTCTGACTGCCAATACGCTTTGATTTTTTCTCCTAATCCGCTCTCCCAAAGGAATCGCAGATCAGCCAGCGTATTCTTGCTTCCCGGTACAACAACCAGATCCGGATTTCCCCATTCCTCAACACTTTTGACGTAACGCAGCCGAACATCCGGCTCATCCTCTAAGGGATCGAAATCCGTAAAATTTGAAAGATAAGGCAAACGGATAACCGCAATATCTAAGCAATTTTGAGGAGATAGCGCAGAAGAATCAGCTTTGCCTTTTTCGGCTTTCTCTTTCTCCGTTCCCCGTTCTTCTAAGACCACCGAATCTTCTTCCGGAATCCTGAAGTGATCAAAATACGGAACAACGCCAACCACAGGGATTCCTGTTTTTTCTTCTAAGAAATCGAGTGCCGGCTGAAGAAGCGTGATATCCCCGCGGAACTTGTTAAGGATAATTCCACGGACCAGTTCTCTCTCTTGCGGCTCCAATAGTTCCAGAGTACCTACAACAGAGGCAAGAGCCCCTCCCCGATCAATATCTGCGACAAGCAGTACGGGGACTTGTCCTTCGAGCGCTACCCTCATATTGACGATATCATTTTTTTTAAGATTAACTTCAGCCGGACTTCCCGCCCCTTCGATAATGACAACTTCATTTTCCTTAAGCAATTCATGCAAAGCTTTTTGGACGACAGGCCAGGTCTGTCTCTGATATTCCCCATGGTAATCGGAAGCCGACATCGTCCCCTGTGCCTTTCCCATGATCACAACCTGTGAACCGGTATGACCTGTCGGTTTAAGCAGGATCGGATTCATCCGTACCTCCGGCTCTACTCCGGCTGCTTGGGCTTGTACCACTTGAGCTCGCCCCATCTCTTCCCCGGAAGTCGTAATAAAAGAGTTGAGCGCCATGTTTTGTGCTTTAAACGGGCTGACTTTATACCCTTCCTGATAAAAGATCCGACAGAAGGCTGCGGCCAAAACGCTTTTACCCACATTTGATGACGTTCCTTGAATCATCAGACGTGCTGTATCCTGTTGCTTATTCATCTGTATCACCTCCCAAAAGTCTAACCGCCCATGTTGATTCTGCAAATGTTACAGCGTTCTTCCTACGGCTAAGTAAATTAACGCATTCACAACCGATGCTGCCATCGGACTCCCACCGCGGGTACCCAGAACCGTAATCGAGGGGTATTCTTGTTTTTGCCAAAGCGAATCCTTTGATTCCTTTGCCCCTACAAACCCGACAGGAATCCCCACAATTAACGCCGGACGATATTTCGGGTCTTCGGCAAGCTTTAAGACTTCGACCAAAGCCGTTGGAGCATTGCCCACAGCGACAATTGATCCCTGCAAACGTTCTTTGTTCAGGCGAAGAGCTGTCATCGTCCGCGTAAACCCCCATTCAGCCGCTTTCTCAGGAATGCGAGGGTCTCCTAAAAAGCATTCCGCACTTCCGCCAAGTTCGGCCAGCGCTTTTTTGGCTATTCCCGCCCGTACCATTTCCACATCCGTAATCACGGAGGCCCCGTGTTTTAAGGCGTGGAGGCCTGCTTCAACAGCATGTTCATGAATCGCGATTTCAGGCTCCAGTCCCAGATCACCGCTCGTATGAATCAAGCGTTCAACGACCTTAAGCTCTTGAGCGTTCCACACACGATGCAGATTCTGATGAATAAAAGCCATGCTGTCCCTTTCAATCTGCGCCGGATCGGTTAGGAAATTGCTCATGCCAAAGCCTCCTTAATTCTTGAACTCGCTAAGAAAGCAATTGAATCATCCGCACCCAACTCAGAAGTAAAAATAATTTCGACCTCAGGGTGTTTATTTTGAATTTCCTGAATCTCATTATGGATATCAACCGTCACATGCATCCCTCGAAAAAGGAACAAGGGCATGATAATTATTTTTTGAGCCCCAGTCTCCACTTTTGCCAAAACGGCATCAGGCAAACTCGGTTTCCAATGGGCCATAAATGCCGGGGTAACTTCATAATCCAAAATCTTTTCTACTTTTTGTGCCACTTCGATTAAACTTTCATTAGCCTCTTTCCGACGGCTGCCATGCCCAAGAAGAATTATTCCGGTTTTCATGTTAAATCCTCCACCCTTTTCAAAAATTCCCCCATTGTTTCTACAGGCGTAGCTTTCTCACTTTGAGGACGCTTTAAAACAATGATAGGAATCCCCAGTTTAAGACAGGCCTTAACCTTTTCTTCTGTTCCACCGATTTTTCCGCTTTCCTTCGTAATTACGACATCAATCTTCAGCTGCTCCCAAAGCGCTTCATTAAAGCGTTGCGTAAAAGGTCCCTGGGCAGCAATAATGCGGCTCGGTTGGAAGCCGAGCGCTTCACATTCATGCAAAACCTCTGACTTGGGTAAAACCCTGACAAAAACCTCTCTCTCCTTAAATCCGGGGATATTCAACCAATCCTTTAAGTTCTTGCTCCCCGTGCTTAAGAAAATTCGCTTTCCCAATCGGCAAGCTAACTTTCCTGCCGCCTCTAATCCCGCAGCCCAATGGATGAGCGGGGAATCATCATTGATGATTTGGGGTCTCTCCCAGCGAAGATACGGAATTCCCGCCTTCCCGCAGACCTTCCGGGCCAGCTCATGAACCTGCTCCGCATAAGGGTGGGTTGCATCGATCAAAGCCGTGATTAGATTCTGCTGCAAAAGGCCTAGAAGTTCCTCCTCATCCAGCGCTCCATAACGGGTGCGCAATCCTTGGGCCATGGCTATCTGCGCCCCATATTCCGTCAGCGTTGAAACCCAAACCCGGTGCCCCCGGGACTCAAGTTCACTTGCTAAACATCGGCCATCCTCAGTTCCGGCAAGGACTAAGAGGTTCATAGCACATACCCTCGTGGAGTAACCATATACGAACCGATGACGCGTGTCTGCGAACTTCCGATAATCACCGTCGTTAACATATCAATCGGCTGACGTGTGAACCCCTCTAAGGTTGAGATAGTCACTTGCGGCGTTTCTCCCCTTAGTGCTTCACGAACGATTCCCACCGGTGTCTCCGGTGAGCGAATCTCTAAAAGAAGTTTACGGATCTCTTCAATCTGCTCTTGACGTCCCTTGCTTTTGGGATTATAGATAGCCAGCACAAAATCAGCCTCCGCGGCAAAACGAACCCTCTTAAGAATAACATCCCACGGGGTGAGCAAATCACTTAAGCTGATTACGGCA